>NZ_JBIAIQ010000006.1:102578-142599 GCF_042871525.1 Streptomyces sp. NPDC005784
GGAGCCCAAGCGCACACCCGGGATCCCGACCGCGTCACGGCCGACGCCGGGAGCGCGACCACGGCCCGCGCCGGAAGGACGGCCTCGCCCGGACTCCCCTTCGTCGGAGCCCAAGCGCACACCCGGGATCCCGACCGCGTCACGGCCGACGCCGGGAGCGCGACCACGGCCCGCGCCGGAAGGACGGCCTCGCCCGGACTCCGCCTCGTCGGGGTCTCCGCGCGCACCCGGGATCTCGGGTCCGCCCGGCCAGGAGGGACCCCCGTCCTCGCCCGGCAGCGCCGGCCGTGCGCCTCTGCGGCTCGGCACGGTCAGCGCTCCTGACCGGCATTCTGGTAGGTGATCAGTGGCGTGTTCGGCTGGTCGGGAGTCGCGTCGAGCACGGCCACGATGCCGAGGGCGGCGCCCACGGCGAGTGCGGCGGCGACGGCGACGGTGAGTGCGGCGGCGAGCAGTCTGGACATCGCAGGGTCAGCCTCTCTGTCGGAGGTCGTCCCCACCCCGGGAGTCCGCGTGGCCACGGTCGAGCGGTCCCACGGACACCGTCCACACCGGCCCCGTCCGGCAAGTGCCCAGTCTCGACAATGCATTGACACTCCGTCAAGAGTGCGCCTACGGTTCCCGGCCCATACCGCACGTGCACTTTCTCCCTCGGTGTCGACGCATCCATATCCCTTCGTACCACCGGATACCACCTGTGCGTCGAGCCTCCTCACGCCCCTGGAGTGCCCGGATGCGCCGCAATTTCTCACCTGTCTCCCTGATCCTCGTCGGCCTCGGCACCTTCCTGCTGGTGCTGGCTCCGATGCTCGCCTGGTACGTGGAGCCACGTGCCGCCGTGAACCCGATCGACATCGACACGACCGCCGTCTACACCGGCACCGGCACCGTCTTCGACACCGACAAGGTGGAGGCCGTACCCGGCCAGAACATCACCGTCACCCAGGTGGTGCGCGGCGACGTCGCCGACAGCGAGCGCAGCGGGAAGGCCGTCTGGGACGTGACGACGACGGTCGACACGGACCGGTCGCTGCCCGCGGCCGACCCGCACGACGCCCTGGAGTTCACGCCGGGCCGCTGGGTCACCGACCGCAGGTCCAACGAGCCGGTGCACTGCTGCAAGGAGAGCCCGTACTTCGAGGGCGAGGCCTATCTGAAATTCCCCTTCGACGTGCACAAACGCGCCTACCGCTGGTGGGACGACTCCCTCGGCGCGCCCGTCACCCTGCACTACAGGGGCACCCGGAAGATCCGCGGGTACGAGGGGTACCGGTTCACCGGCACCGTCCCCGCCACCCGGACCGGGACCCGGCTGGTGCCGGGACTGATCGTCGGGGAGCCGCAGCGCAGCCAGGTGCTCGCGGAGGAGTGGTACTCCAACCACCTCGTCGAACTCGTCGTGGACCAGCGCACCGGACGGGTGATCTACGCGCAGGTCGGCCCGCGCAGGACACTGCGTGCCCCCGGCGGCGAGAAGGACGCGGCGGTGCTGCTGGACAGCCGGAAGCTGGCCTTCACCGCCGCGACCCAGCGGGACCAGGTCGCGCAGGCGAAGACCGAGAGCGGTCAACTGCGCCTACTGGGACAGACGTTGCCGATCGGTGCCGGTGTGGTGGGATTCGTCCTGGCCGCGTTGGGCACCGTTTTGATGGTACGCGGGCGGCGTGATCCCGGTTCGTCCGAGTCGTCCCCCACTTCCTTCACGATGTGATGCGCCGTCAGCTCCACAAAGCCCCGAAATTGTCACTCCGGTGAGTAGCCGACGCGAACGGCTCGGCGAAAACTGTCCAGCCCCACCCGAACACAGCCCGTCCACAGCCCCGTTACAGCAAGCGCCCGCGCCCCCCACGGCCGGGCGGACCCGGCGTCACCCACAGGAAGCGCTCAAGCCCGCACGATCACCGACGACCGCACCGCGTCCCGCCCCCCACACTGAGTTCCGCACCCCGAGACGAGTTGGAGCACCCATGCCCCAGCACGTGCCGTCCCCGCTGCGCACCGCGTCCCCGCGCCCCGCGCAGTACCCTCCGGCGTTCCCCCCACACCCGCGCCGCATCGTCTTCCTCGCCCGCCGTGATCTCGGCAATCCCGCGGCGGGCGGCTCCGAACTCCTGGTCGACCGGCTGGCCGACGGGCTGACCCGGCTCGGCCACCAGGTCACCCTGTTGTGCGGTGGCCCCGCGTCCTACCGCGACTACCGGGTCGTCTCGGCGGGCGGCGACCTGGGCCACTTCCTGCGCGCCCGCCCGGCCCTGCACCGCCAGGTCGGTGACTGCGACCTGCTCGTCGAGGTGTGCAACGGGCTGCCGTACCTGACACCCCTGTGGCACCGCGGTCCCACGCTCTGCCTGGTCAACCATGTGCACACGGATCTGTGGACGATGCGGTTCGGCGGACCGCTGGCGCCCGCCGCCCGGCTCGGCCGAAGACTCGAACACTGGGCGCTGGCCGGCGCGCAGCGCCGCAATCTGCTCGTCGCCGTCTCTCCCTCGACGGCGCACGCCCTGCACACGATCGGGGTCGAGCGGGACCGCATCCGGGTCGTGCACAACGGGGTCGAGGAGCCGGGGCCGCGGGCCGCGCGCTCGCCCGAGCCGCTGTTCGTGTCGATGGGACGGCTCGTGGAGTACAAGCGGATCGATCTGCTGCTCCGGCTCTGGGAGCGGGTCCGCCCGGTCACCGGCGGCCGGCTGGTCATCATCGGGGACGGCCCCGAGCGGGAGCGCCTCGAACAACTCGCGGGCCCCGGAGTCGAGTTCACCGGTCATGTCGCCGAGGCCGAGAAGCACCGGCTGCTCTGCGCCGCCTGGCTGCTGCTGCATCCGTCGGCGGTCGAGGGCTGGGGACTGGTGGTCACCGAGGCGGCAGCGCGCGAGACCCCGGCCATCGCCTTCGACGTACCCGGGCTGCGGGACTCCGTCGTGGACGGCGAGACGGGGGTGCTGGCCCGTGGCGAGTCCTCCTTCGCGGCGGCCTGGTGCACCTTGGCCCTGTCCGGCCATCGTCGCGCTGTGATGGGCCGGGCCGCACGCGACCGTGCGTCCCGGTACCGCTGGAACCACACGGTCCGCCGGTTCGAAGCGGTGGCCGCGGAGGCGGTGAGGGGCTGGGCGCCATGACGGGCGCCGAACCCGCCGGTGGAGACAGCCGGCCGGATGCCGGGCCGGCCGGCCGAGGAGGCGGTGACGGGCCGGGCGCCATGACGGGCGCCGAACCCGCCGGTGGAGACGGCCGGCCTGATGCCGGGCGGGCCGGCCGAGGAGGCGGTGACGGGCTGGGCGCCATGACGGGCGCCGAACCCGCCGGTGGAGACAGCCGGCCTGATGCCGGGTCGGCCGCCGAGCGACAGGTGACGACCGAGCCGCCCGGAAACAGGCGGACGCCGAACGACGAGCGGGAACGTACCGGCACCAGCACCAGCACCAGTGCCGACGCCGGTGGCTGTACCCGTGCCGACCCCGACGCCGGGGGCGGCACCGGCACAAGTGGCCTTGCAGGCGAAGATGTTGGCGCCGGCGCCGGCGGCGGGGCCGGTACCGGAACCAGCACCGGCACCAGCACCGGCACCGGGCTCAAGGATCCCTCCGTGCGCCGGTCGCTCGCGCTCTTCCGGGCCTTCCTGCACGAGCAGGACGACCCCGGGGCCTGTTACGCGCTGCTCGCCCGGGACGCCGCCGACCAGGTCGAGGCGGCGTACGGCGCCGTCGAGGGCCGTACCGTCGTGGACATCGGGGGCGGCGGCGGCTACTTCACCGAGGAGTTCCGGCGGCGCGGCGCTCACGCCTATCTCTTCGAGCCGGACCTGCGGGAGCTCGGCCCGAAACCGCCCGGGTCGGCCGTCGTCGCCGACGGCTATCTGCTGCCGCTCGCGGACGGGGTCGCGGACGTCTGCTTCTCCTCCAACGTCCTTGAGCACGTGGCCGATCCGCAGACGTTCCTGAGCGAAATGATCCGGGTGACCCGTCCGGACGGGCTCATCTACGTGTCGTTCACCAACTGGCTGTCCCCGTGGGGCGGTCACGAGTGGGCGCCCTGGCACTACTTCGGCGCCGAACGGGCTCGCGCCCGCTACCGGCGCCGTACCGGAAAGCCCGCCAAGCACACCCTCGGCGAGAACCTCTTCGCCGTGCACATCGGCACCACCCTGCGGCAGGTGCGCGCCCGCGACGACATCACGGTCGTCTCGGCCCGCTCCCGCTACTGGCCCTTCCTCGCGGAAGCCGTCGCCAAGGCGCCGGGGCTGCGCGAGTTCGCCACCTGGAACCTCCTCCTCATCCTCCGGCGGTGTCCACCATGACGAGCACGGTCCAGGCTCCTCCCCCGGCAGCGGTCCGCCCCGCCACCGGCACGTCCGGCCCCCCGGAGGGGCCGCGCTCCCGGCGGTGGCTGCTGGGATTCTGGGCCGTGGTGTTCGTGCTGTTCCTGGCCGTGCACCCCGGACGTACGACCTTCGACACCAAGCTCGGAGTCACGCTCGATCCCTGGCAATTCCTCACCGACCTGGGCCAGTTGTGGCACGACCGGGGCGGCTTCGGCGGCATCCAGGACCAGTACGTCGGCTACGCCTGGCCGATGCTGCCGTACTACGGCCTGTGCCGGCTGATCCACCTCCCGGTGTGGCTGGCGGAACGGCTGTGGCTGTCGATCGTCGTGTCCGTCGCCTTCTGGGGCGCGCTCAGGCTGGCCGAGCGGCTGCGCATCGGCAGCGGCGCGTCCCGTCTGCTCGCCGCCGTCGCGTACGCGCTGTGGCCGGTCTTCACCATCGTCGTCGGTTCGACCTCGGCGGCCGCGCTCCCGGGCGCCTTCCTCCCCTGGGTCCTGCTGCCGCTCACCGACGAGCGCTACACCGCCCGGATCGCGGCCCTGCGCTCGGCGCTGGTCGTCCCGTTCATGGGCGGGGTGAACGCGGCCGCGACCCTGGCGTCGCTCCTCCCGGTCGGGCTCTATCTGCTGTCCCGCCCGCGCGGGCCCCGGCAGCGGGGGCTCATCTCCTGGTGGGTGCCGGGCGTGATCCTGGCGACGGCCTGGTGGTGGATCGCGCTGCTGCTGCTCGGCGCCTACGGGGAGAACTTCCTTCCCTATATAGAGACTTCGCAGACCACGACCGCCACCATGTCGGCCACCGAGTCGCTGCGCGGCGCGGGCAACTGGGTGGCCTATCTGCACTTCGGCGAGGCCTGGCTGCCGGCCGGCTGGTCCGTCGCGTCCTCGGTGATCGTGATCGTCTGTTCGGCGCTCGCGGCGGGCCTCGGTCTCGCGGGCCTGGCGAGACGGGACATGCCCGAGCGCCGCTGGCTGGTACTGACCGTACTGTCGGTCGCGCTCATCACCCTTGCCGGGTACGGCGGTTCGTTCGGAGCCCCCTTCCACGGCGTGGTCCAGGACTGGCTGAACGGCCGGCTCGTCCCCTTCCGCAACATCTACAAGTTCCAGACGGGCCTCGCGCTCGCCCTCGTCCTCGGCCTCGCGCATCTGGTGGGCGTGGCGACGCGGACCCACGGCGCCCGCCCGGTGCGCGGCCGGCGTTTCGCCCCGCTGATCGCGGCGGTCCTCGTCGTGCCCGGACTCGCCTGGCCGTATCTCAACGGGTCGATCCTGCAACCGGGTTCGTTCCAGGAGCTCCCCCGGTACTGGCAGACGACCGCGGACTGGCTCAAGAAGTACTCGCCCGACTCCCGCGCCCTCGTCGTCCCCGCCACCGCGCACGGCATCTACACCTGGGGCTCCCCCATCGACGAGCCCCTCGACGTGCTCGCCGGCTCCCGCTGGGCCGAGCGGGACTACGTCCCCTTCGGAACCCCGGGCAACCGGCGCGCCATGGACGCGGTCGAACAGGCCCTGCTGACCGGCGGCGACGTCCCGGGTCTGGCGGACTATCTTAGCCGCGCGGGCCTGTACTACGTCGTCGTACGCAACGATCTCGACCCCGGCCAGATCGGCTACGTCCCGACCGCGACCGTGCGGCGGACGCTGGAGCAGTCCGGGTACCGGCGGGTCGACGGGTTCGGGCCGGTCATGACCGTCGGCCGGATCGCGAACCACACCCCGCTCCAGGTCGAGGGGCTCTATCCGCGCGAGCGCGCCGTGGAGATCTACGAGCCGGCCGACCCGGCCGTGCCACGGCCGGGGCAGGCAGGACTCAAACCGATCGCCGACACCGCCGTGGTGTCCGGCGGGCCCGAGTCGCTGCTCCCGCTGGCCGCCGACCCCGCGATACGGGGCCGCGCCGCCGTGCTGACCGGCGACAACCATCCCGGTCTCGGCACCGCGCCGGTCCAGGTGGTGGGCGACGGGCTGCGCCGCGCCGACACCCGCTTCGGCCTGGTCGACGCCAACACCTCGTACACGTACACGCGCGACCAGCGCAACGACAGCGGCAGCCTGCAGGACCCCGGCAAGAACCCACGCCAGATCCTTCCGGCCGAGGGCGTCACGCACCAGACCGTCGCGGAGCTGCGCGGCGCCCGCTCCGTCACGGCCTCGTCCACCGGCAACTGGCTGTTCCAACTCCCGCAGTACGACCCGGTGAACGCCTTCGACGGCAACCCCGACACGGCGTGGGCGGAGGGGGCGGCGGGCTCGGCGAACGGCCAGTGGCTGCGGATCCGCTTCGACGGCTCCGTGGACGTGCCCGCGTCCTTCGACGTGATCCCGCTGCCGCAGGACGGTGTGCGCTCGGCGGCGACCCGGATCCGGGTCGAGACCGAGAAGGGCTCCGCCACCAGTTACCTCCTTCCGAACGGCAGGAAACAGTCCGTCAGGGCCCGTTCCGGCGAGACGGGTTGGCTCAAGATCACGATCGTCTCCTCCACCGAACGGCACGCTGGGCTCACCGGTGCGGGCTTCTCCGAGATCGCGCCGCCGGGCGTGCGGGTGACTCGTCTGCTCAAGCTCCCCACGGACGCCTCGGGTTCGGACGCCTCCGCCGAGATCGTCTCCCTGCACCGCTCCACCGACCCGACCGGGCTGTCCCCGACGGGCACCGAGGCGGGCCTGCACCGCGTCTTCTCCACCTCGACGGCGGGGGCGTACACCGTGAAGGCGGACGCAGTCCCCGTGCCGGGCGAGGAACTCGACAAGCTGTTGTACGAGGTCGCGCCCGGGCAGCGGAACCGGATCACGGCGACCGCGGACTCGACGGCGAAGCTGGGCGCGGGCCTGTCCGCGCGCAACCTCACCGACGGCGACCTGACGACGGCGTGGATCGCGGGCGGCAACCCGACGATCCATCTGAGCTGGCCGGGCAAGCAGCCCGTCTCGTCCATCGTGCTGGCCCCGGCGGGCGGTCTGTCGACCCGCCCGACGAAGGTCGACATCAGTTCCCCGGACGGCGCGGCGATCGTCGGGGTCGACGAGTTCGGCTGGGCCCGCTTCGACCCCATCACCACCGACCACCTCGACATCACCGTCACCGAGACCGCTCCCCTGACCGTCCACAACCCGGTCGCCGGCGCCGACCTGCAACTGCCGGTCGGCCTCACGGAGGCGTACGTCCCCGCGCTCGACCAGTACCGCACCCGGCAGCCCACCGGCACCCGCCCCTTCTCGCTCCCCTGCGGGAAGGGCCCGGTCGTCGCGGTCGACGGGACGCTGTACGAGACGAGCGCGAAGGGAACGGTGCGGGACCTGGTGGAGCGCCGGGCCATCGAAGTGACGCTCTGTCAAGAAGGGCGCTCGACCGCCGACTTGCAGTTGTCCGGGGGTGCGCACCGGGTCGAGGCGGGCGACGGCGGGCCACTGGCCGTCACGGACGTGACACTGACCCGCGGCACACCGCCCGAGGCCTCCACCTCCGGTCGGGCCCTGAAGATACGGGACTGGCTGGGCGACCGCCGCGAGGTGACGGTGGGCGCGGGCGCGGCCTCGTACCTGACGACGTACGAGAACTTCAACGACGGCTGGAAGGCCACCCTGGGCGGGAAGGAACTCACGCCGGTACGGCTCGACGGCTGGCAGCAGGGCTGGCGGATCCCGTCCGGCGCGGGCGGCACGGTCAAGCTGTCGTACGAGCCCGCGACGACGTACCAGGCCGGGCTGATCGGCGGCGGGGTCGCCGTGGCCGTGCTCGTGGGCCTCGTCGTGTGGCGCCGCCGCTCGCCGAACCCCGACGAGCCGCAGCCGGTGCCACCACTGCCGGGGATCTGGCTGGGCCTGGTCGCCCTCACCCTGGTGGGCATCCTCGTCGCGGGCTTCCTCGCCCTGCTGGTCCCGGCCCTGGCCCTGCTGGCCCGGCGCCGCCACACGCTGCTCGTACCGATCGCGTTCCTCGCGCTCGCCGGGGCGGGGATCGCGGCCGCGACAGGTGCGGGATCGCCCGTCTCCGCGGGTGCGGGGGCCTTCGGTCCCGCCGCCCAACTCCTGGCGTTGATCGGCCTGTTCGCGGGGCTGGTGAGCGTATGGGAGCCCGACGGGCCGGGGGTGTCCAACGCACCGGGCTGGTCGCCGCGGCCGGACTCCTCGGAGGCCCCCACAGCACCGCTGCCGCAACGGGTACGCGGCGAGACGCGCGGCCCGGGAACCTTGCCGGCGGGGTTCAGGGCACGGTGGGGCAGTCGTCCGCCGGAGCGGGAGGGCCGGGCGGCGGAGCCGGGGGCCGGTGCGGCGGGGCACGAGGTCCCTCCGGCCGAACAGAAGGCCGGTGCGGCGGAGCAGGAAGGCGACTTGTCCGGAGCCGGAACCGAGGCGGGAACCGGAACCGGAACCGGGGCCGGAACCGGGACCGAGGCCGGAGCCGGAACCGAGGACGGAGCCGGGACCGGAGCCGGAACCCAGGCCGGAGCCGGGACCGGAGCCGGAACCCAGGCCGGAGCCGGA
The DNA here is from genome assembly GCF_042871525.1 of Streptomyces sp. NPDC005784. Taxonomy (NCBI): domain Bacteria; kingdom Bacillati; phylum Actinomycetota; class Actinomycetes; order Kitasatosporales; family Streptomycetaceae; genus Streptomyces; species Streptomyces sp. NPDC005784. The sequence continues at coordinate 111,393 of NZ_JBIAIQ010000006.1, forward strand.
ACCGGAGCCGGAACCCAGGCCGGAGCCGGAACCGGAGCCGGAACCCAGGCCGGAGCCGGAACCGGAGCCGGAACCCAGGCCGGAGCCGGGACCGGAGCCGGAACCCAGGCCGGAGCCGGGACCGGAGCCGGAACCCAGGCCGGAGCCGGGACCGGAGCCGGGGTCGGGGTCACCTCTGGGCCCACGGTCTCCGCGCGGGGGCCGGGGGCGCCGCGGCCCGTGCCCGATGCGCCGGCCGCGCGGATCGCGTTCCGCAAGCCGAGGTTCCGGGTGAGTCCGCCCGAGGAGCCCCGGGACGACACAGGGAAGGACGGGTCGGCGTGACCACGGTGGAGCATGCGGCACAGGACGGCACGGGCGGCCCCGCGGGACCCCGCGGGCGCGTTCCGTTCCCGGTGGTGGACGAGGTCTCCCGGCACTGCAGCCAGGAGGAGGAGCCGGAGACCGTCCACATCGAGATCCATCTGCCGGGCCCCGTCGACCGGGCCCGTCTGACGGCCGCGTTCACGGAGGCCCTGCGCCGTCATCCGCGCGTCCTGATGCGTGAGGCCCCGGGGCCCTGGTACCGGCGCCGTTACGAATGGGAGCTGACCGCGGAACCGGACGTCCGGGTGGTGTCCTTCCCGCCCCCTGGCCCGGACGCCCTGCGGACCGCCCGGACCAGGACCCTCCAGGAGGCCCCGCCCCTGTCGGCGTCCCCGCCGATCCGGCTGGAGGTGGTGGAGGGGACGGAGGGGACGGAGGGGGCGGGCCCCGCACCCGCCCGCGGAGGCACCACCCTCCTCCTCACCATCAACCACACCGCCCTGGACGGCCCCGCGTGTCTGCGCGTCCTCGCCACCGCGGCGGAGCTGTACGGAGGCAGGGACAACACCCCCTCCGCCCCGCCGGTGCGCGTCCCGGACGCCCCGGAACCGGGGGACGGGAACGCCGCCCCCTCCAACTGGACCCCGCCCGCCCGAGTCGCCCAGGGCAGCCCCGAGACCTCCCCCGGAAACGGCCTGATCGTCACCGAGCTCGGTGTGCCCCGCCGCCCCAAGGGCTCCCCCTACACGGTGAACGACCAGCTCATGGCGGCCACCGCGCTGATGGTCGCCCACTGGAACAGGGAACACGGCGCGCGTCCGCGCCCGTTGCGCATCACGATGCCGGTCGACGACCGGCCGCGCGGCGCGGACATGCCGATCGGCAACGGAACGCGGCTGGTCGAGGTGACGTTCGCCCCCGAGGAGGTGGACGCGTCCCGGATGGGCGAACTGCTGCGCCGCACGGCCACCCGCACCCGCGCCCTGAAGTCCGCCGAGCGGCCTCAACTGGGCTACGGAGCAGCCCTCTTGACGGCACCCGTGGTGCCGGTGGCCTGGCGTGCCGCGGTCACCCGGGGCCTGCGCAGGGCGGCCGGGCCCTGGACGTCGACGGTCCTGCTCAGCAACATCGGCCGCATCCCGTACTCGCTCGACTTCGGCGAGGAGGCGGGCCGCGCCCACGCGGTCTGGTTCTCGGCCCCGGCCCGGACGCCCCGCGGACTGACCGTCACGACCGCGTCCACCGCGGGCCGGCTGCACGTCTCGTTGCGCTGGTCGAGCAGTCTGCTCGGCCACGGTGACGGGGGCCACCTCCGCGACCTCTTCGAGCACTATCTGCACGCGACCCAGGAGAGGGAGGCGACCGGCGGATGACCACCGGCGCGAAGTCCACGAGAACCACACCTCCGTCCATCCGGACCACCCCGTCGACGCCGACCACCCCGTCCGCCTCATCCACTCAGAGCACCCTCTCCACACCTTCCGCCCCGTCCACCCAATCCACCCAGGCCGGCCCAACACCACGCGCCCGCCGCGGACTTCGTGACTTCTACGAGGATCCGGCCGTCCCCGTCGCCTCGGGAACCCCGCGCAGTCTGCGCCAGGCGCGGATGCTGGCCGCTGCGCTCGGCCCGGCCACGGCGGGCGCGAGGACCGTGCTCGACATCGGCTGCGGGGACGGCACCGCAGCCGCGACCGCCGCACCCTTCCTGGCCGGGCACCGCGTGGTCGGCGTCGACTGGTCGCAGGACGCCCTCAGCCGGGCCCGCACCCGGGTCCCGTACGCGATTCGCGGTGAACTCGCCGACGAGGGGCTGCCGTTCGCGACGGCGACGGCGGACGCGGTGCTCTTCAGCGAGGTCGTCGAGCACCTCGTGGACCCGGACGGCGCCCTCGACGAGATCCGCCGAGTGCTTCGCCCCGGCGGCCACTTGATGCTGTCCACCCCGAACCTGGCAGCGTGGTACAACCGCGGCCTGCTGCTCGCCGGTGTCCAGCCCGTCTTCTCCGAGGTGAGTCTGCGCGCCGTGCACGGCCGTCCGGGGCGGGAGGTCGTCGGCCATCTGCGGCTCTACACGGCCCGCGCGCTCCGGCAGTTCGTGGCCGCCTCCGGCTTCGAGGTCGTCCGGCTGGCGGGCGCGCCCTTCCACGGCGTACCGCGTCCGCTGCGCCCGCTGGACCGGCTGGCCTGTGCCGTGCCGTCCCTGTCCTCGATCCTGCTCCTGCACGCGCGAAGGACGTAGCCCATGTGGTGGGGAGTGACGGCGGCTCTGCTGGCGAACGTCCTGTACAGCACCGGATTCGTCCTGGAGAAACGCGCGTTGGCGGCCCTGCCCGAGGTGGACATCCACCGCCCCGCCCGGCTGCTCCGCCTGGTCCTCGGCAGCCCGCTGTGGATCGGCGGCTCGCTCGCGCTGGCCTCCGGGTTCGGCGCGCAGCTGGCCGTGTACCGCACCCTGCCGATCGCCGCCGCGCAGGGGATCTTCGTGTCCGGGCTCGTACTCCTCGTGCTGCTCTCCTCCCGGCTGCTCGGCGAGGAGACAACGGGCCGCGAACGGTACGCGCTCGGCGCGATCCTGCTCGCCCTGCTGATGGTCGTGCTGTCCCTGCGCGAGGGCTCCGACACGGTCGGGCGCGGCGCTCCGGCGCCGCTCGTCCTCACGGTCTGCCTGCCCTCGCTCGCGCTGGGCGTCTGGCTGTACGGGGCCGCCGAGCGCCGTTCCCGGCACCGGCACCGAATGCCGAGCACCGGCGTCGAATACGGCGTGGCGGTGGGCCTGTTGTACGGGGTGAGCTCGCTCGCCATCAAGGGGGTGTCGAGCCGGCTGACGGCCGGTGACCCGGGCGGCGCGGTCGTCGGCCTGCTGCGCTCCCCGTACCCGTATCTCCTTCTCTTCACCGGCGCGTTCGGGCTGGTCATGTCGCAGGCGGCGCTCCAGCGCTGCCGGGCCTCGCTGATCGTGCCGGTCTGCACGACCGTGACCTGTCTGTTCACGGCGGTGCTCGGCACGCTCACCTTCGGCGAGGCGCTGCCGCACGATCCGGTCCGGCTCGCGCTGCGGCTGGCCGGCACCGTTCTCGCGGTGACCGTCCTGCTCGCCATGCCCAAGCATGACGAGGCGCCTCAACCACCCATCGGTGCCAAGCAATTGACGCCCCCCGGAGGCATCCCATGAAACCCGACGACCCGCTGCTGAAAATCCTCGCCTGTCCGCTCGACAAGGGCCCGCTGCATCTCGTCCCGCCGGATGAGAGCCGGCCGTCCGAGGAAGTGCTCTACAACCCCCGGCTGCGCCGCCGTTACCCCGTCGTGGACGGCATCCCGCAACTGCTGCCGTCCTCCGGGGAGCAGGTGACGGAGGACGAACACCAGCGACTTCTCAGGCGGATGGCGCCATGACCGGATCAGCCGACGGCCGCGCGGCCAGGACCCTCGCCGCCCGCCTCGCCCCCTTCCTTCCCACCCGCCTGGTCGCGGCAACGGCCCGGTTCGTCTATCCGCGCTTCGAACCCGAACTGGCCCGGCTCGCCGACCTGTGTCCGCCCGGCTGCGGCACGGCCGTGGACGTGGGCGGCTGGTACGGCCCGTGGACGCGCCGCCTCGCCCCGCTGGCCCGCCGGGTGGTGACCGTGGAACCCGTGCCGCACCTGGCCCGCCTGCTGTCCTCGGCCGCTCCGGACAACGTATGTGTGATCAGGGCCGCCGCCTCGGACCACCGGGGCACCGCCCGGCTGTGGCTGCCCGCGGACGACGCGGGCGACCGGGGCGTGTCCTCACTCGTCCGCCGGGACATCCACGCCCGCGCGCTGGAGGTGCCCTGCCTCACCCTGGACAGCCTGGACCTGCGCGAGGTCGGCTTCATCAAGATCGACGTGGACGGCAATGAGCCGGCGGTGCTGCGCGGCGCCCGGGATCTGCTGGCCCGCGACCGCCCCGCCCTCTTCATCGAGCTGGAGTCCCGCATCCAGCCGGTCGCCCCGGTCGTCGAGCGGCTCGCCGAGCAGGGGTACACCGGCTGGGTGCTGCCCGGCGCCGACTGGGTGCCGCTCGCCTCCTTCCCCCTGGAGGCGCACCAGGCGCGGATGTCGTACGTCGTCTCGCAGGGGCTGTTGCGCCGGGTGCTGCCGCCGCGCGGACCGCGGTACGTCAACTCGGTGCTGTTCCTGCCGGACGGGCGCCGTCCGGGCGAGGGCCGGGTGCGCGACCATGGACCCCATGCCGGCCAAACGCCCCGCCACCCCCTTCACCCCGCTCGACTTCCAGCTGGTCCTGCTGCGCCGCATGGCCGACCACAACCCTGACCTGGTCGAGGACGCCCGTCACGAACTGGGTGCGTCCATCGCCGACATGCGGGAGGCGAACCGGCGCTGGCAGGCGATGCTGCGCACACCGCGCACCCGGTCCGCCGCGTCCCGCTACCGCTCGGTCCTCGGTGCCCCCGAGTCCGCGCGGGAGCGCCGGATCGGCGATCTGACCTGTGAGGCCCTGCAATGGCCGGTGCCTCTGTGGCCCGGTCTGCGCTTCGAGGTCCTGCTCGCCCCGAACGGCGTCGCCTGGAACGAATGGCTGGTACGGGCCCCGGGTGCCGCCGCCCCGGTGCTGGAGACCCTGGAGGACCTGGCCCCCTGGTGCTGCACGGTCGACGAGGCGGCCCGCGCCTTCGCCCCCGCCCGGCCCCTGGAGGGCACGGCACCGACCCGCTGGGGCCTGATGTTCACGGCCCCCGACGCGGCGGGCGTGCCGCACGCGTGCGCGGCGGAGTTCACCTGGGGGCTGCTGCAACGCGTGGGCGTCAAGGGACCCGTACCGGCATCCCCCGAGAAGCCCGCTCAGGAGTCCGCGGACCGGACCGCCGACAAGCCCGCCGACGGGACCTCCGACGGGACGCTCAAGAGGCGGCGGCCTTGAGGATCCGGTCGACGACGACGGGCAGCGACCGCGGGTGGAGCCACAGGAAGAGGTTCGGCTCGACGAGTTCCAGCTCCATCACCCGGGGCTCGCCGTCGTCACCGTCGACGAGGTCGGCACGGGCGTAGAGCACACTGTCCGCACCTCCCGGTACGGCGGCCAACGCCCTTTCCGCGACGGCCCGTTCGGCGGCGGTGGGCTCCCAGACCTCCAGCCGCGGGTGGGGCGTCTTCGCCCCGTCGTAGGGCGTCCCCGGCTCCAGTACGGCTCCCTTGCGACTGGCGTGCAGCAGCCGTCCGCCGAAGAACTGGAGCGCCCGCTCGCCCCCGGTGTCGATGTTCGTCACATACGGCTGGACCATCGCGGTCAGCCCCTCGGCGTGCATCCGGGCGAGCTGCCCGAGGGCGGTCTCCCGCTCCTTCGGCGTATACCTGGCGGCATAGCGCGCCCCCGCCCCCGCGGTGGGCTTCACGACGAACTCGTGGTCGCCGGGCAGCTCGACCGGGTCCCCCGGCGCGAGATACCTGGTCGGAATGACCGGCACCCCCGCGTCCGCCAGGTCCCCGAGGTAACGCTTGTCCGTGTTCCAGCGCACGACCGGCGCCGGGTTCAGGAGCCGCGTGAGCCCCGCGCACCGCTCGGCCCACGCCACGAACTCCGCCACCCGCCGGCTGTAGTCCCAGGTCGAGCGGATCAGCGCCAGGTCGTACCCCGCCCAGTCGGCCCCGGGATCGTCCCAGTGCACGATGTCCGCCACCGCCCCGGCGTCCTCGAGGGCTCCCCTCAGCACGGGCAGATCCCGGTCCGCGCCGGGCTCCTCGCCCAGGTCGTACGTGACGAGCGCGATACGGGCCACACGGACTCCATCCTCGTACGGCACCTGCGTACGACATCGACGTACGGCTGCGGCGCACGACACCGACGTACGACACCTGCGTACGGCCTCGGACGCACCCCACCGGCACGCCACCCAGGACAATCCCGCCGCAGGCTAACAACCATCCGCACCCCCGGGCCAAGCCAATATTGACCTTCACCAAGGGGCAGGGCCCAGCATCGGTGACAGAACGAGGAACCGGAAACGGGGAACGGCCCGGACACGGGAGCTACGGGGTGGGTGCATGGACATGTTGACGATCGGGGCCTTCGCGAAGGCCTCCCGGCTGTCGCCGAAGGCGTTGCGGCTCTACGACGAACTGGAGCTGCTGCGCCCCGCCCGGGTGGACCCCGAGACGGGGTACCGCTACTACGCCGTGGCACAGCTCGAACAGGCCCGGCTGGTGGCGTGGCTGCGGCGGCTCGGTATGCCGCTCGCCCGGATCCGGCGGGTGTGCGCTCTGGAACCGGGGCCGGCCGCGCGGGAGATCCGCGCGTACTGGGCCCGGGTCGAGGCCGAGACGGCCGCCCGCCGCGATCTGGCGGCGTTCCTCGTGGACCATCTGTCACCGTCCCCAGGGAAGGACACCAGCATGCTGGAACTCCGCTATTCCGCTCTCTCCGACACCGGTCTGGTCCGTGACGCCAACCAGGACAGCGTCCACGCGGGCGCCCGTGTCCTCGCGGTCGCCGACGGCTGCGGGCCGTACGGGGCACCCGCCAGCACGGCGGCGGTGCGGGCCCTCACGTTCCTGGACGACGAGCCGCTGTCGGCCGGTGGCGTGCTCAACCTGCTGGAGGACGCCGTGGAGGGCGCCGCCCGGGCCGTGGCGGACCTGGTGCCGCGACACGCCACGGCACAGGCCCCGGACGGGGAGGGCACCGGCAGCACGCTCACGGCCCTGGTGTGGACCGGCTCCCAGCTCGCGCTCGTCCACATCGGGGATTCGCGGGCCTATGTGCTGCGCGACGGCGGGCTGTTCCGGATCACCCACGACCACACGGTGGTCCAGTCGATGGTCGACGAGGGCCGGCTCACCCCGGAGGAGGCGACCGCGCATCCCCAGCGCGCCCTGCTGCTCAAGGCGCTGGGGACCGAGGCACCCGTACCCGATCTGCGGCTGCAGGACGTACTGCCGGGCGACCGCTACCTGCTCTGCTCGGACGGCCTGTCCACCGTCGTGCCGGACGAGGAGATCGCACGGCTTCTCACCTCGGCTCCCGATCCCGACGCGGCCGTCCGGGCCCTGATCGGGGCGGCGAACGACGCCGGCGGGCCGGACAACGTCAGTTGTGTGGTCGCGGACCTGGTCGAGGCGGCGCGGCCGATCGGAATCCGGATCGGATAGGGGCCCGCAAGTGCCCCTGGTTCCGCACGTCGGTCCTGGTTCCGCAGGTCGGTCCTGGTTCCGCAGGTCGCTTCCGAGGGGCCGCGGTTGCTCCTGGGGCGCGGGTCAGTCCTGAGGTCTGCGGTAGCCGAGGGAGGTCTCGATGGCGCGGCCGACCGGGTCGGCGGGGGCGTTGCCGCCGGGGCCGGTCACCCAGGAGCGGAAGACGCTCGCCAGGTGCAGGCCGAAGGCCTCGGCCTGTGCCTCGTCCGCCTGGCGTGATCCGTTGCGGGCGGCGACGGTGAGGGCGACCTCCCGCCGGAACGGCATGCGCGCTCCGGGATCACGCAAGGCCGAACGGTCCGAGAGGGCCGCCCGCGCGACGGCCGGCGCGCCGTCCACGTGGTGGTCGCGGTGTCCTTCCTTCATGTGCCACAACTCGTGTCCGAGAATGACGAGTTGCTGCACCGTCTCGGCGCGCTCCTCGACGATGACGAGGTCGAAGTCGTTGAACTCCATCCACAGGCCGGTGACTTCGATCTCGTCGGGGAAGCGCTCGAAACGGAGCTGGACGGGACGGCCGCCCCGCCGTCGGCTCATCTCCTCGCAGAGGGCGTGCGCCAACTCCCGCATGCCGACGGGCGTATCGATCCTTCTCCGGAGCACCCGGCCGAGCTCCACCGCCAGCGCCCGCATCTCGGAGCGCGCGCCGCGCGGACGCAGCGCCGTCAGAATGCCTCCGACGGCACCGGCGTGCTTCGCCGTCATCGCTCCGCTCCCTCGGCGACCAGCGGGACGGGCCCAAACTCGACGATCCGCGCGCCGAGGCATTCGAGTGTCTCGGGAAGGAGCGGCGGGGACTCACTCACCAAAGGTCTCCCGGCAGTTGACTCATCAAGTTGTGACGCGAGGCCGACACTACGTGTCCGGGTCCGTCCACGCCACGGTTCCCGAACGATCGTTCCCGGTTTCGGAACGATCCTTACGACGCCTGCGCTCCCCCTCCACGTGCTCGGCGCGGACCGGCGGCCTGCCACCCGGTTCAGGAGTCTCATCGTGTAGGAAGAGCCTGTCCCTCCCGGTGAAGTCCTCTCGGCAAGGAGTCCCCGTGTTCTCCCTCTTCCCGGCCCTGGTGGGCGGTTCGGTCGCGGACCGGTCCGCGCTCCGCTTCGGCGATCGGTCCCTGACGTACGCGGAACTGGCCGCCTCGGCGGGAGCGTTGGCCGCACGGCTCGACGGTGCCGGGAGGGTCGCGGTCTGGGCGACGCCGACCCTCGAGACGGCCGTCGGTGTCGTCGCCGCGCTGCTGGCCGGGGTGCCGGCCGTGCCGCTGAACCCGAAGTCCGGAGAGGCGGAACTCGGCCATATCCTGGGCGACAGCGCGCCGTCCCTGGTCCTCGCGGCCAGGGGGGACCGGCTTCCCGCTCCGCTCCAGGCGCTGGAGCGTATCGATGTCGAGGTCGGGGTCGAGGCCGACGTTGAGCCCAAGGTCAAGCTCGGTGTCGAGTCCGAGGTCCAGGTCCGGGTCCGGGTCGAGTCCGAGGTCCAGGTCGATGTCGAGGTCTCCGGCACGGAAACGGGCGGCGCGGTCACCGACCCCGGCGCCCCCGCCCTGGTCGTCTACACCTCCGGCACCACCGGTCCGCCCAAGGGCGCGGTCATCCCGCGCCGGGCCGTCGCCGCGACCCTGGACGCGCTGGCCGACGCCTGGCAGTGGACCGGCGACGACGTGCTGGTGCACGGCCTGCCCCTGTTCCATGTGCACGGGCTGATCATCGGCATCCTGGGCCCGCTGCGCCGCGGCGGGTCCGTACGGCATCTGGGGCGGTTCAGCGCGGAGGGCGTGGCGCGGGAGCTGAACGCCGGGGCGACGATGCTGTTCGGGGTGCCGACGATGTACCACCGGCTCGCCGAGGCGCTCGCCGACGACCCCGGGCTCGCCAAGGCGCTGGGCCGGGCGCGGCTGCTCGTGTCGGGGTCCGCCGCGCTGCCCCTGCACGACCACGAGCGGATCACGGCCGCGACCGGACGCGGGGTCGTGGAGCGGTACGGCATGACGGAGACCCTGATGAACACGAGCGTGCGGGCGGACGGGGAGGTCCGGCCGGGCACGGTCGGCGTGCCGCTGCCGGGCGTCGGCCTGCGGCTCGTCGAGGAGGACGGGACGACGATCGCCGGGTACGAGGCCGACGGCACCCCGACCGGCGCGCACGACGGCGAGAGCGTCGGCGAGATCCAGGTGCGCGGTCCGAACCTCTTCACCGAGTACCTGAACCGGCCCGACGCCACCGCCGCCGCGTACACCGCGGACGGCTGGTTCCGCACGGGCGACATGGCGGTCCTCGACCCCGACGGCTCGGTCCGGATCGTCGGCCGCAAGGCCACCGACCTGATCAAGAGCGGCGGTTACAAGATCGGTGCGGGCGAGATCGAGAACGCGCTCCTCGAACATCCCGGGGTGCGCGAGGCCGCCGTGGCCGGGGAGCCCGATGCCGACCTCGGTGAGCGGGTGGTGGCCTGGATCGTCCCTATCGATCCTCAGGCGCCGCCGTCCGCCGACGAGTTGGCCGACCATGTGGCCCGCCGTCTCGCCCCGCACAAGCGGCCCCGCAGGGTGCGCCTCCTGGACGAGCTGCCCCGCAACGACATGGGCAAGATCCTGAAGCGGGCGCTGCCTCGTGACTGAACGGATCTCGGCCCGCGAGGCCATCTCCCTCGTCACCGACAGCTTCGCCGAACTCCCGTCCCCCGGCGGTGAGTTCCGGTCCGATGGCCCGCTCTCCTGGACGGGGTACGACGACGCGCGGGCGCGCGCCGCGGCCCGCACCGGCGAGGAGGAGTCCGTCGTCTGCGGCACCGCGACCTTCGGGACGGCGAGCTTCGGCACGACGATCGACGGCAGGGCTCCGCTCGGTCCGGCCACCGCCGTCCTCGTCGCCTTCGAGTTCGGCTTCCTCGGCGGTTCCCTCGGCGAACGCACCGGTGACCGACTGGAGGCGGCCTACGACTACGCCCGCACGCACCGGCTGCCCGTCGTCTCGCTCGTCGCCACGGGCGGCAGCCGGATGCAGGAGGGCATGCTCGCGCTGACCCAACTCCAGCGGGTGGCACGCCAGTCGGCGCTCACCCGGAAGGCGGGGCTCGCCCAGATCGCCGTCCTGCGGGATCCGACTACGGGCGGCGGCTGGGCCACGCTCGGCGCGGGCGCCGATGTGACCCTGGCGCTGCCGGGCGCCCAGGTAGCCTTCGCGGGCTCCCGGGTCCGCCCGCCCGACGCGGACCCGGCGGCGTACACGGCCGAGGCGCAGGTGGTGGCGGGCTCGGTCGACGCGCTCGTCCCGCAGGACGGGCTGCGGGAGACGCTGGCCCTGTGGCTGGACCTGCTCACCCGGCCGGGCGCCGGGGCCACGTCCGTCCCGCCCGCACCGAGCCCCGCATCCGTCCCGTCCGCGCTGAGCCCCGCGTCCGTCCCGCCCGCGCTGAGCCCGCCGCCCGTCCCACCCGCGCTGGGCGGCACGTCCGTCCCACCCGCGCTGGGCGGCACGACCGTCCCGGCCGCGCTGGGCGGCACGACCGACCTGCCCGCGCTGGGCGGCACGACCGTCCCGGTCGCACGCGGCGGCGCGAGCGATCTGCCCGCGCTGGGTGGCGCGACCGACCCACCCTCACTGGGTGGCACGTCCGCCCCACCCGCACCGGGTGGCGCGACCGACCTGCCCGCGACCGGCTGGGACGCGGTGCAGCGCGCCCGTTCGCCCGAACGGCCGCGCGCGGACGCCTACTTGGACGCGTACTTCAGCCGCCGGGTGTCGATCGGCGGCGACCGCTGCGGCGGCACCGACGACGGCATGGTGTGCGGCTTCGGCCGCGCGCGGGACGGGCGGACCATCGCGTACGCCGCCCAGCGCGGGACCCCGACCCGTCCGGCCGGATACCGCACCGCCGCCCGGCTGGTACGGCTGGCGGGCCGGCTCGGCATCCCGGTCCTGACGCTGGTGGACACCCCGGGCGCCGCGAACGACGCGGAGGCCGAGAGGCAGGGGGCCGGTGCGGCGATCGCGGACCTGTTCTCGGCGGTCGCCACCGCCCGTACGCCCCTCACCACGCTGGTGATCGGCGAGGGCGGCTCGGGCGGCGCGCTGGCACTGGCCGCTCCCGGCAACACCTGGGCCACGCCGGACAGTTACTTCTCCGTCATCGCGCCGGAGGCGGCGGCCGCGATCCTCAAGCGGCCCGCCGACGAGATCCGGGCGACCGCCGCGCAGCTCCGGCTCCGGCCGCAGGACCTGCTGGACCTGGGAGTGATCCGGGGCATCACGCGGCGCCGCCCCGGAGGATGACACGGACGGCGGCCGTCGGTTCCTCCCTCCCAAGAGATACCGACGGCCGCCTGCTCCACGGGCGCCACTACGGTTGCCGCCCGGTGACGTGCCGGGCGGCGGGCTCTCCCCCCGGGGAACCCGCCGCCCGGCGGCTGCTACCGGACGCCCACCGCCCGGATGATCTCCTGGCTGACCGTGCCGCCCTGATCGTCCCGGGCGAAGGCCCGCAGCGACACGAACCCGGCGTCGCGCGGCACGTTCAGCGTGCCCTGCCAGCGGGCCTTGCCGCCGCCGGTGAGCGGGACGGCCTTCCAGGTCGTCCCGTCGTCGTAGGACACCTCCAGCTTTCCGCCGCCGATGGTGCCGGTGTCCGGCGCGCCCTTCACGTACTCGGCGTAGATGCTGACCGGGACCCGGCCGCCGCGCACATCCCCCGCGAGGTCGGTGTCGACGTCGTAGCCGAGGTTGATGAGCGGGAGGAAGGTGTAGTGGTCCTCGGGGGTGGCCGCCGACCGGACGGTCCACTCGGCGTGGCCCTTCGTGGAGAGCTTCCAGCGCTCCGGGTCGAGGGTGGTGTCCGTGGCGACCTTGTAGGTGTGCTCGTCGGCGGGCGCGTCCCAGACGTATCCGGCGGAACTCTTCCGCCGGGCGAGAAGGACACCGTCCTGGTAGACCTCCGTGAACTGCGTCATCCCGGTGTCGTCGCTCCACACGTCGCCGAAGCCGGTGTGGTCGGGCCCGGAGTCGCCCCAGCCGGGCGTGTTGAACTGGATGTCGTTGCCCGCGCGCTGCTGGCCCCAGCCCAGTCCGGTGCCGAGCCAGGGGTGCCAGACGGGCTTGAACCAGTTCAGGGTCTCGTGGGTGCCGCCCCGGTAGGGGACCAGGCCGCTGCGCTCCTCCAGCGCGCCGTCCCCGACGTACGTGGACTCCGTCCAGGTCTGCCCGGGGCCGGTGGAGACGTAGTCGGTCCGCTCGGCCGGGTAGTCGATCCGTTCCTGGAAGCCGAGGCCGATGGGGAAGGGGTCGGCGATCGAGTAGCGGAACTCGCTGCCCGAGACGGGCTTCACGGCGTGGAATCTGGCGTCCAGCACGGCCAGTTCACCTCGGTCGGGCTCGTAGGTGAGGTTCCGGTCCGGGATGCCGTTCTTGTAGCCGTGCGAAAGGTCGTACATGTAGGGCGTGTTGCGTGTGCCGGTCATGTCGACGGTCCGGGTCGCGCGCAGCCGGGCCGCGTCCGCCGTGTCGACGGTGGCGATCTGCAGCGGCCGGTTCTCGTTGTCGTCCGTGCCGAACCAGGCGTTGAGGCGCCCTGGGGTGTCGTCGGTGACGAACAGGGCCTTGGCGCCCGCGTCCTGGGCCGCCTGGGCGAGCGCGGCCGGGTCGACGCCGTCGGCGAGCCGGGCGAGGACGGCCTTGCCGCTCACTCCGGTGAACGGCCCGTCCCCGACGTCGACCAGCGGAAGCCTGCTGCGGCCCTCGATCAGGGTGCCGCCCGGCTGGGCGAGCGCCGCCCTGACGCCCGCGACCTCGAGGAGCGGCTTCCCGAGCCGCCAAACAGTCCGGTAGTCGAAGGTGCCCTCGGTGACCTTCGGGGTCGGCGTGGCGAAGATGCTGTCGTACTTGACCGGCACCTGGACCGCGCCGAACAGGTCGGAGCCGCCGCCGTTGCGGTCGTACTCCATGAGGAGTTGCCGAGTCTCGGTGCGCCGGTCGACCTTCGCACCGATCTCCCGCAACGTCCGCCCGTCCAGGGTGACTTCGCGGTCCCGGTCGAGGGCGATCCGGGGTGCGGCGAGGAAGCCGATGCCGAGCGAGTCGGCGCCGTGGCTGCCGCGCACGTCGAGGAACGACGTGAGGCTGTACGTGCCGGGCTTCAGCCGCAGCTCGAGGGTGCCGGAGTCGCCGACGGAGGCGGAGTACGCGTCGACGTCCTGCGCCAACTGCTGCACCGCGAGATAGGCCGCGGTCGGGGCGCCGTCCCGGTCCTTCACATGGACCGTGAGCGTGTACCGCTCCTCCTCCTTGACCAAGCCGAACGCGGTGTGCGCGACGGGCGTGCCGGCCACCGACGCCACGATCCGGCCCGAGGTGTCGCCCACCGGTGCCTTCGAGCCGTCACCGGTGACCGTGGTGGACGCGGTGCCGTGCGCGGGCACCGTGAGGGTGGTGTCGGCGAGGGTGGCGACACCCTCGTCGGCCCCCTCCGCGGCGAGCGTCAACTCCGCCGCCGCGTCGGAGGAGTTGGTGTAGGTGAGCGTTCGGGTGACGGGCTTGTCGTCCTCGTAGGGCCAGCTGTGGAAGCCGAGGTCGGCGCTGCCCGTGGCGGTGATCTTCGCGTCGACCGCGTCCGGGACACTCACCCGGCCCGCACCCAACTCGTAGACGGAGGCGTCGAGTTGCTTCGAGGTCGACATCAGCGCGTCCTTGAGCTGGGCGCCGGTCCAGTCGGGGTGCTCCTGGGCGAGCAGCGCGGCCACGCCCGCGACGTGCGGTGTCGCCATCGAGGTACCGCTCATGGAGGTGTAGTAGCCGCTGCCGCTCACGAGCTGGGAGCGGGCGGCGAGGATGCCGACGCCGGGCGCGGAGAGGTCGGGCTTGAGCGCGTTGTCGCCGAAGCGCGGTCCGGCGCTGGTGAAGTACGCGGCCTCGTCGGCGGAGTCCACCGCGCCGACGGTCAGGGCGGAGTCGGCGGCGCCGGGCGAGCCGATGGAGGAGGGGGCGCCGGTGTTGCCCGCGGCGATGACGAAGAGGGCACCGGTCTCCTTGGAGAGGGTGTCGACGGCCGCGGCCATGGGGTCGGTGCCGTCGCTGGGCTCGGACGAGCCGAGGCTCATCGAGATCACCTTGGCGTGCACGTCGCGCGCGGCCCACTCCATGCCGGCGATGATCTGCGACTCGCTGCCCGAACCCTGGTCGCTGAGCACCTTGCCGACGGCGAGCGTGGCCTCGGGCGCGACGCCCTTCTCCTTGCCGTCGGAGGCGGCGCCGCTGCCTCCCACGGTGGAGGTGACGTGCGTGCCGTGCCCGTTGCGGTCGGCGACCTCCTGCCCGTCGATGAAGCTCTTGGTCTGTGTCACCCGGCCGGCCAGGTCCGGGTGACTCGTGTCGACGCCGGTGTCGAGGACGGCGACGGTCACGCCCTTGCCGGTGAGCCCGGCCTCCCAGGCCTTCGGGGTGCCGATCTGCGCGTTGCTCTGGGCCAGGTCGGCCTTGACGCGCCCGTCGAGCCAGACCTTGCCGATCCCCGCCTGACGGGTCATCGCCTTCCAGAAGGTCCGGCCCTTGTCCGCGTCGACGGCCGCGCCGCGGATGCTCGGCAGCGAGCGCGTCCGTTCGGCCCCGCCCGGGGTCGTCGCGCGCGCCTTCGGGTCGTACGTCACGATGAGCGGCAGCTCGCCCGTCTTCTGGTCGGTGAGCCCCTGCCGTATCAGCTCGCTGACGTCGAACAACCGCCGGTCGAGGGTGCCGGCCCGCAGATACGGCAGTGCCTCATCCGGTACGACGGTGACGGCGCCGTCGGCGACCTGGGTGCGCACGGCTCCGGTCGCCCCGCGGGGGCGCACGACGGAGACGGTCTTCTTTCCGCCGCCGACGTCGGTGACGGTCACCTTGTCGCCGGTCACGAGGGTGACGGTGTGGGCGGCAAGGGCGGCTCGCGTCGACGCCGGGGTGCCGGTGTTTCCGGTGTCCGCGGTGCCTGCTGTGGCGAGCGCGCCCGCCCGCCCCATGGGCAGCAGGGCGAGCACGAGCCCGGCCGACAGCAGCGCCGCCGGACGTCTCAGTGGTCCTCTGGTCATTCGTGCCCTCTCTTCATCGGCCGACCCGCGCCGGGCAGGGGTGGCGCCCGGTGCCTGCGAAGAGTGTCGGGGGGCTTGTGTTGCGGGGGCGTTGACGGAACCTGGCGGGAAGGCGCCCTGGCGGCTTCCCGCCAGGACATGCGGGTACGAGCCGCAGAAACCGGGACAGTCCCAACTGCCGTCCTGGACAATGTCGGTGCTCGGACGTCGCGGACAACGGGGGTGCGCCATGGACGGTTTGGTGGAGTTCAAGACCGATGAAGGGGCGCTGGTCGTCGTGGAGGCCGTGGACGACGGGTCCGGTTCCCGGCTCGTGGCCCGCGACGACGGCACGGTGCAGGCCACGCGCACCTTCGAGGGCGCGCTGGAGGGCGTGCGGGCCGCCGCCCAGTCGGCACTGCGGGTGTTCCGCGACGGGAGCCTGCGGCCCGACTCCGTCGAGATCGAGTTCGGCGTCAAACTCACCGCGGAGGCAGGCGCATTGATCGCGAAGAGCGCGGTCGAGGGCCATCTGGTGGTCAAGCTTTCGTGGTCACCGGGAGAGTCCGCGCAGGACAGCTCCCGGGCCGCGCCTGAGGCGGCCTCCGGCGCCCTACCCGGACCGGGGGGCACGCCCGGACCGGGGGGCACGCCCGGGATCGGGCCGGCAGCCGGAACCGGGGCCACGTCCGGGAGTGGGGCCACGTCCGGGACCGGCGGCACGTCCGGGAACGGGCCCACGCCCGGGAACGGGCCCGGAATACCCCCCATGCCCCATGCCTCCGGGTCGGAGGCCGGTGTGCCGGGGACCGTCGTGCGGTCATGAACAGTGCCTCCTGGCAGGCCAGGATCACCTGTGGACGAGAGACCGGCGCGGGCTTCCTCGTCACCGAGCGACACGTGCTGACCTGCGCGCACGTGGTGGCGCGCAGCGGCACCGCGCAGGTGAGCGTCTCCTTCGCCCGGGAGGAGGAACCGCTGCCCGCGAAGGTGGTGGCGCACGGCGGCTGGGACGGGCACGACACCGACCCCGGTGATGTCGCCGTCCTCGAACTCGACCGTGCCGTACCGCAGGAGCCCGCGGAGTTCGCGGCACCGTCGGACGCCTACGGCGATCCGCCGCGCAGACTGGTGGCGTACGGCTTCCCCAAGCGCTACGAGGAGGGGACCCTCGCCGAATACCGGGCCACCGCCGACCAGTTGATCGCGGACGAGTGGGTCCAGCTGGAGGCCTGGGCGGCGCACGGACAACCGCTCGCGCCCGGTTTCAGCGGCGCCGCGGTGACCCTGGCGGACACCGGACGGGTGGTGGGCATGGTGTCCTCCGCCGCACGGGACGCGGGGATCCGCAACGGACGGATGCTGCCCGCGCACGTCATGGCCCGCTACTGGCCGCGGCTCGGCGAGCTGATACCCACACCGGAGTACGGGCGGGTGGAGAAGGAGCGGCTGCGGGAGCTGGTGCTGGCGCGGGGTCCGGAGTTCGACGGGCGGCCCGAGTGCAGCCCGGAGCGGCTGTACGGCGATGCCGTGGGCCCGTTCGGACCGCCGCTGCCCGGCCGGCGGTTCCGGTCGCTGTGGGACGCGGCCTGGTATCTGCTCTCCGAGGTGCCCGACACCGGCGCCGTCGCCCGGTTCGCCGCGCGCCTCGCCGACTTCACCGAGGACGCACCGACGCGGGGCGCGCTGCGGGCCTGGCCCTCGCGGGCGTACGACCGGCACCCCCGACCACACCTGAATCCCCGGGGCCGGCCCGCCGCCGGGACGCAGCCCTGGTCGCCGATCCTCGTGGAGATCGCGCCCAGCGGCGCGGGCGACCACCAGTTCCTCGTCGAGGTCTGCGCGTACAACGGCCGGCACCGTCGCGTCGTCGGCTCGCGCGCCCTGCCCGCCGACCGGGTGCGCGGCTACGCGCTGGAGCGCATCGACGAGGCGTACCACGAACTGGAGCCGGGGGCCCGTGAGTTGATCGCCTTCGTGCTGCCGCGCCGCTGGCTCAACACCGATGTGGCGCACTGGCAGCGCAGCGCCGACGACGACAGCCCGCTCGGCTCCTTCGCACCGCTCGTGGTGATGGACCTGGAGCGGCGGCGCAGCGGCGGCCTCCAGCACAAGCTGCTGCAGAAGTGGCAGCGGCTCGACGGACAGTCGGCGGCCCGGCTGCACCGCATCGACTGCGGGGCGCTCGGGCAGGATCCGGTACGGCTGACCATCGGGCTGCGGCGCGGCGCCGACATGGTGGGCTTCGCCTCTCCGCCGCGCGCCGAGGGCGCCCGCCGGCTGTTCCGGGCGAGCCTGAACGCGGCGGTCCCGGTGATGCTCTGGCCGCGCAGCGGCTGCCGCGGCGAACACCGGGGCGGGGCGCACGAGGACTGCACGGGGGCGGCGTTCCTGGACCGTCTCGCCGCGCATCTCGCGGATCTTCCGCCCTCGGAACTCCCCTCGCACATACATGAGTTGCGTGAGACGGCGTACGCGGACGACGGCCTTGAACCGCACTGGGCGAACGATCTGGCGTTGCTCTGGGAGGACCCCAGATGTCTGCCCGACCCGGTCGGCTATCTGCACTCCCCGGTCGGCTGAGCGCCCGGGGCTCGCACAGAGACAGGCAAGCGGGCAAGAAAGCAAGCAACGAGTAGGAGAGCGCATGTCCCTGTGGCCCGTGTACACGGGTGGGAGCGAGCCCCACGACGGCATCGCGAAGCTGCCCGCGCCGCCGCCGTGGCGCGACTTCGACGGCGGTCCCGAGCTGGACACTCCCGCCGAGGACGGCGACAGCTCGACCGCCTCCCCGGACCGCAGGCACCGCGCCCGCACCTACCGGGCGACCGACCGGGCCGTCCAGCTCGTGAACGCGGCGCTGTACCTGCGCCGCCCGCTGCTGGTGACCGGCCCGCCCGGAAGCGGCAAGTCCTCCCTCGCGTACGCGGTGGCAAGGGAGTTGCGGCTCGGGCCGGTGCTGCGCTGGAACATCACCAGCCGCACCACGCTGCACGACGGCCTCTACCAGTACGACCCGCTCTCCCGGCTCTACGCCGCGGGCCGCGCCGCCGCGCACGAGATCCCCGCGGGCGGCGAGCTCCAGGACCATCTGCGGCTCGGCCCGCTCGGCACCTCTCTGCTCCCCTACCGGCGTCCTCGCGCCCTGCTCATCGACGAGATCGACAAGAGCGACCTCGACCTGCCGAACGACCTGCTGAACATCCTGGAGGAGGGCGAGTACGAGATCCCGGAGCTGGTCCGGGCGGCCCGCCACACCCCGGCCGCCGAGGTGATGGTGGCCGGCACGGGCGAGCGGATCACCGTCTCCGGGGGCCGGGTACGCTGCCGCGCCTTCCCCTTCGTCGTCCTGACCAGCAACGGCGAGCGCGAGTTCCCGCCCGCCTTCCTGCGCCGGTGCGTCCGGCTCGAACTCCACCAGCCGCGCGACGCCCACCTCGAAAGCATCGTCCGCGCCCATCTCGGCGAGCCCGACGCCTACGCCCGCGAGCTGATCTCCCGCTTCCTCTCCCGCGGCACCGGGGGCGAGCTCGCCACGGACCAGCTCCTGAACGCGATCTACCTGACCGGCACGGCGGGGATCGACGCGGCATCGCGCGACGATCTCGCCGAGCAGCTGATGCCCTACCTCAGCAGCACCCGGGACGACGATGAGTTCTGAGGACCCGGGACCCGCCCTGCTCGCCGAGTTGTTGGGGCGGGTCGTCGGCGGGGAGCCGCCGACCTCCGTGGAGCTGGCCGAGCTGCTGTGGCTCGCGGGGCACATCGAGGGGCCGGCCGTCGTGTCGCCGGACCCGCCCCGGTCCGGCGCGGGTCCCACCTCCCCGCGTACGCCCCCGGCAGCACCCGCGCGGACGGACGCGGCGCCGGACCCGCCTCTCGGGGACCCGCCCGCCGGTCCGGACCGTCCGGGCGACGGCCGCGTCCCGCTGCGCCTGCCCGGCTCCGACGCGGACTCCCCCGACCGGGACGCGGGCGGCGCCGGCCAGGACCCGGCGGACGACGGCCGGGCGAACACCCCGCACACCACGCTCCTCGCCCCCGCTCCCCCGATGCTGCCCCACCCGCTCGCGCTCCAGCGGACCCTGCGTCCGCTCAAGCGCCGGGTGCCCGCGCCCGTCGGCCACACCCTGGACGAGGAGGCGACCGCCCACCGGATCGCGCGGCTCGACGCAGCACCCCAGTGGTGGCTGCCGGTGCTGCGCCCGGCCACCGAGCGCTGGCTGACCCTGCACCTCGTGCACGACACCGGGCCCACCATGCCCGTCTGGCGCCCGCTCGTCCGCGAACTGCACACCGCGCTCGCCCAGTCGGGCGTCTTCCGCACGGTGGAGCTGCACCAGCTGACCGCCGGGGGAACCGTCCGACGGCCCGGCTCGCAGGAGTCGTACGCGGACGGTCGTACGGTCACCCTGCTGGTCAGCGACTGCATGGGCGCGCAGTGGCGGGGCGGCCCGGCGGGCGCCCGCTGGTACCGCACGCTGCGCCGCTGGGCGGCCCGGATGCCCGTCGCCGTGCTCCAGCCGCTGCCCGAGCGGCTGTGGCGCACCACGGCCCTGCCCGCGACGACCGCGCGCCTCACCGCTCCGTGGCCCGCCGCCCCCAACTCCGCCTACACCGTGGACTCCTACGCCTCGGACGATCTGCCGGGCCCCGGGCCCGTGCTGGCGCTGCCCGTGCTGGAGCCGTCCGCCCGCTGGCTGGCGAACTGGTCGTCGCTGGTGGCCGGCGGCGGCCGGCTCCCGGGCTCGGTGGCGATGCTGGACACGGCCCCGGCGCCCGTCCCGCTCGACGAGCACGGCCGCGGCGACGTCGAGCAGCTCTCCGCGGAGGAGCTCGTCCTGCGGTTCCGCTCCATCGCCTCCCCCGAGGCGTTCCGGCTCGCCGGTCATCTCGCCGTGGGAAGGCCGGAGTTGCCCGTGATGCGGCTGGTGCACGCCGCGATCGAGCAGAGTCCTCGGCCGCAGCACCTCGCCGAGGTGATCCTCAGCGGTCTGCTCAGCGCCGGCCCGTCGGGGCCGCCCGGCTCATACACCTTCCGGCCCGGCGTGCGCGAACTCCTGCTGTACACGCTGCCGCGCACCGCGCACCGCCGCACCAGTGAACTACTGGGCCGGGTCGGCGCGTTGATCGACGCACGGGCAGGGGTGGCGGCCGGGGAGTTCCCCGTGGTCGCCCCCGGACCCGGAGACGCGACGGCCGACGGCGAGGCGTTCGCCTCGGTGCGCGAGGAGAGTGTCCGCCGGCTGGGAGGCGGGACTCCGCCCCGGACCGGGGGGCTGGTGCTCGGCAGATACCGGCTGGTGCGACGGCTGGGCCGGAGCGGGCAGTCGATGCGGGCCGAGGACACGCGGAACGGCCGGACGGTGGTGGTGCACGCCTACGCGCCGACCGGGCACGAGCAGTTCCTGGAGGACGCCGGCGCCCTCGCCGGTGTCGAGCATCCCAACGTTCTCGCGGTGCACGACTTCGGCATCGAAGGGAACGTCCCTTACCTCGTCACGGAGTTCACCGAGGGACTCACGGTGGCGGAACTCACCGCGGAGGGCGGCTTCGCCCTGCCCTTCTCCCTGCTCGCCCCCCTGGCCCAACAGCTCGCACGCGGCCTCAGGGCCGCGCACGAGCGGGGGGTCGCACACGGCCGGCTCACACCGAACGGCCTGATCGTCCGGCCCGACGGCAACTTGAAGATCACCAACTTCGTTCTGGGGACCGGCCGGGACCGCGACCCGTCGAGGGATCTGCACCGCTTCGGCCATCTGCTGCGGGAACTGACCAACGGCACCGGGGGCGCTGAACTCAACGCGGTACCGGGCGAGTTCAGGACCCTTGTGTCCGACGTCCTCAATCCGCTGACCTCCTCGGACCCGCAGGCCCAGCAGCGCGGCATGGATCTCCTCTTCACGCCGTCCTTCGCCCAGGCGCTGGAAGCCGCCAAGGCCGCACGCCACCGGTACCGGGTCCTTGGACCGGTACGGATCACCCGGGGCGACCGCACCGTCCGCACCCTCTCGCCCCGGCAGCAGGCCCTGCTGTGCATGCTGCTCCTGCGCCGCGGCCGGCCGGTGACGCACTCCGACCTGGCCCAGGGGCTGTGGGACGGGCGGCCCCCGCAGCGAGCGGCGCGCCTGCTGGCCACGCATGCCGCGGCCGTTCGCGAGGCCCTCGGGCCCGGCGTCCTGGCGACCACCGCGGACGGCTACGCGCTGTACGCCGACCCCGACTGCGTCGACCTCGCCCTGTGCGAGGCTCTCGTCGCCCGCTCGAAGACCCACCGGGACGCGGGCGCCCCGCAGGCGGCCGGCGCGTGCGTCCGGCAGGCTCTCGACCTGTGGGCCGGCGACCCGGTCGACGGCGTCCCCGGCCCCGCCGCCGAGGCGGCCCGCGGCCGGCTCCGCGCCCTGCGCCTCACGCTCTGCGCCACCCGCGCCGAAATCGACCTGGAGATGGGCGACTTCAGGCGCGCGGCGACCGACCTCGGCGAACTCCTGCGGTCCCACCCCCAGCGCGAGGACTTCCGGCGGCTGCACATCCTCGCGCTCAAGGGCCAGGGCCGGATCGACGAGGCGATCGAGTCGTATCGGGCGTACGAGGACCTCCGTTCACCCGGCGAGCCGAACCCCACCCTGCTGGGGCTGTACCGCGAGCTGCGGTCCACGCCGGAACACGGCAGCCCCGTCATCGCCGTCGAGTACACCGCGGACTCCGTCGAGGATCCGCACACCCACAGCGTGCTCGGCCGGACGCTGGCCTGGCTGCTCTCCCTGAGCGACATGGCGCCGAACGAGTACGAACTCCTCGGCCGCGACAACGGCTATGTCGTGATCACCGAGCCCACGACCTCCGTACTGACGGCGCTGAACGCCGTACTGCGTGAACTGCCGGGCGCTCTAATGGAGTTGGATGAGCCCCCGAAGCTCCGGGTGACGTTCTGGCACACCGCGCTGTTCGCCCGCGCGGGCAGCCCGACCGTGCCGCCCGATGTCCGCCCCGACCTGGACCGTCCCGAGGCGGACATCATGGTCGTGCTCTCCCCCGTACTGCACGAGGAGCTGATGAGCAGCCGCGGCACCATGTCGGCGCCCGACCGCTTCCGCCCGCTGCACGGGCAGCCGGCCGCGGACGGCCCGGCCGTCGCCTGGTACTGCACCCTGGACCTCCCCGAGCGCATCCCGGAACTCGAACCGGTCCGACGCGACCTGGTCCGGGGCCCGTTCACCACCCGCGACCTCACCCGGCTCCGGGGCGCGGAGCAGGGCCGCACCGCCGTGGTGCACACGGACCCCGACACCTCGCTGACCCTGCTCGACCTCGACCGGCCGCGGGGCAAGCGCCCGCCGCGCTCCCTCATCACGTACTACGAGGTCGACCTCACCACCCACGGCGCCGCGCACGAACTGCACCTGCCGAGCTCCGGGGGCAGTTCGTTCGCCGCCTCGGTGGAACTGTCCTGGCACGTGGACGACCCGGTGGCCTTCGTACGCGGCGAGACCCACGACGTGTCGCGGCTGCTCCTCGACCACCTCCTCAAAGAGGCGGGGCGCATCACCCGCCGTCACCCGCTGCGCCGCGCGGGCGCCGCCCAGCGCGCCGTGCACGAGGGGCTGCGCCGCTGGCCGGTGCCGGGGCTGTCGGTGGCCTGCTCGGTACGGCTCCGCGAGGGCGCACCCCCTGCCGGGACGCGACCGCCGACCTCGGTGAACACCTCCGTACAGCGAGAGTCCGCGGAACGGCATTCCGTGGACAGGGATTCCACAGAGGGGGATTCCACAGACGCAGACGGGGATTCCGTGGAGCAGGGTGGCCCATGAACCGGGCGCCCCGTCCTGCTTGAAGGCACGGGGACCGGCCGGGGGTGCCGACCGGGGGCGGGACCCTCTCCATGGCCCCACCCCTCCTTCCCCCGTCAGCGGCGTGCGGTGATCGCGCGGGCCGTGGCGGCGAGGAAGCGGGTGTTCTCCGGGGCGGAGCCGCCCGGGTAGGCGTAGCGGCGGCGGGCATAGCCGTAGGCGAAGCCGGTGACGGGGTCGGCGAGAGCCTGGGAACCGGCTGCGCCGGAGTGGCCGAAGGCGCCTGCGGCGAGGGAGGGGAACTTGAGGGACATGGCGTGGAAGCCGAGGGCGAAGTACTGGGGCTGGCCGGAGGACAGGTCGGTACCGATGGAGTGGGGGCGGGCGAACTCGGCCAGGACGTCGGGCTTGAGGAGCGGCGGCCGGTCGGCCAGCCCGAACACGGCGGCCTGGTACAGGCCCGCCAGGCCGCGGGCGGAGGCGATCCCGCCGGCCGAGGACTGACCGGCGGCCCGGACGGCCCGGTCGTTGGGGAATTCGGCGAGGTCGAGGCCGCGGGGCGCGTTGAAGGAGATACCGCCGATGCTGTTCGGGTTCGCCCAGGGCGCGGCGTCGATCTCGGCCTGCTGGGACGGGGTCGGGAGCATCGGAAGGGTGGTCAGGAAGCGGGGCTCCTCGCTCTCGGGGAGCCCCAGGAAGAAGTCGAGACCGTACGGGGCACGGATCCGCTCCTCGTACCACTCGTGGAGGGTGCGGCCGGTGGCGCGGAACACCACCTCCCCGGTCAGCGCCCCGATCACGAACGCGTGATAGCCGAAGCCGGCACCCGGCCGCCAGTACGGCCGCTGCCCGGCCAGGCGGGCGGCGAGCGCCCGGTCGTCGGCGATCTCGGCCGGGCTGAACCCGCCGTCCACGCCGACCACACCGGCCTGGTGCGCCAGCAGCTCCCGCAGCGTGATCGCGCCCTTGCCCTCGGCGGCGAACTCCGGCCAGTAATACGCCACTTCACGGTCCAGATCGAGGATGCCGTCCTGGACTAGCAGGGCGACGACCAGGTGCGCCGCGCCCTTCGTGGACGAGAACACGCCGAGCAGGGAATCCGCCGCTATGTCCGGCGACGAGACGAGGTCGACGACCCGTTTCCCGTCCGCGTACACCACGAACTGGGCGCCCGGATCATGCGCCTCGGCTGCCACGAACGACGCGAACTCCGCCCGTACGGACTCGAATCCCTCGACAACGGTGCCGTGTGCGGTGGTCATGAATCCTCCGTAAGGGGGTTGGATGGATCGCACAACCATGCGCTCCGCCTCCCGCATTCCCACCCACCGACTCCGCCGCCGAATCCGATCGAGTCGCCGAGCGGGCGTCCGCGGCCCGCGGCATCCCGGGAAAGGAACCGCGCCCCCGGCGGGGTGACCGGTGGCGTCCACGGGCGGGGCACCCGACCACCCGGCCGGCGGCACCCCGCCCGGCCCTTCAAAAGGGGCGCCGGGCGCCCGGCGCGCGCAGGATGCGAGAGAGGACCGCCGCCCGGCGGAGCCCCACGGTCTGCGCTCTCGGGAGGACCTGCCATGACCGCCAGTCTGGAGCAGCTGCGCCGCTGCCACTTCGCCGTCGACCTGGGCGCGGCGAGGACCCGCGTGTGGGTGCGGGGTGCGGGCCTGGTCGTCGACCAGCCGAGCGTCGCCGCGATCAACACGAAGACGGGCGCGCTGATCGCGGTCGGGGAGTTCGCGGAGCGGATGACGGGCCGTACGCCCGACTACATCCGGGTGGTGCGCCCGGTGTCCGGCGGCACCGTGGTCGACATCGACATGGCGCAGCGGATGCTGCGCCAGCTCCTGGGGGACAAGGTCCGGCGCACCCTGCGCCGCAAGCCCCGGCTGCGGGCCGCGGCCTGCACCCCGCACGACGCGGGCCCGCTTGCCCAGCGCGCCACGATCGAGACGCTGGTCGGGCTGGGGGCGCGACGGGTCGAGCTCGTCGACACACTGATCGCGGCCGCGGTCGGCTGCGGGCTGCCCGTCGAGCGGCCCGAAGCCACCATGGTCATGGTCTGCGGGGCGGCCGCGACCCAGCTCGCCGTGCTGTCGTTGGGCTCGATCGTCACCGCCGAGCGCATCCCGGTCGGCGGCGAGGCCGTCGACCACGCGATCGTGCAGCACCTGCGCCACCAGCACGAGCTGATGCTGCCGAGTCAGGCCGTACGGCCCCTGCAGCTCGCCCTCTCCGGCAACGGGCTCACCCCGCACGGCCCGGCCCTGACCGAGATCCACGGGCGGGACGTGGCGACCGGCCTGGCCCGTTCCGTACAGGTCGACACCGCCGCCGTACGCCTGGCGATCGAGACGCCGCTGACCGCCGTACTGGACGGCATCGGCAAGGTGCTGCGGTCCTGCCCGCCCGATCTGGTGGCCGACCTCGGCGACCGCGGGATCATGATGGTCGGCGGCAGCGCGCTGCTCCCCGGGCTCGACCAGATGCTGCGGCAGGCGACCGGCATGCCCGTCCACATCGCCGAGCGGCCCGACGTCTGTGCCGTACAGGGCCTCGGTTACATGCTGGAGGGCAAGATCGAGCCGATGATCCTGGACCCGCTGGCGAACTGACGCCCCGGCGCCCGAGGGCCTCGCATGACCGATCCCGTGCCCGGACTCCCGCCCCTCCTCGAGGCGGTCCTCAGCGTCGGCACCGAACTCGAACTGCGCGCCACCCTCCAGCGGATCGTGGACGCCGCGGCCGAACTGACGGGGGCCCGGTACGCGGCACTGGGGATGAGGGACCCAGGACGGGACGGGCTGGTACACATCCGCACGGCGGAGCCGCACACGACGGAGCGGCACACGACGGAACCGCACGCGAAAACGACCGGCCCTCGCTCCGATTCCCCCGACGCTCCCGAGTCCCACGAGTCCCACGAGTCCCACGAGTCCCACGAGTCTCGCAAGTCCCTCGGCCCGCCTGAGGCCTCTGGGTCCCTCGACCCCCCTGAGGCCGACATCTGCCTGGACGTCCCCATCCGGGTGGACGACGAGGTGTTCGGCAACCTCTACCTCGCGGACAAGTCCTCCGGGCCCGTCACCCTTGAGGACGAACAACTGGTGCGCCTGCTCGCCACACAGGCCGGTATCGCGATCGCCAACGCCCGGCTGTACGAGACGGCCCGGCAGCGGGAGCGCTGGATCGAGGGAGCCGCCGCCGTCACCACCGCCCTGCTCAGCGGTGGGACCGACGCCGACGCGCTGCTGACGGTCGCCGAACGCGCCAGGATTCTCGCGGGCGCCTCGGCGGGCATCATCCTCAAGCCCACGGACGAGGGCGGCATGGAGATCGTGGTCGCCTCCACCCACGAGGACCCCGCCGGCATCGTGGGCACCACCATCGCGCCGGGCAGCCCCGTCCTCGAACAACTCCTCGGCGGGGAGCCGGTGTTCATCGACGACTCGGCGACCGACCCGCGGATGACGACCCCTGTACGGTCGCGGTTCGGGCCGAGCATGATGCTGCCGCTGCAGACCGAGGGCCGCCTCATCGGCACGCTGGCCCTGCCGCGCGGGCGGGGCGACCGCCCGTACACGGAGGTCGAACGCCTGCTGGCCACCCAGTTCGCCTCGCAGGCCGCGCTCGCCCTGGTCCTCGCCGATGCCCGGCACGGCCGTGAACTCCTCGCGGTGTACGAGGACCGCGACCGCATCGCCCGGGACCTGCACGATCTGGTCGTGCAGCGCCTGTTCGCGACCGGCATGATGCTGGAGTCCACACAACGCAGGAACGCCGGGCGCGGCGCCGGTGACGGTGGCGGTGGCGGTGGGGCCGGCGACAGCGGGGCCGAAGAGGTGTCCGCGGCCCTCTCGTTGGCGGTCGACGAACTGGAGGCCACGGTCCAGGAGGTGCGCACCGCGATCTTCGCGCTGCAGCAGCCGCCCGCCGACGCCCCCACCACGTTCCGCGGCAAGGTGCTGCGCGAGACGGCAGGTGCGGCGGCGGTCCTCGGCATCCGGCCGTCCACCCGATTCACGGGTCCGGTGGAGAACAGGCTCACGGATCCGGTGGCCGGTCAACTGCTCGCCGTCCTGCGGCGCGCGTTGGCCGCCGCCTCACGACGCTCCGGGGTGTCGCGGATCGAGGTCGCCGTCGATGTGACGGTGACACTGCCGGACGGCCGCCCCGGTGTCCGGCTGACCGTCCACGACGACGGTGACCCGAACGGTACCTCCGGGGACACCGGCGCCCGCCGCACCGGTGAGGGCGACGACGACTCGGTCGACGCCGGTACGAGCGTCACCTGGCAGTCACCGCTGTAGCGTCCAGGCGGTCAACCAGGCGGTCAACCAGGCGAACGGTACCGGCTCTTGACGCTGCCTCAAGCCCTCCGTAGCCTCCCCATCTATATCTGTACCTGACCGAGATTCATATCCACGAATACCGAGAACGGGTGGGACGGACATGGGCGGACGGCGTGTGGTGGTGTCCGGAGGCGGTACGGGGATCGGCCTGGCGACGGCGGAGGCGTTCGCCGCGGACGGGGACCGGGTGGTGCTCCTCGGTCGCCGCGCGGACGTCCTGCGCAAGGCCGCTGACGGGCTGAACGAGCGATACGGCCAGGAGACCGCGTCCTGGCACGCGGCCGATCTGGCCGACCCCGAACAGGTCGGCGCGGCACGGGAGTTCATCATCGCGGACGACACCCCGGTGGACGTCCTCGTCGCCAACGCGGGCGGAAACGCCGCCGTGTTGCACGACGGCAGCCTGGCCTCCGTCGCCGACAGCTACCGGCGCAACTTCGACGCCAACGTCCTGACCGCCGTCCTGCTCACCGAGGCACTGCTCCCCCACCTGCGCCGCACCGGCGGCCGTATCGTGCAGCTCTCCTCGATCGCCTCGCTGCGCGGCCCCGGCTCGTACGGCGGCTCCAAGGGCTGGATCAACACCTACACCTACGATCTCGCCCAGCGCCTCGGCTCCGAGGGCATCACCGTGAACGCGGTCGCTCCCGGCTTCGTCGGCGACACCGAGTTCTTCGGGGACCGCGCCACACCGGAGTTCGTCGCCACCCGCGTGGCCCAGTCCCTCACCGGGCAGCCCGGCCACCCCGCACAGATCGCGGCCGCCATCCGGTACGTCGCGTCACCGGAGGCGGCGTACATGACGGGCCAGCTCCTGCACATCAACGGCGGTGCGGCACTGGGGCGTTAGCCCAGCACGGCCACGCGGCCAGGTCGGTCCCGCGGGTCCGCCGACGCGGGGCCCGGCGACGACGGCCGGGCCCCGCGGGAGTGACGCGGTACGAGTGGGTCAGTACGGGCGGGTCAGTACGAGCGGGTCAGTACGGCAGCAGACGCCCCGACGGCGTCCTGCGGTCGATCGGCATCTCGCGCGGAGCGGCGGGCCGACGGTTGACGCGAATCCGGATCTGACGGTTCATGACCCCTCCTCGTGACTGATGAGACCAGCGTCCTCGTCGACGCGCATAGACGCATCGTGCCCACGGAGGCACCCCTCCTACCCTCCCAGCAGGATGTTCCGACGCGGGCCCTCCTCCCTGGGCAGGACACCGGCCCCGATGTGCTCGCTCGACAGCACCGCAGGCCGACCTCGACCCGCCGGCCGATCGGTGACCTGACGGGGTCCGCCGACCGCACCGACGGTCCGTCAGGTGACGTGGTAGTAGCCGATCGGGGTACTGCTGTGCCAGCTCAGCAGATGGGGTTCGACGTGACTGCCGGTGAACCAGGCTTCCATGACGGCGGGCCCGGTTCCGGTCCTGGGGGGCGAGTACGGGTGGAGCGGATCGCTGGGATTGTCCGCCGACACGACATTCTGATCGCCCAGGTAGATCGCCACGTGCTGGGTGTCGCTGAGGCTGCTTCCCCAGAAGATCAGGTCGCCGGGCCTCAGCTGGCTGCGGGAGACGGCGTGGAGGTGGCTGTTCACGATCTCGCCGTTGGTGCTGGAGTCGCCGCCGCTGCTGAGGTCGACGCCGGCGGCCAGCATGTACATCCAGCGCACGAGGCCCGAGCAGTCCAGACCCACGGTGACATCGGCCGGGCAGGGCTGGATGGCGCCGGTGTAGCCCCAGCAGCTTCCCTTGGAAGGTCCGGGAGCCCCCGAGTGCCCTCCGGCCCAGGAGTACGGAATGTCGTGAAGGGACCCGAAACCGTAGGGGCCCAGGACCTTTGCCCGGTCGGCGGTCTGTGCCGCCGAGGCCGGGGAGTCGAAGAGCCAGTGCGCGTACTCCGCGACGCGCGGAGCGATGGCGTCGCCGGAGGCGCAACCGGTTTCGCCGTCGATCAGCACGCATCCGCCCGTGACGACGGTCCCGCCGTAGAGCGCGGTCTTGGTGGCGGGGCCGACGATCCCGTCCGCCGACAGACCCGCGTTCGCCTGGAAGGACGTGACGGCCGCCAGCGTGGCCGCACCGAAGTCACCGTCGACGGTCAGTTGCGCACCGCGGTGATTGAGCAGACTCTGCAGCTCGGTGACGCAGCCGTCCTTCTCGCCTTGGACGATGTGCGTCGGGCAGAGGCTGGACGTCAGGTTGATCGGCGCCGGCGCCGCAGCGGTACCGCTCCCCCCGACGCCGGTGTACAGGGCGGTCTTGGTACTGGGCCCGACGGTTCCGTCCGCCGACAGACCCGCGCTCGTCTGGAAGGACGTGACGGCCTCCAGCGTGGCCGCACCGAAGTCACCGTCGACGGCGAGGCTTTGCCCGTGTGCGTTCAGCAGGCTCTGCAGGGTGATCACACAGCCGTCGATCTCGCCCTGCCGCATGAGCGCGGGGCAGGACGGTGAGCGCAGGTCGGCCCCAGACGCCCCCTGGCTGACGCCGCCGCGATAGAGCGCGGTCTTGGTGTCGGGGCCGACGATCCCGTCCGCGGCCAGACCCGCGCCCGACTGGAACGTCTTGACGGCCGACAGGGTCGCCTGGCCGAAGTCGCCGTCCACCGTGAGCGTGGCCCCGTGCTGGTTCAGCAGGTCCTGGAGCTCGGTGACACAGCCGTCCTTCTCGCCCACGGTGACGTCGACCGGGCACAGTGCCGACGCCAGATCGACGCGGGCGGGGGCGCCGGCAGAGCCGCTGCCGTTGTACAGCGCGTTCTTGGTGACAGGTCCGACCACGCCGTCGACGGCGATCCCGGACTGGGACTGGAAGACCCGGACCCCGGCGTACGTTCCCGGGCCGAAGACACCGTCGACGGTGATCGACTGTCCGTACAGGTTGAGCAGTCTCTGCAACTCGGCGACACAGCCGTCGGACTCGCCCTGACTGATGGCGGCGGGGCAGGACGCCGAGTTCAGGTTGATCGGCGCCGGTGCGGCCTGGGCGTCGACGGTGAGCCCGGTCAGCGCCGTACCGGCCAACGCCAACACGACGAGCGGCGACCAGAGCCTGCTGCGGACCTTTCTGCGAGCGGTCATCAAGATCTCCTCATACCTGGCGAAGCATGGTGAAGCATGGTGAAAGGCGCCGTGCGCGGGGTGCTCGCGTGCTCCGGGAACAGGAGCGTGCTGTTCCCCGCGAGGGCGGAGAACAGCACGCCGAATCAGCAATCGCGCAGAGCGGCCCAGGTGAGCGGGCCGACGATGCCGTCGGGGTTCAGCCCGCGGTCGGCCTGAAACCGCTTGAGCGCGGTCGTGAGGACCGGCCCGAAGGAGCCGTCGACGGGGCCGGCGTAGTAGCCGCACTGCTTGAGGAGGCACTGGACCTCCATGACGGGCGCGCCGGTGCTGCCGTACGCCACGGTCACGCTTCCGCTGTAGTACCCGCAGGACGCGCCGGCGACCTGGACGGATATCGGCGCGGGGGGGCCCCCCCCGGGGGGGCGCGGCCCCCCCCCCCCCCCCCCCCCCCCCCCCCCCCCCCCCCGCGCGGCCGACCCCCCCCCGGGGGGGGCCCC
>NZ_JBIAIQ010000006.1:142609-400819 GCF_042871525.1 Streptomyces sp. NPDC005784
GGGCGGCTCCGCCCCCGCGCTGCGTGTCCCGCCCCCCCCCCCCCGCGCCGCGCCGGGGGGGGGGGGGCCACCCCCCCCCCCCCCGCGCCCCCGGCCCCCCCCGCCCCCCCCCCCCACGACCGTCAAGGCGGCGACGGTCGCCAGGCCGGCTGCGGTTCGGTGTTTGCGCACTGTGCTCACTCCTTCCGAGAACGAGAGACTTCCCGGCCCGCACCCGACGGCGGCCCGTCCTCACCCCGGCAGGGGACGGGCCGCCGTCGGGTTCTGCCGGGATCAGCAGCCGTCGGTGCTCAGCACGCGCCAGGTGTTGGTGCCGACGATGCCGTCGGCCTTGAGGTCGCAGAAGTCGGTCTGGAAAGCGATCACCGCGGAGCGGGTGTTGGTGCCGAACTCGCCGTCGATGCTGCCGGGCGAGTAGCCCCAGTACTTCAGGAGACACTGGGCCTGCTTCACCGCGGAGCCGGTGGAACCGTAGGAGATGGTGGGCTGGGACGTCGTGTAGTTGCAGCCGAAGACCGCCGCCGAGACACTGCCCGAGGCCGCGGCGGGCGCTGCGGCGTGGGCAGCCGGAGCCAGGGTGAGGCCGAGTGCGACGGTCGCGGCGGCGAGGGCGAGACTCTTGCGTACGTTCATGTCCGGAGACCTTTCGGTTGTGGATGGGGCGGTGGAGTGGATCCCTGCCGCCCGTCCTGCCTCACCGATGCTGGCGGGTGGCTTCAGGCCGAGTCGAGAGCTGCCGACCAGATGAGGCGTCGGCGGGTCGTCCCACCTTCTGACCTGCGGGGACGACACTCGGACTGCCGCCGCGCAGGGACGTGTCGACTGGCCTGAACGCACGCGTGGGGCGCGCAAGCGGAGGGACCGGCATCGGCGATGCGCCATCGGCATCCGTAGAGTGCCGGTGCCAGGTGGACAGAACGGCATGTGTGAGCGAGGGGTGGTACATGTCTCGTTGGAAAGCGCTTCCGGATTCACTGGACCCACAGGTCCGGCAACTCGTCGTGCAGCTGCGCAGGTTGAAGGATCACAGCGGGCTGAACCTGAAGTCCCTGGAAGCCAAGACGGGATACAGCAAGTCGTCATGGGAGCGGTATCTCAACGGGAGGAACCTGCCGCCGAGTCAGGCCGTCGAGGAGCTGGCGCAGGTGTGCGGGACGGACCCGACCAGACTGCTCGCGCTGCACGAGGTCGCCGCGGCGTGCTGGGGGCAGGGCAGGCCGACGGCCGGACAGGAAGGGCGGGAGGGGCGGGAACTCCTGCTCTCGCCGGTGCCGGCGCAGGGGCCGCCCAAGCGGTTGCTGCCGGTGGCAGCAGCGGCGGCAGCGGCAGCGGCGGCAGGCGCGCTCGTCATACTGCTGGTCACCGAGCCCTGGCACGAGAGCGCGGACCTGGCAACGGCCCAAACCGGCGCAGCGGCGAGCTATACCTGCGACATCCACCGCGAGCACGGCCGCTGGTACGCGGGCCAGAGCACGACCCTGGACGCCTCGGTGCAGTTCGGCGACACGGGCCCGGCCGTCGCGGAGGTTCAGTGCCTGCTGAAGCGGGCCGGCTTCTCGCCGGGCGGCATCGACGGCATCTTCGGCGAACTTACGGAGCGTGCCGTCAAACGGGAGCAGGCGCACACGAAGCTGGTCGTCGACGGCATGGTCGGGCCGCACACCTGGGCGGCGCTGCGCGCATGACATCCCCGCTGGCGGAGCCCGAGTGCAGGCAACTGACCGAGGCGCTCCGCGAACTCAAGGACCGTACGCGCCTCAGCCTGGCCGGTCTCGCCGAGCAGACTCCGTACAGCAAATCGGCCTGGGGGCGGTATCTCGGCGGGCAGGTGCTCCCGCCGCGTGAGGCCGTCGAAGTGCTGTGCCAGGTGGCCCACGAGCCCGCGGGACGGCTCGTGGCGCTGTGGGAACTCGCGGATCTGGCGGTCGGTCAGCGAGGTGCGGTCGCACTCTCCGAGCCCGGACCGGACATGGAGCCGGAGCCGGAGCCGGAGACCCCGCCGGTTGCGGCGGCAGTGGTACGGCTCCGCAGCCGCGTGGCGTACGCGGTCGTCATCGCGCTCGTGCTGGTCTCCGTGACCTCGGTCGCGCTCCTGAGCTCCCGGCGGTCCGGCGCGGCCGCCGCACCCAGGGCATCGCCGACGGCCCCCCGGTGCCATGGGAAGTCCTGCGCCGGACAGAGCCCCGACAACATGATGTGCGGAACCCGGCCACGCGACCTCAGCTCCCGGCAGGCCACCACCGGCGAGCAGGTGGAGATCCGCTACAGCGTGGAGTGCGGCGCGGCCTGGGCGCGGATCTGGCGGAGCCGGATCGGCGACCGCATCGAGGTGTCCGCCCCCGGCGGACCGGCGAGAACGGCCACGGTCACCGACACGTACGACGCGGAGGGTTACCTCTTCACCCCGATGGTGGCAGTGACGGCCGGGGTCCGGGTACGCGCTTGCCTGCATCCGGTCGCAGGCGGCCCGCGGGAGTGCTTCGAGGGCACGGTCGGCCCGTAGACGAGTTCCAGGGCAGTGGCACGGGCTTCGATCAACGAGACAGCACCGGCCCGACAAGTGGACCGGCATCCGCATCGTGCCCACGGAGGCACCCCTCCCACTCCCCGAGCAGGAAGTTCCGGCGCGGGCCCTCCTCCCCGGGGAGGACGCCGGCCCCCGTAGGCTCAGGCGCATGACGGGTGCACGGACGCGGGGGACGGAACGGGGACCGGGTCGGCCGCGCGAGGAGCGGGTCACCGGAGCGGTCCTGAACGCGGTCGTCGACCTGGTCGTCGAACAGGGCGCGGGGGCCCTGACGATGGACGCCGTCGCCGCACGGGCCGGGGTGAGCAAGCCCGCCATCTACCGGCGCTGGCCCACCAAGCAGGACCTGGTCATCGCCGCCGCCGAGAGCCGCATCGGCGAGCTGTCCGTGCCCGACCTGGGCGACTTCCGCGCAGAGCTGCACGTCGTCCTGACGGCCCGGCTGGCGGCGTACCGGCTGCCGGGCTCGGACCGGCTGATCGCGGGGCTGATCGGAGCGGCGGCCGAGGCGGGCACGGGCAGGGCGCAGTACGCGCAGTACACCGAGCGGATCACCGGCGAGACCCGGCGCATCCTCGAACGCGGCATCGAGCGAGGCGACGTACGACCCGACACCGATGTCCGGGCCGCGACCACCCTGGTCGCCGCGCCGCTGCTCTTCCGGCTGATCGGCGAGCAGGAACTGCCCGACACCCGGCTCGTGGAAAACCTGGTGGAGCTCGTGTCCCGCGCGGTCGGCTCCGCTTCCTGACCGCCGCGGCCCCGCCGGACCGCTCCGTCCGAACCAGCCACAACCCCGCCGGCGCCCCGTTCACGACAATCGCACCAGACCCTTGTCACCTCGCACCTCAATAACGATACTTCCAGTAACGAAATCCCGGTTGTCGTTCTGGAGAGCCCATGGACAGCGTCGTCACCCCTCCCGCACCCGCCTTCGACAAGCCTCTGATGCACTACGGGAAGCGAGTGCTGGAGCGCACCGCGCCCGGTGCCGCCCCGGCCGAGTACCGCCTGATGGACATCCGTCCGCTCACCCCGCACATCGGCGCGGAGATCGCCGTCGTCGACCTCTCGCTCCCGATCGGCGAGGACCTCGCCGCGGAGCTGAAGCAGGCCCTGCTGGAATGGAAGGTGATCTTCTTCCGTGACCAGCACGCCTTCGCCCCGGACTCCCAGCTCGCGCTCTCCGCCCTGTGGGGCGTGCCGGAGCCCAACCCGTTCTTCCCCGCCGGCGACACCGTCGGAGTCTCGCGCCTGGCCAAGGACGCCATGGCCGTCGGCACCGAGAACATCTGGCACAGCGACCACTCCTTCATGGCCGCACCGGCGCTCGGCTCGGTCCTGCGGGCCGTCGAGGTCCCCCCGGCGGGAGGCGACACCCTCTGGGCGGACATGGCCGCCGCGTACGACAACCTGCCCGAGCGGACGAAGGCCCGCGTCGAGGGGCTCACCGCGGTGCACGACTGGGTGCCCAGCTGGGGCCTGACGATGACGGAGAGCCAGATCGCGGCGCACCGGGAGGCCCTGCCGCCCGTCGAGCACCCGGTGGTCGTGCGGCACCCGCGCACCGGCCGCAAGCTGCTCTACGTCAACGAGCCCTTCACGACCCGGATCACCGGTCTGTCGGAGACCGAGAGCCGTGAGCTGCTCGGCGAACTGGTCCTCCAGGCCCGTATCCCCGAGTACCAGGTCCGCTTCCGCTGGCAGCCCGGCTCCGTCGCGATCTGGGACAACATCGCCACGCAGCACTACGCGATCAACGACTACTACCCGCAGCGCCGCGTCATGGAGCGCATCGCGATCGCCGGCGAACTCCTGTCCTGAGGACGTCGGCCGGACCTGCCCCGCCCGTTCCCGACCCGTCCCCTCCTGCGGAGCCCTTGTGACCGACACCGATGTCGTACCCCTTGCGGCCGCCGGCCGTGCGAAGACGCCGCCTGACCAACGCCGGCGCGCGTGGACCGTCACCGCGCTGCTCGTCGTCTTCATGATGGTCAACTTCGCCGACAAGTCCGTACTCGGTCTGGCGGCCGACCCCGTCCGCAAGGACCTCGGCCTCTCGGCGTCCGCCTTCGGGCTCGCCAACAGCGCGTTCTTCCTGCTGTTCTCGGTCTGCGGTGCCGCGGTGGGGCTGCTCGCCGACCGCGTACGGCCCAAGTGGCTGCTGCTCACGATGGCCGTCCTGTGGTCCCTGTCCCAGGTTCCGCTGGTCCTGGGCGGAGGGCTCGCCGTGCTCGTCACGTCACGCGTTCTCCTGGGCGCCGCAGAAGGGCCGGCGTTCCCCGTGGCCCAGCAGACCACCCTCTCCTGGTTCCCCGACCGTCGACGCAACCTGCCCGGGGCGCTGATCGTGCTGGGCATCACCCTGGGCGTCCTGGTCGCCGCCCCGGTGCTGACCTGGGTCATCCACCAACACGGCTGGCGCACCGCGGTCGCCGTGGTCGCGATCGCCGGCGCGGTATGGGCGCTGCTGTGGATCCCCTTCGGCGGGGAGGGGCCCTACGCGGCGGCGAGCGACAGCGGGACCCCCGCGCCGGCCCCGGCCGAGGGCCCCGCGACCGGTGCGGGCCCCGACGCCGAACGTACGGCCGAGGGAGCCGAGGCGGCGGAGTCCGCAGCCGGGACGGGTGGCGCCCCGCGCGGAACTCCGTACCGCCGGATCATCGCGACCCGCACCTGGATCGGTGCCACGGCCGCGTACTTCGGCACCTACTGGGTGATCGCCTTCTGCCTGGTGTGGCTCCCGTCCTTCTTCCACGACGGCCTGGGGTACTCGTCGGCCGCGTCCGCCCGGCTGCTCATGCTGGTCTGGGGGCTGAGCGGCGTCGTGGTACTCGGTCAGGCCGGCCTGACCGGATGGCTGCTGCGCCGCGGGACCACGAGCCGAAGGGCGCGCGGCGGGGTCGGCGGCGTCCTGATGCTCGTAGGCGCCGCGGCGTGCCTCGCCCTGCCGGTGGCACCGGCCGGCGCCGCGACCGTCGCCCTCCTGGTCGCCGGATTCGGCTGCGCCGGGGCGATGAGCAGCGTCGCCGCCACCACCGTCGCCGAACTGGCTCCGGCCGACCGCCGCGGCGGCGCGCTGGGCATCATGAACGCCGTGGTGACCACGGCCGGTCTGATCGCCCCGACCCTGGTCGGACACCTCGTGGACACCCACGGGACCGCGGGTTACCGGCAAGCGCTCCTGATCACCGGAGTACTGCTCGTGCTGGGAGGAACGGCCGCGGTCACGCTGATCGACCCGGCCCGCGACGCCCGCCTGCTGTCCGCCCGCCGCGCCGTCCCCCTCCCCCCGGGACCACGACACCCCGCTGCAAGCCGTCTGACCCGCACGTGGGTACGTCGGCGCCGGGTACGGCGCGGAACCAGGGGGACCGCGCCGTACCCGGAGACCCCGTCCCGTCCTCCGGATACGGCGCTCCCGCCTGCCCGACGACGCGACGCCTTCCCCATCGCCTGCCATCAGCTCCCCTCCCTCCTCCCTCCCCTATCGCGAGGAACGACGTGAACCCCAGCGCCCTCGATACCTCCTGCCTGGACCGGGCCGTCGCCGAGTTGCGCGGCGGTGCCGCGTCCTGGTCGGCCGCCCCGCTCACCGAACGCATCGCGCTGCTCGAACGGCTGCTGCACCGGGTGGCCTCCGGCGCGGCCGAGTTGGCCGAGTCCGGCGCCCGCGCCAAGGGCTACGCTCCCGACTCCCCGTGGGCCGCCGAGGACTGGACCGGTGGTCCCTGGGCGCTCGCGCAGAACGCCGCGGCCTATCTGCGGGTACTGCGGCGCCTCGCCGCGGGCCGCGAACCTCTCGCGGCAAAAGCCGTACGGGAGAGGGCCGGCCGCACCCGCGTCGACGTGTTTCCCGCGACCGGCTGGGACCGGCTGCTGCTCAACCGCTTCACCGCCCAGGTCTGGATGCGTCCGGGCGTCACCGCCGACGAGACGCGCGACCGCGCGGCGGACGGGTACCGGGGCCGACCGGAGCCCTCGGCCGTCGCCCTGGTGCTCGGCGCCGGCAACGTCGCCGCCATCACCGCGCTCGACATCCTGCACAAGCTCTACGTCGAGGGCCAGGTCGTCGTCGCCAAGATGAACCCCGTCAACGCCTATCTGCGGCCCCACTTCGAGCACGTCTTCGCGGAGTTCGTCGTCCGCGGCTGGGTCCGCTTCGTCGACGGCGGCGCGGCCGAGGGCGGCTACCTCGCCCACCACGAGGGTGTCGACGCGATCCACGTCACCGGCAGCGACCGTACGCACGACGCCATCGTCTGGGGGACGGACGAGAACGCCGGACAGCGCCGGCACGACGACCGGCCCCTGGTCACCAAGCCCTTCAACAGCGAACTCGGCGGCGTCAGCCCGTGCATCGTCGCTCCCGGCCCGTGGAGCGACGCCGACTTCCGCTTCCAGGCCGAGCACATCGTCACCAGCAAGATGAACAACTCCGGCCACAACTGCATCGCCGGCCAGGTCCTCGTCGTACCGCGCGACTGGGACGGCACCGAGAAGCTGCTGAACGAGATCCGCCGGGTGCTGCGCGCGTTGCCGCCCCGCGCCGACTACTACCCCGGGGCGCGCGAACGCCTGGACGCCGTTCTCGCGGCCCACCCGCGGGCGGAGCGGTACGGCGACGGCTGCCGCCTTCTGGTCCCCGACGTCACCGGTCCCGACGACGTCCTGGTGACCGACGAGGTCTTCGCCAGCGCGCTGGGCGTCGTACGGCTGCCCGGCTCGACCACGGCCGCCTACCTCCGCAACGCCGTCGGCTTCGCCAACGACAGCCTCCCCGGCACCCTCGGCGCCACCCTCATCGTGCACCCGAGGACCGAGCGGTCGGACCGTGCGGTGGTGGAGACCGCAGTCGCCGACCTGCGCTACGGCACCCTGGGCGTCAACTGCTGGTCCGCGGTGGGCTTTCTGCTCGGCTTCACCCCCTGGGGTGCCTTCCCGGGCCACACCCGGCAGGACATCGGCAGCGGTATCGGCTTCGTGCACAACGCGTTCATGCTCCGGGACGAGGACATCGAGAAGACCGTGCTGCGCGCCCCGTTCACGCCCGCGCCGCGGGGTCTGGTCACCGGCGACCCGTCGCTGTCCCCGCGCCCCCCGTACTTCGTCACCAACCGCACGGCACTGACCACCGTGGAGCGCCTCACCCGCTTCACCGCCGCGCCCGGTCCGCTGCGCCTGCCCGCCCTCTTCGCCTCCGCGCTGCGCGGCTGACCTCCGCCGGCCGGTCCCGAACCCGCGTCAACACCCTTACGGAGCCCACCCCATGCTCAACCTCGCCGTCATGCTGGAGAACAGTGCCCGCGCCGTGCCCGACCGTACGGCGGTCATCCCGCTCAACGTGCTCCTGAAGGGCCGTGAGATCGCCTACCACCTGGCCGACTCGGAGGCCAAGGCGTACCTCTGCTTCGAGGGCACCGCCGAGCTCCCGACGCGCCAGGAGGGGTTCGAACTGCACTCGTTCTAGTGACGAACGAGCGATCATGAGCATTCATGAGTGAGTGGCCTCTACGGTCTGGCGTGTGAATCTGACCGAGTGGGCGAGGGCCCAGGGCGTCCATCCGCAGACAGCGCGCCGCTGGTTCCGTGATGGAACGCTGCCGGTACCTGCGGAGCGGGTGGGCCCGCGCACGATCCTGGTGAACATCGAGGCCAACCAGGTCGCCGATGTCGTCGGGGGCGTGGGCCTGTACGCCCGGGTCTCTTCCCACGACCAGAAGGCTGACCTGGTGCGGCAGACCGAGCGGCTCGTGGAGTGGGCGGCGAAGGCCGGGCACCGGGTCGTGCGGACCGAGTCGGAGATCGCTTCGGGCATGAACGGCGGGCGGGCGAAGGTGCGCCGACTGCTGGCCGACCCGGCTGTGACCACGGTGGTCGTCGAGCACAAGGATCGCCTCGGGCGGATGAACACCGAACTCGTCGAGGCCGCACTGGCCGCGCATGGCCGTCGCCTCGTCATCCTTGACGACGGCGAGGTCGAAGATGACCTGGTCCGCGACATGACCGAGGTCCTGACCTCGTTCTGTGCCCGCTTGTATGGACGCCGTTCCGCGAGGAACCGCGCGCAGAAAGCGCTCGAGGCGGCCGCGGAGTGAGCGAGCACAAGAAGGCGTTGCGTGCGGTCCGGGACCCGTTCGTGGTCCATGACCGTACGGACGTCGCGATCCGCGACCGCCTCAAAGACCTCACGCCGCAGGAC
Organism: Streptomyces sp. NPDC005784; assembly: GCF_042871525.1. Lineage (NCBI taxonomy): Bacteria > Bacillati > Actinomycetota > Actinomycetes > Kitasatosporales > Streptomycetaceae > Streptomyces > Streptomyces sp. NPDC005784. The sequence continues at coordinate 151,339 of NZ_JBIAIQ010000006.1, forward strand.
GACAGGGTCCTGCGTCTCATCGGCGCCCACATGGGCGGCCTCGCCACCGCCGACCTCGCCCTGTACTCGCGGGCCGGCTTCGAGCGCACCAGCCAGAGCTGGGCCACCCGCAAGCAGGAGCTGACTGCCAGGTCGTCGTCCCGCTGGGCCGGCGCCGTCACGAAGGGCACGCACGACCAGTACGCCCTGGCCCGGCGCGGCCAGTTCGCGTACCGGGACAAGCTCACCGACGGCATCCGCATGCTCATGCACCGCTTGTCCCTCCCGGTCGGGGAGAAGGGTGCCAAAGGCAAGCCGGGCGGCTACCGGTCCAAGGCGCAGTGGTTCCAGAAGTCCCGCCGACTCCACATCCTCAGGGCCCGTCTCGCGGCCGTTCAGGAGGACATCGCGACCGGGCGGGTGCACGTCGTGCGCGGCGGGAAGAGCCTCGCGAACAACCGGCACAACCTGGCCGCCGCCGGCCTTACCGAGACCGGCTGGCGCGAACGCTGGGAGGCCGCCCGCTGGTTTTTGAGCGCGGACGGCGAGTCGGGGAAGCGGTTCGGGAACGAAACGATCCGCGTCACCCCGGACGGCGAGGTCTCCCTCAAGCTGCCCAAACCGCTGGAGTACCTGGCCAACAGCCCATACGGCCGGTACGTCCTGACCAGCCGCATCGCCTTCCGGTACCGGGGCGCTGAGTGGGCCGACCGAGTCGCCGGGAACCGGGCGATCGCGTACGAGATCCACTACGACGCGGCCAGGGGCCGCTGGTATCTGACCGCCTCGTGGAAGCGCCCCGCAGTGCGGGCCATCGGGTTGGAGGCGGCGCGGGCGGGCGGGCTCATCGGTGTGGACACGAACGCCGACCACTTCGCCGCCTACCGCCTCGATCAGCACGGCAACCCGGTCGGCGACCCGCAGCGGTTCGCCTATGACCTGACCGGCAGCGCGGACCACCGCGACGCGCAGCTGCGGCACGCGCTCAGCCAGTTGCTGCGCTGGGCCACCCGGATCGGCGTCACCGCGATCGCTGTCGAAGACCTCGACTTCTCCGAGGGGAAGACCCGCGAGAGGTTCGGCCGCCGCGAGAGGTTCGGCCGCCGCAAGCGGTTCCGGCAACTCATCCACGGCATCCCCACCGGCAAGGTCAAAGCCCGGCTGGTGAACATGGCCGCCGAGCACGGCCTGGCCCTGGTCGCCGTCGACCCGGCATACACCTCCAAGTGGGGCGCCGAGCACTGGAAGACCCCCCTGACCAGCAAGAAACGCGCGATGACCCGCCACGACGCGGCGGGCATCGCGATCGGAAGGCGCGCCCTCGGGCACCCGATCCGGCGACGGACGAAACCGCCCCGCACCCACCAGAGCGATGGTGGCGGGCATCGGAACGTCCAGGCCGAACCGGGCACCCCGGAGCGTGAGGAACTCCGCCGGACACGGCACGGAACCAGCCCCCAGAGGGCGGCGACCGGCCGTGCAGTCAAAGCGGGGAACCAGCGTGTCCAACACCGTTCGGGACACGCGGCTGAGCACGGGTTCTGGCAACAGGACTCACTCCCGCTCAGTCCTTAGAAACGGTGGAACGGGTTCAACGAGACGGAGAGCTGCGACCACTTCTTCCTGCTGACCTCGGCTCCCACCGAGACCTCCCCGAACCCGGGCACGCGGACGCTGGCTTCGGCGCTGGCCGGCCGCAGCGCCGACTTCGAGACGGTCGCCACCGAGGCGGACGACACCGCGGTCATCCTCTACACCTCCGGCACCACCGGCCGGCCCAAGGGCGCCGAACTCACCCACGCCAACGTGGCGTTGAACGCGCTGACCTGCCACAAGATGTACGGCGAGGTCGAGCACGACGTCCATCTGATCGCCCTGCCGCTGTTCCACTCCTTCGGCCAGACCGTGCAGATGAACGCAGGGCTCGCCGCCCGCGCGACGCTGGTGCTGATGCCGCGCTTCGGCGCGGGTTCGGCCCTCGCCCTGATGCGGCGTCACGCCGTCACCTTCTTCGCGGGCGTCCCCACCATGTACGGGGCGCTGCTCGCCGAGAACGTGCCCGAGGCCGAACGGGCGGAGATCGCCGGGAACCTGCGGATCGCCGGCTCGGGGGCTTCGCCGCTGCCGGTCGAGATCCACCGCAGGTTCGAGGAGCGCTTCGGGGTCACCGTCCTGGAGGGCTACGGCCTGTCGGAGACCAGCCCCGCGGTGACGTTCACGCCGCGCGGCGAGCCGGCGCGCGCGGGCTCCGTCGGCCGTCCGGTCTGGGGCGTGGAGGTGGATCTGATCGCCGAGGACGGGACGCCGGTCAAGGGTCCGGACGCCATCGGCGAGATCGTCGTGCGCGGGCACAACGTCATGAAGGGCTACTACAGGCGGCCCGAGGCGACCTCCGAGGTGCTGCGGGACGGCTGGTTCCGCACCGGCGACCTGGCCCGCAGGGACGCCGACGGATGGCTCTACGTCGTCGACCGCACCAAGGACCTGATCATCCGCGGCGGCTTCAACGTCTACCCGCGTGAGATCGAGGAGGTCCTGCTCACCCACCCCGCCGTGAACACGGCGGCCGTCCTCGGCGTGCCGCACGCCGAGCCACGGCGAGGAGGTCAAGGCCTGCGTGGTCCTCGCCCCGGGCGTCGAACTCGCCCCGAGCAGGAGCTGATCGCGTGGTGCAGGGAGCGGATGGCGGGCTACAAGTACCCGCGCCTGGTGGAGTTCCGCGACCAGCTGCCCACCAACGCCACGGGCAAGATCCTCAAGCGTGAGCTGCGGGCCGCGCCCACGGCCCCCTGACGGGCCCCGTCACACCTCGCTTCCGTGACGGCGCCCCACCGCGCGGCGGCCGGCCCGGTTCTCCCCTCGGCCGCCGCCGGGGCCCGTTCGCCGGCCGATTCCGTGAACTCATCGCCTCCAGGGGCTACCCCGTGGCACCTGCCCGGCCGGAAGCTCTGGAGCGGACCTCGACGAGGAGGACGTCATGACGTACACCGCAGCACAGGCCGCAGCACAGACCGCGCCACGGTTCGGGACCCGCAGAAGGGCGAGGTGGGTCGCCTCTCCCGACGTCACCTCCCCCGGCCTCGCCGACCGGCCGGTGGCGGGCACGCCCGGCCGTACGGACCGGGGCACGACCGGGGTGACCCGGTGAGCGCCCCGGAAAGCGCCGACTACGTCGTCGTCGGAGCGGGCTCGGCCGGGGCGGCGCTCGCCGGGCGGCTGACCGGGAGCGGCGCGGCCTCGGTCGTCCTCCTGGAAGCGGGCGGCCGGGACCGGAAGGCGGCCGTGCACATTCCCGCTGCCTTCTCCCAGCTGTTCAGGACCGAGCTCGACTGGGACTACTCGACCGCCCCGCAGCCCGAACTCTCCGGGCGCTCCGTCTACTGGCCCCGGGGCCGGATGCTGGGCGGATCCTCCTCGATGAACGCCATGATGTGGGTGCGCGGGTTCGCGGCCGACTACGACGAGTGGGGCGACCTCTGCGGCGCCGACTGGTCGTGGAAGGGCCTGCTGCCGTACTTCCGCCGCACGGAGCGGGTCCTCGGGGCCACCGACCCGGACCACGGCCGCTCCGGCCCCATGAGCGTCGAACCGCAGCGCGACCCGAACCCGCACACGGCCGCCTTCCTCGACGCCGTCAGGGAACTCGGCCGGACCGTCGAACCCGCCAACACCGGGACGCCCGACGGGTTCTCGCAGACCATGGTGAGCCAGCGGCGCGGCGCCCGGTGCAGCACCGCCGACGGCTATCTCAAGCCGGCCCGCCGCCGCTCGAACCTGCGGGTCCTCACGGACGCGCAGGCCACCCGTGTGCTCTTCGAGGGCCGCCGCGCGATCGGCGTCGAGTACGTCACCGGGGGTGTCACGCGCACGGTGCTGGCGCGCCGCGAGGTCGTCCTGAGCGCGGGCGCGGTCAACACGCCCCAGCTGCTCATGCTGTCCGGCATCGGTGACGCCGGCCACCTGCGCGAGCGGGGCATCGAGGTGCTCGTGGACGCCCCGGAGGTCGGCGCGAACCTCACCGACCACCTCATCAGCGGCCTCGCCGTGGACGCCGCCGACGGGACCCTGTTCGCTGCCGAGCGGCCTTCGGAGCTGCTGAAGTACCTCACCCGGCGCCGGGGCATGCTCACGTCGAACATCGGCGAGGCGTACGGATTCGTCCGCAGCCGGCCCGACCTCGAACTCCCCGACATCGAGATCATCTTCGCGCCGGTGCCGTTCCTCGGCGAGGGTCTCGTCAAGGCGCCGGAACACGGTCTGACCGTGGGCGCGATCCTGCTGCGGCCCCGAAGCACCGGTTCGGTCACTCTGGCCTCCGCGGACCCCTCGGCCAAGCCGGTCATCGACCCACGCTATCTGACGGACCCTGGCGGCGCCGACCGCGCGGCCCTGCTGGCCGGGCTCGGCGTCTGCGAGGAGATCATCGGCCGGCTCACCGGCCGCGGGCTGTCCTCGGGCCGCTTCCTCATGCCTCCCGGGGCCGAGGACCTGCCACGGGACCGGCGCGACGCGCTCGCCCTGGCCGATCACTCCCACACCCTCTACCACCCTGTGGGGACGGCCCGGATGGGCCGCGACGACACCTCCGTCGTGGACCCACAGCTGCGGGTACGAGGGGTCCGGGGGCTGCGAGTGGCGGACGCCTCCATCATGCCGACGATCATCCGGGGGCACACCAACGCCCCGTCCGTCGTCATCGGGGAACGGGCCGCGGACCTGCTCGCGGCGGGCTGAGGCCGCGGCGGGCTGAGGCGTACGTCGCCGACAGCGAGGCGCAACCATCGATCACGGCCTCCCGATGCGCTGCGGGCCCGTTCGGAAAGCGATCTCCCGGAGCCCCGCCAACCGCTTCCCCGGAGCCCCGTCGACCCCTTCCGGGGACGGGCCCCTCGGAGCCTGCCGGCCGCTCCCGGTGGCGGACCCCGCAGTGCGCCGCGAACCGCTTCCGGGGACGGCCCCGCGGTGCGCGACGAACCGCTCAGGGACAGACCTCTACGTGTGCCGGAAACCGCTTCAAGGAGGGGGTGGGCCGGTGGCGACGTGCTCCGGCCGAGGGACTGTCAGGCCATCCGGGTGAAAACGGAATTGGCCGGGGCGCGGGCCTCCGGCGGGCCCTGACGATCATGCGACCGCGAACCGGGCCGGGGGGCCCACGGGGCCCCAACTCGCCTGACCAGTCAGGGAAGTTACTGGTCACATCGATTCTGCACGCGTAGCGCGTAGTGGGGCGGGTGGGACTCGAACCCACGGCCGACGGATTATGAGTCCGCTGCTCTAACCGGCTGAGCTACCGCCCCGTTACGGCGCGCCGCGCACATTTGTGCGCGCCGTCTGCCGCAGCATAGCCGCTCATACGATCTCCTGCTTCGGATGGTCGGCATCGCGCGACCATGACGACTTCGGCATGCCCTGGGCGGCTCCCGCGGACATGAAAAAGGACCCCGGAGGGCCCTCTTTCGTTGCTCTCCCGACTGGACTCGAACCAGTAACCTGCCGGTTAACAGCCGGCTGCTCTGCCAATTGAGCTACAGGAGATCGAGCTCCCCCGACTGGACTCGAACCAGTAACCTGCCGGTTAACAGCCGGCTGCTCTGCCAATTGAGCTACGGAGGATTGATCTTTGCATCGAACGTACCTACCTGGGTATTCGCCAGGAAGCGTGCGCCCGCTGCGACACATACATTAGCGCAAGCAGGGGGGTGCTCCGCCAATCGGTTCCCTCCGCACCGATGCCGACGCAAGGGAAGGGTGGCCGTCATGCGCTACCGGCTCACGTTCGTCGCCGGACTGGCCCTGGGTTACGTGCTCGGCACGCGGGCCGGGCGCGAGCGCTACGAACAGCTGAAGAAGTCCATGCGCCAGGTCGCGCAGAACCCCGCCGTGCGCAACACCGCGGAGACCGCCGCCCACCAGGGCCGCGAGATCGCGGGCAAGGCGCTGCACACCGTGAGCGAGAAGGTGGGCGACCGCGTCCCCGACTCGGTCACGGACCGGGTGCGCTCCCTGCGGGAGCGGAACGCGGGCGGCACCGGCGAGGACGACTGGGGCACCAGTAATACCTAGGGGCCGTTGGGCGCGCCGGGTCCTGTGTGACGGCCCGGCGCCGCCGAGCCCCGTCGTACGGCAGAATTTCCGCCATGGGGATAGTCGCCGGGCTGGACAGTGCGCCCGATTTCACTCGTATCGTCGTCTGCGACACGGACACGGGTGCCGTGCTGAGGCAGGGTTATGCGCCACATCCGATCGACAGCGGCGAGGGTGGCGGCCGTCCTTCCGACGTGGATCCGCAGGCCTGGCTGCTGTCCCTGGGCGAGGCCGCGGGAGGCGGGCTGCTCGAAGGCGTACAGGCCATCGGCGTGTCCGCTCAGCAGAACGCACTCGTCCCGCTGGACGCGCAGGGCAACACCGTGCGCGCCGCGATGGTCGGCGGTGACAAGCGGGCGCAGGTCGCCGCGGCCGATCTGATCGACGCGCTCGGCGGGCGCGAGGCATGGGCGCAGGCGGTGGGCAGTGTCCCGCAGGCCGCGCAGCCGGTGACCAAGCTGCGCTGGCTGAACAAGACCGAGCCCGAGGCCGCGCGGCGCACCAGCATGCTGCTGCAGGCCCACGACTGGCTCGTGTGGCAGCTCCTCGGGCGACCGGTGCGCAGGACCACGGACCGGGGCGGCGCCTCGGGGACCGGGTACTGGTCGGCGGCGACCGGCCAGTACCGGCCTGATCTCATCGACCTGGCGCTCGGCCACCAGGCCGGGCTGCCGGACGTCCTCGGCCCCTCCGAGGCCGCCGGAACCACGCCCGAGGGGCTGCTGATCTCCGCCGGGACCGGCGAGACCATGGCGGCGGCGTTCGGGCTCGGCATCGGGCTCGGCGACGCGGTGGTGTCGCTGGGCGCCTCCGGCTCCGTGATGGCCGTCCACACCGAGGCACTGGTGGACTCCACCGGCATGATCACCTCCCTGGCGGACGCGACCGGCATGCATCTTCCGGTCGTCACCACGCTCAACGCCGTACGGGCCCTGCGCGGGGCCGCCGAACTCCTCGGCGTGTCCGACCTGGAGGGACTGTCCGACCTGGCGATGAAATCGACGCCGGGCTCCCACGGACTCGTCCTGCTGCCGTATCTGGAGGGCGAGCGCACCCCGAACCTGCCGCACACGGCGGGGACGCTGGCCGGTCTGCGCCGCGAGTCGATGCGGCCCGAGCACATGGCGCGCGCGGCCTTCGAGGGCATGCTGTGCGGGCTCGCGGACGCGCTCGACGTGCTGCGCGGCCGGGGTGTCGACGTACGCCGGATATTCCTGCTCGGCCAGGCCGCCGAGCTGCCCGCCGTCCAGGCCGTGGCGCCCGCGCTGTTCGGCGCGCAGGTCGTCGTGCCGCAGCCCGCGGACTACGCGGCGCTCGGCGCGGCCCGTCAGGCGGCCTGGGCCCTCGGTGCCTCGCAGGGCACCCTCGACCCGCGGACCCCGCCCGCCTGGCAGGGTCCGGTCGCCCAGGTGCTGGAGCCCGGTGACGAACTCGCCGTGGGGCAGGCCGTACGACAGCAGTACGTCTCCGTACGCGAACAGACGCATCCGGGGGCGTTCCGGTCGTAACCCCTCCGCGGACGTACGTCCGAAGGCGGAGGCGGGCTCCTTTTTTGGACCGCACTTGGGTTAATCGGTTGAGGTAACGCAGGTGGAGTGTCGGACGATAGGGGGTGGTGCACCATCCACCGCCTGCCGATCACCTCGCCATCGACGATTCCGAGAGACCCCGCGTGCTCATACGACTCCTGCGGACCCACCTCAGTCCGTACAAGAAACCCATCGCCCTGCTGGTGCTGCTCCAGTTCCTTCAGACCTGCGCCACGCTCTACCTGCCCACCCTCAACGCGCACATCATCGACAACGGTGTCGTGAAGGGTGACACGGGTTACATCCTGTCCTTCGGCGCCCTGATGATCGGCATCTCGCTGACCCAGGTCGTCTGCAACATCGGAGCCGTGTACTACGGCGCCCGTACGGCGTCCTCGGTCGGCCGGGACATCCGCGGTGCCGTCTTCGACCGCGTCCAGTCCTTCTCCGCACGTGAGATGGGCCACTTCGGCGCGCCGTCGCTGATCACCCGCACCACCAATGACGTCCAGCAGGTGCAGATGCTCGCCCTGATGACGTTCACCCTGCTGGTGTCGGCGCCGATCATGTGTGTGGGTGGCATCATCCTGGCCCTCGGCCTGGACGTGCCGCTGTCCGCGGTGCTCGTCGCCGTGGTGCCGACCCTCGGCATCTGCGTGACGCTCATCGTGCGCCGGCTGCGCCCGCTGTTCCGCACCATGCAGGTCCGCCTGGACACCGTGAACCGGGTGCTGCGCGAGCAGATCACCGGCAACCGCGTGATCCGCGCGTTCGTGCGCGACGGCTACGAGAAGGAGCGCTTCAAGAGCGCCAACACCGACCTCACCGAGACGTCGCTGGCCACCGGCCGGATGCTGGCCCTGATGTTCCCGATCGTCATGACGGTGGTGAACCTGTCGTCCATCGCGGTCGTCTGGTTCGGCGCCCACCGCATCGACAGCGGCCAGATGCAGATCGGCGATCTGACCGCGTTCCTGGCCTACCTGATGCAGATCGTGATGTCCGTGATGATGGCCACCTTCATGTTCATGATGGTGCCGCGCGCGGAGGTCTGTGCCGAGCGCATCCAGGAGGTCCTGTCCACCGAGAGCAGCGTGGTCCCGCCCATCGCGCCCGTCCTGGAGCTGCGCCGGCACGGCCACCTGGAGATCCGCGAGGCCGGGTTCCGCTACCCGGGCGCCGAGGAGCCGGTCCTGAAGTCCGTCGACCTGGTCGCGCGCCCCGGTGAGGTGACCGCCGTCATCGGGTCGACCGGCAGCGGGAAGTCGACGCTGCTCGGCATGATCCCCCGCCTCTTCGACGCCACCGACGGTCAAGTGCTCGTCGACGGCGTGGATGTGGCGACCATCGAGCCGAAGCTGCTGGCCAGGACGGTCGGACTGGTCCCGCAGAAGCCGTACCTGTTCGCGGGGACGGTCGCCACGAACCTGCGGTACGGCAACCCGGAGGCGACCGACGAGGAGCTGTGGCACGCGCTGGAGGTGGCGCAGGCCAAGGGCTTCGTCGAACAGCTGGAGAACGGTCTCGACTCGCCGATCGCGCAGGGCGGCACGAACGTGTCCGGCGGCCAGCGTCAGCGCCTGGCCATCGCGCGCACCCTCGTGCAGCGCCCCGAGATCTATCTCTTCGACGACTCCTTCTCGGCGCTCGACTACGCGACCGACGCGGCGCTGCGCGCGGCCCTCACCGCGGAGACCGCGGAGGCGACCGTGGTGATCGTCGCCCAGCGGGTGTCGACCATCAGGGAGGCCGACCGGATCGTGGTCCTCGACGAGGGCCGGGTCGTCGGCAGCGGACGGCATCACGAACTGATGGCGGACAACGAGACCTACCGGGAGATCGTGCTCTCCCAGCTGACGGAAGCGGAGGCCGCCTGATGGCCGGGCCTATGGGGCGCATGATGGCCGGGACCGGCCCTGACCAGCGCTCGATGGATTTCAAGGTGTCGGGCCGACGGCTCCTCACCCAGTTCAAGCCCGAGCGCGCCACGCTGTACGTGATGCTGGTGACCGTCGTACTGAGCGTGGGGCTCTCGGTGGTCGGCCCGAAGATCCTCGGCAGGGCCACCGACCTGGTCTTCTCCGGGATCGTCGGACGCCAGATGCCGGCCGGGGCCACCAAGGCCCAGGCCCTCGACTCGCTGCGCGCGCACGGCAAGGGCGCCGTCGCCGACATGCTCTCGGGGACGGACTTCACCCCGGGCAAGGGCATCGACTTCACCGCCGTCGGGCACGTCCTGCTGCTGGCGCTGTGCACGTTCCTGCTGGCCGGCCTGCTGATGGCGGTGGCGACACGGCTGGTGAACCGGTCCGTCAACAGGACCGTCTACCGCATGCGCGAGGACCTGCAGGCGAAGCTGTCACGGCTGCCGCTGTCGTACTTCGACAAGCGCCAGCGCGGTGAGGTCCTCAGCCGCGCGACGAACGACATGGACAACATCCAGCAGACGCTCCAGCAGTCGATGGGCCAGCTCGTCAACTCGCTGCTGACCATCGTGGGTGTGCTCGCGATGATGTTCTGGGTGTCGCCGCTGCTCGCGCTCGTCGCGCTGGTCACGGTGCCGCTGTCGTTCGTCGTGGCCACCCGGGTCGGCAAGCGCTCGCAGCCGCACTTCGTGCAGCAGTGGCGCACCACCGGCAAGCTCAACGCCCACATCGAGGAGATGTACACCGGCCACAACCTGGTGAAGGTGTTCGGGCGGGCGGACGAGTCGGCGGCGCTGTTCGCCGAGCAGAACGACAAGCTGTACGAGGCCGGGTTCAAGGCGCAGTTCAACAGCGGTGTCATGCAGCCGCTGATGATGTTCGTGTCGAACCTGAACTATGTCCTGGTGGCCGTCGTCGGCGGTCTGCGGGTGGCCTCGGGATCGCTGTCGATCGGTGACGTGCAGGCCTTCATCCAGTACTCCCGCCAGTTCTCGATGCCGCTGACGCAGGTCGCGTCGATGGCGAACCTGGTGCAGTCGGGTGTCGCGTCGGCGGAGCGGGTCTTCGAGGTCCTCGACGCGGACGAGCAGGACGCGGACCCGAAGGTGTCGGCCCGTCCCGAGGAGCTGCGCGGGCGCGTGGCGCTGGAGAACGTCTCCTTCCGGTACGACCCGGAGAAGCCGCTCATCGAGGACCTCTCGCTGAAGGTGGAGCCGGGCCAGACGGTGGCCATCGTCGGCCCGACCGGCGCCGGCAAGACGACGCTGGTGAACCTGCTCATGCGGTTCTACGACGTCACGGGCGGCCGGATCACCCTCGACGGGGTCGATGTGGCGTCCATGTCGCGGGACGAGCTGAGGTCCGGGATAGGGATGGTGCTCCAGGACACCTGGCTGTTCGGGGGCACGATCGCCGACAACATCGCGTACGGGGCCTCGCGGGACGTCACCCGCGGGGAGATCGAGGAGGCGGCGCGCGCGGCGCACGCCGACCGGTTCGTCCGCACGCTGCCCGAGGGCTACGACACGGTGATCGACGACGAGGGATCGGGGGTCAGCGCGGGCGAGAAGCAGCTGATCACGATCGCCCGCGCGTTCCTGTCGGATCCGGTGATCCTGGTGCTCGACGAGGCGACCAGCTCCGTCGACACCCGGACCGAGGTGCTGATCCAGAAGGCGATGGCCAAGCTGGCGCACGGTCGGACGTCGTTCGTGATCGCCCACCGTCTGTCGACGATCCGGGACGCGGACACCATCCTCGTGATGGAGGACGGGTCCATCGTGGAACAGGGCGCCCACGCGGAGCTGCTGGAGTCCGGCGGAGCCTATGCCCGCCTGTACCAGGCCCAGTTCGCCCAGGCGGTCGCCGAGGTCGACTAGAGCCCGCCTCCCCTGGACCCCCGCTGAAGAGATTCAGCCCCTCCGGCGTTTGAGGAGCGGGGGTCCGGGGGCAGCGCCCCCGGAAAGGGACGGGAAGGGGCGGAGGGGGCGAAGAAAGCCATTGCCCCGGCGAGCCCCCTCAGTCCAGATAGCCCCGGAGCTGGTCGGCGAAAGCGTGGTCCCTCAGCTTGTTCAGGGTCTTGGACTCGATCTGGCGGATGCGCTCGCGCGTTACGCCGAAGATGCGGCCGATCTCCTCCAGGGTGCGCGGACGCCCGTCCGCCAGCCCGTACCGCAGCTGGACGACCTTGCGCTCCCGCTCGCCGAGCGTGGACAGCACCGCCTCCAGATGCTGCCTGAGCAGCAGGAACGCCGCGGACTCCACCGGAGACGTCGCGTCGCCGTCCTCGATGAGGTCCCCGAGGGCCACGTCGTCCTCCTCGCCCACGGGGGCGTGCAGGGACACCGGCTCCTGGGCCAGCCGCAGGACTTCGCTCACCCGCTCGCCGGTCAGGTCGAGATGGGCCGCGACCTCCTCGGGACTGGGCTCGTAGCCGCGCTCCTGGAGCATCCGCCGCTGGACGCGGACCACCCGGTTGATCAGCTCGACCACGTGCACCGGGACGCGAATGGTGCGCGCCTGGTCGGCGAGCGCGCGCGACATGGCCTGCCGGATCCACCAGGTGGCGTACGTGGAGAACTTGTAGCCGCGGGCGTAGTCGAACTTCTCGACGGCCCTGATCAGGCCGAGGTTGCCCTCCTGGACCAGGTCGAGCATGGTCAGGCCGCGACCCACGTACCGCTTGGCCACGGACACGACGAGCCGCAGGTTCGCCTCGATGAGCCGGCGCTTGGCCATCCGGCCCATGACGACGATCTTGTCCAGGTCCAGAGCGAGCTGGCTGTCCAGGTCGGGGGCGAGCCGGAGCTTCTCCTCGGCGAACAGCCCGGCCTCGACGCGGCGGGCGAGGTCGACCTCCTCGGCCGCCGTGAGCAGCGGAATCCGGCCGATCTCCCGCAGGTACTGGCGGAACAGGTCGGACGAGGGGCCGCCGGTGTCGGCGGCGCGGCTTCGGGGCGGTGCGACGGGTTCGGGGGCCTCGGCCTCGGTCTCCACTTCCACCTCTGCCCCGGGAGCCCCGGGAGCCTCGGGTGGACCTTCCGGCTCGGCCTCGGGGTGGTGCGCGGCGCGGCGCTGCGGGGGGACCGCCGCGACGACGTCGGTATCCGCGTCCGTGTCGATGGTGTTGTCGGACTGGGCGAGGGTCTGGGTCTGCACGGGGGCGACCTCCAGGAATGTCGCTGCTGAGGCGTGCGGCAGCGGTACGTCGGGGATGGGGTCGACGGCCTCGCCGCTGTCCATCCCGTAGTCGTTTGGCGGAACCGCGGGGATCGCGAACCCGTCGCGTGCGGGTCGGCCGCGCTCCGAGGACTCAGGCACCGGAACCCAGTGTGGAGTACGACACATCGCTGCCACGAGGGGCGTGCGGTGACTTTTTGCGTCCGGTCCGTGACCGCCTGGTTACTGTCCTGCACGAGTGCGCAGCTCAGCGAAGACGAAACCTGAAGAAGCGGGTACGGGATTGGCATGTGCGCCGGCCACTCCGAGCGCCCGCCCCGCCCCGGCGGTCCCACCGGTTCACCCGCGGAACATCCCCGGAACCCCGCCGTCCGGCCTCAGAGGGCTACGGCGCCCTTCTCGCGGAGCGCCTGCCCGTACTGCTGGAGAACCCACAACTCGTTCTGTACGGCGGCCAGCTGGGCCGGGTCGCCGCCCGCGCTGAGGCGGGACAGGGAGCCCTGGACGTCCAGGATGCGGCGCTCGACGGCACGGCGGCGGACCATGACGAGCTGGTCGCCCGCGTAGGTCTCGTCGACGGTCTTGCGCATGATCGCCTCGACGGCCAGCTCGGTGACCATCGCGCGCACCACGTCGTCCGGGGCGGCGTCGCGGACCCGGATCAGATACTCCTGGGGGTCCTGGATGCCGTACTCGGCGCCGCCCGCGTCCATGACCGCCTGCCGCACCGCCGCGTAGGGCGGGGCGGTGAACTCGTCCAGGCCGTACGCGTCGAACGCCGGGGCGACCAACTCGGGCCGCTGGAGGGCGAGTTTGAGCAGTTCGCGCTCGGTCGCGAAGACGGGGTTGCGCAAGGTCAGGGCCGGGCCGCCGCCGGTGGGTGCCTGGGTGACGGCGTAGGTCTGCTGGGGGCGGCCGCCGACCGGCGCGGGTCCCATGCCGCCGCGGTCGCGGGCCCAACGGGCCAGCTGGGACACCCTCTTGACGACGAACTGGGTGTCGAGGATGCCGAGCATGCCGGCGAGCTGCACGGCGACCTCGTGCTGTGCGCCGCTGTTCTTGATGCGGGCGACGATCGGGGCTGCCTCGTCGAGGGCGGCCGCGCGCCCCGCCGGGGTCTCCAGGTCGTAGCGCAGGACGATCTGGCGCAGCGCGAACTCGAAGAGCGGCGTGCGGGGTTCGACCAGGTCGGCGACGGCCGCGTCGCCCTTGGCGAGCCGCAGCTCGCAGGGGTCCATGCCGTCGGGCGCGATGGCGATGTAGGTCTCGGCGGCGAACTTCTGGTCGTCCTCGAAGGCGCGCAGGGCGGCCTTCTGGCCGGCCGCGTCGCCGTCGAAGGTGAAGATCACCCGGGCCGAGCCGTTGTCCATCAGCAGCCGGCGGAGGATCTTGATGTGGTCGCCGCCGAACGCCGTGCCGCAGGTCGCGATGGCCGTGGTGATGCCGGCCAGGTGGCAGGCCATCACGTCGGTGTAGCCCTCGACGACGACCGCCCGGCTGCTCTTGGCGATGTCCTTCTTGGCGAGGTCGATGCCGTACAGGACCTGCGACTTCTTGTAGATCGCGGTGTCGGGCGTGTTCAGGTACTTCGGGCCGTTGTCGGACTCGTACAGCTTGCGGGCGCCGAAGCCGACGACCTCGCCGCCGATGTCGCGGATCGGCCACATGAGGCGGCCGCGGAAGCGGTCGATGGGGCCGCGCCGGCCCTCCTGGGAGAGGCCGGAGAGGACCAGCTCCTTGTCGGTGAAGCCCTTGCCGCGCAGATGGCGGGTGAGGTGGTCCCAGCCCTGAGGGCTGTAGCCGACACCGAAGTGGGCGGCGGCCGCCTGGTCGAAGCCGCGCTCGGCGAGGAACGTGCGGCCCGTGTCGGCCTCGGGGCTGGTGTCGAGCTGCTCGATGTAGAACTTGGCGGCCGCGTTGTGCGCCTCGACCAGGCGGATGCGCTCGCCGCGCTGGTGGGCGGGGTTGTACCCGCCCTCCTCGTAGCGCAGCGTGATGCCGGCCTGGGCGGCCAGGCGCTCGACCGACTCGGAGAAGGTGAGGTGGTCGACCTTCATCACGAACGTGATGGTGTCGCCGCCTTCCTGGCAGCCGAAGCAGTGGAAGAGTCCCTTGCTGGGGCTGACCTGGAAGGACGGTGACTTCTCGTCGTGGAAGGGGCAGAGACCCTTGAGGTTTCCGCCGCCCGCGTTGCGCAGCTGGAGGTACTCGGACACCACGGCGTCGATCGGGACCGCGTCCCGAACAGCCTTCACGTCCTCGTCATTGATCCTGCCTGCCACGTGGTGATTCTACGGGGCCGCACCGACACTCCCGGGGCGGGTGAACGACCACCGGCCGGGGTCCGGGGGCGCGCCCCGGAAATCCCCGGCACGGGGCCGGTGCGGGAGCCGGGCGACGCGTCGGGGACGGGGCCCGGCTCCGCCGGTCACGGGGTCAGGTTCTCCAGCGGAACGTGCGGGTCGGCGAGCGCGTCGGTGTCCACCCGGGCCCGGGAGCGGATGAGCTGCTGGATCGGCTCCGTGACATCCCACACGTTCACATTCATCCCGGCCAGCAGTCTCCCCTCCTTCACCCAGAAGGCGATGAACTCCCGCTTGCCCGCGTCGCCGCGGATCACCACCTGGTCGTACGACCCCGGGGGCGCCCAGCCCGAGTACTCGAGACCCACGTCGTACTGGTCGGAGAAGAAGTAGGGCACGCGGTCGTACGCCGTCCCGCGGCCCAGCATCGAGCGGGCGGCGGCCGGTCCGCCGTTGAGGGCGTTGGCCCAGTGCTCGACGCGCAGCCGGGTGTCGAAGAGGCTGTGGTGGAAGGAGGCCACGTCACCGGCGGCGTACACATCGGGGTCGGAGGTGCGCAGCTGGTCGTCGACCGCGATGCCGCCGCCGTGCGCGCGCTCGGCCATCGTCAGGCCGGCGGCCTCGGCGAGACCGGTGCGCGGAGCGGCGCCGATGGCCGCGAGGACGTCGTGGGCGGGATGCTCGTCGCCGTCGTCGGTGCGGGCGGCCAGCACCATGCCGTCCTGGCCGACGATCTCGGTGAGCTGGGCCCCGAAGTGGAAGCGGACGCCGTGCTCGCGGTGCAGTTCGGCGAAGAGCTGGCCCAGCTCGGGGCCGAGCACGTTGTGCAGGGGGGTCGCCGCGGGTTCGACGACGGTGACCTCGGCGCCGTACTCGCGGGCCGCGGCGGCGACCTCCAGGCCGATCCAGCCTGCGCCGGCGATGACGAGGTGTCCGTTGTCCCGGCCCAGGGCGGCGAGGACGCCCTTGAGCCGCTCGGCGTGGGCGAGGCGGCGCAGGTGGTGCACGCCGGCCAGTTCGGTGCCCGGGATGTCGAGACGGCGCGGCTCGGCACCGGTCACGATGAGCAGCTTGTCGTAGTGGACGAGGGTGCCGTCGTCGCCGAAACGGACGGTCTTGGCCGCGCGGTCGATCGCGTCGACGGTCTGGCCGAGGTGCAGCTCGATGTCGTTCTGCGCGTACCACGCGGGTTCGTGCACGAAGACGCTGTCGCGCTCCTCCTTGCCGAGGAGGTAGCCCTTGGACAGCGGGGGGCGTTCGTAGGGGTGGTCGCGTTCGTCGCAGATCAGTATCACGCGGCCGGTGAAGCCCTCCGCTCGGAGCGTCTCGGCCGCCTTGGCGCCTGCCAGGCCTCCTCCGACGATGACGAATGTCTGATCCGCGTCGACCACTTGATGCCTCCTCGTAAGGATGTCGCCATATGCGAGCGTCCCGCACGGAGCGTGATGCGGGAAGGGGGAGTGGCCCGATCGGGCCACTCAGGGTCACACTGTCCGCCCCATCTTTCTCCATGCGTGGGAATCCCGGCCTTCGGCCGGGCGGGAACGCATCCTGAGTGCCGGAGCCGCGAAGCGGCGTAGTACGCTTCGCATCTGCCTCCGGCAGCGGTCAGGGCTTGGCCGTCATGAAACTCCTTGGAGTCGAGTGAGAAGCCCCCTCGTTTACGAGGGGGAGGAGTCACGGGAGCGCGTGGTGAGCCTGAGGTGCAGGGAACGCGCCGAGGCATCCGTGAGGGATGCGATCTGGTCGACGATCACTCGCTTGCGGGCGCGGTCGTCGGCCGCGTGGTCGAACAGCGCCCGGAACTGCGGATCCAGTATCCCGGGGGCGCGGGCGGTGAGCGCCTCGGCGAGCTCGGCGACGACGATCCGCTGGTCGGCGCGGAGCCGCTCCTGCTCGGCGCGCTGCATCACGTACCGGTCGGCGACCGCCTTCAGGACGGCGCACTCGTGCCGGGCGTCTCTCGGGACGACCAGTTCCGCCGCGTACCGGGTGAGACGTCCACTGCCGTACCTCGCGCGGGTGGCGCCCTCGGCGGCCAGGCAGAAGCGGCCGATGAGCTGGCTGGTGGCGTCCTTCAGCCGGGCCTGCGCGACGGCCGATCCGTCGTACCCGTGCGGCCACCACTCCTGGCCGAGGAGCCGGTCGAGGGCCTCGGACAGCTCGGCCGGATCGGTGTCGTCGGGCACGTACCGCCCGATGGCGACGGCGAAGATCTCCTGGCGTTCCGGGCCGGAGTGCAGGCTGGCGGTGTCGATGTGGCCGGCGTGCAGGCCGTCCTCGACGTCGTGCACCGAGTAGGCCACGTCGTCGGACCAGTCCATCACCTGGGCCTCGAAACACGTACGCGAACCGGGGGCGCCCTTGCGGATCCAGTCGAAGACCGGCCGGTCGTCCTCGTAGACCCCGAATTTCGGCGACTTCGGGTCGGTGGGACGGGCGCCTCTCGGCCAGGGGTACTTGGTGGCGGCGTCGAGGGCGGCGCGGGTGAGGTTGAGGCCGACGCTGACGAGGTCGTCGTCCGCCGCGGCGGAGGCCGAGGTCACCATGTCGCTGCGCACGAAGCGCTTGGGCTCGATCCGGGTGAGCAGGCGCAGCGACTGGGCGTTGCCCTCGAATCCGCCGCAGTCCTCAGCGAATTCGTTGAGTGCCTGTTCGCCGTTGTGTCCGAAGGGCGGGTGGCCCAGGTCGTGCGAGAGGCAGGCCGCCTCGACCAGGTCCGGGTCGCAGCCGAGGGCGGCGCCCAGCTCGCGGCCCACCTGGGCGCACTCCAGGGAGTGGGTCAGCCGCGTCCGCGGACTGGCGTCCCACACCTGGATGGGCGCGCCGCCCGATCCGGCGGGGCCGAGCACCTGCGGAAGGGTGCCGGGGGTGACGACCTGGGTCTTGCCCGCGAGGCGTCGCAGGGCCGCGGAGTGCAGCACGCGCGCGCGGTCGCGCTGGAAGGCGGTGCGGCCGGGGCGTTTGTCGGGCTCGACGGCCCAGCGCTCGACGGCCGACACGTCGTACTCGTGGGGAGCCGTGTGGTTCTCGTACGTCTGTGGTGTCTGCGGTGCCTGTGATGTCTGGGGTGCTGCGTCTTCGGTCTTCGGTGCCATGCCTTCCATGTAGTGACAGTAGACGCAGGCAATGACAATCGGGACGCCGTCGCCGACGGCGCGGTGTCAGGCGCGGGAGGAAACGTCGGGTTCAGGCCGGGACCAGGGTGCGCTCCGGGGCGGACTCGGGGGCCGCGACGGCCTGGTCGTAGCGGTGCAGGACCAGGCGGGCCATCGCCGGGTGGTCGCCGAGCGGTTCGGCGCAGATCCAGGGGGCGGCCTCGGCGCTCTGCGTGGCGAAGCGCCCGGGAGCGGTGAAGTACGAGGCGACGGCGATCCGGTGGCGGCCCCGGGCGGCGAGGGAGCGCACGGCGGCGGGGACGTTGGGCGCGGCCGCGGAGGCGTAGGCGGGTACGACCGGGACGCCGAGGCGTTCGGCGAGCAGTTGGGCGGTGCGGCGGGTGTCGGCGGCCGAGTCCGGGGCACGGGACCCGGCGGACGCGAGGACGACGGCGCTCGCGCGGCGGGCCGAGTCGCTCATCCTGGTACGCCATCCGGCCTCGACGAGGCGGGCGTAGAGGGTTTCCACGAGCAGCGGGTGCGGGCCGAGCGGGGCGGCGACGCGGGTGTGCAGACCGGGGACGGCGGCGGCGGTTTCGGGGATGTCGCGCCGGACGTGATAGCCGCGGCCGAGCAGCAGCGGTACGAGGACGGCGTCCTCCTTGCCGGCCAGGGAGGCGAGTGTGTCGCGGAGCCGGGGCTCGTTCAGCTCGATGTGGCCGAGGCGCACGGACAGGTGCGGGCGCAGCTCGCGGACGCGTTCGATCAGGGTGCGTACGGTGGCGAGCGCGCGCGGGTCGCGGCTGCCGTGGGCGGTCAGGACCAGCGCGGGCGGTGCCGGACGGCGGGTGCCGTCGAGCGAGACGAGGCTGAGCTGGCTGCCGAGCTGGCCGGCGATCCGGTTCATGAGTTGCGCCGTACTGTCGAGCGGGCCTTCGAGATGGGCGCCGCGGGGCGGCGGGCCGCCGAGGCGGTGGGAGGACGCGTCGCGAGCGGGGTTCGAGGCCGTCATGGGTCGATCCTGGCGGTAGGAGGTTGCCGGGCCGTTGCGTGGGTATGTCGGGTGTTTGCCGTCGGCTCACCGGGCGGCTGCGGCACGGTGTGAGCGGCTCCCACCTGCGACTCCTTCCTGCCGGGTGCCCGGAGGCGGTGGCCGCGGGCGAACCGAACGGCCTTACGATGCGTCCTCATGTGACGAGCCGAGAACCGAAGCGGAATCGGCTGCGGAGGCCGGACCCGGCCGACGCGAGCACCGCCGCATGTGACGGCCGGCCCCGCGCCGCCGCGCGTGACGACACCTGGGGGACATCGATCATGCCGCGCCTGCCGCGCCCGAGCGTTCGCGGAACACGTCCGCGCCTTCTACGACGTCTGCTGCATCTGCTGCGTACGCGCAAGGGGCAACGGCGGGCCGTACAGGCGCTGATGGTCCTGTGTGTGCTGGCGCTGCTCCCGGCGACCTGGCTGTACGTGGCGACGGGCGACCGGCTGCGGACGACGGCGGACACCCCCCGCACCGAGGTCGCGATCGTCTTCGGCGCGGGGCTGTGGAAGGGCGAGCCGTCCCCGTATCTCGCCCACCGCCTGGACGCCGCCGCGAAGCTGTACCGGGCCGGCCGGATCGAGGTCGTCCTCGTCACCGGCGACAACAGCCGCAAGGATTACGACGAGCCCGACGCGATGCGTTCCTATCTCACCGCGCACGGGGTGCCCGAGCGACGGATCGTCAGCGACTACGCCGGCTTCGACACCTGGGACTCCTGTGTCCGGGCCCGCAAGATCTTCGGTGTCCACGAGGCCGTCCTGATCAGCCAGGGCTTCCACATCCGCCGTGCTCTCGCCCTGTGCCAGGCGGCGGGCGTCCGCTCGTACGGCATCGGCGTCGCCGCCAAGCACGACGCCACCTGGTACTACGGCGGCACCCGGGAGATCTTCGCGGCGGGCAAGGCGGCGCTGGACGCGCTGTTCGAGCCGGATCCGCGTTTCCTGGGCCCGAAGGAGCACGGGGTGACCCGGGCACTGGCGGCGGCCCGCTAGAGGCCCGGTACCGAGCGGTGTGCCGGACGCGGCGAACGGTCAGTGCCCGCTCGGGTCCTCCGGCTCGGGCTGCTCGACGGACCTGGGGGCCCGGGTCGAGCCGGAACCGGAGCCGGAGTGCCTGCCCGGCCCGGGGTCTGCGGAGCAGGAGCTGAGCCCGATACCCAGGGCGGCACCGACGGCCGCCCCGCTGAGCGCGAGGACACGTCGTCTGGTCAGGTCGCGGTCGGTCATGGCCGGACCCTAGAGGCGGGGACGCCCACGACACCGGGGGCACACGGGACGGCCACCCGCACGGGTGCACCCGGCACGGCGGGCACCCCCGGCCCGCCGGAACACCCTCGCGCGCCGCCCCGGACACTCGCGGGCGCCCTCCCGGGCTCGGCTCAGCCGAGCCGGTGCGCCGGGGTGTCCCGCCCGTCGCCGTGCCAGTCCCCGTTCTCGATCGGCTTGCCGTCGGCCCGCAGGCGGGACGCGATCGCGGGTGCGGCGACGTACACCCAGGCCCGTACGACCGTGATGCCGTCAGCTCGCACGGCGTCGCGCGCGACCCGTTCGTAGAGGTTGCGCGGATCGCCCGGCGTGTACTCCTCCAACTCGTCGAGAGCCGCGAGGAGTTCCTCGTACGTCTCGGGTCGCGCGGTCACGAGTTCGCCGCTCACCACGCCGCCGGGTTCCTCTACGGCGTACGGGTATCCGGGCCCCTCGTACAGCGCGAGCCCGCGCATCCGCCCCGGTTCCTCGGACCGGGTCCGGCCGCGCAGGAACAGGTCGTGGTTGTGCTCGCCAGGGCGCAGGGTGCCGTAGACGAAGAAGGGCGGTACCGCTTCGCCGAAGGGGCTCGGGCGACTCAAGGGGCCGTCTCCTCTTCCAGCCAGCGCAGGTAGTCCGGGCTTCCCGCGACGACCGGGGTCGCGATGATCTCGGGTGTGTCGTAGTCGTGGGCGTCCAGGAGATACGCCTCCAGCGCCGGGTAGCGCGCCGCGGTCGTCTTGAACTGGATCCGCCACTCGGAGGCGGTCTGCACGGCACCCTCCCAGCGGTAGACGGAGGTGACCGGCCCAGAGATCTGCGCACAGGCCGCGACGCGCGCCGCCACCGCGCCACGGGCCAGCGCCGCGGCCTTGTCCGCCGCGTCCATCGTGGTCAGGACGGTCAGGCAGGCCGGCAATTCCATGAGCGCCTCCATTCGTGAGGGTACGGAAACGATTCTCGCCGCATCCCGCACGCACCTGGCAGGCCCTATGGACATGACATGTCATGCACCTTTAACTCTGAGTCAGCTTTCCAGCGCCTCCCCCCATGCACCTCTCCCCACTCGCCTCTGCCCCGCGCATGCCCCTCTCCCCCACGCGCCCTCCCCAAGGCACCTTTCCAAGGAGACCGATGAGTCGAATACGGCACATCCGAGGTTCCTCTCTCGCCACCGCCGGAGCGGCCGTGACCACGGCCACCCTGCTGGCCGCCGCGCTCGCCCCCAGCGCGAGCGCCGACACCAGGCCGATCACCCGGGCCACCGCGATCGAGAACGCGGTCTCGGCGCTGGCGGCCCACGCCACGAATCTGGGCCTCACCTCCGCGCAGCACACCTCCGTCCGGGACGTCGTCGTCGACAAGGACGGCACCCAGCATGTGCGCTACGACCAGACGTACCGTCAACTCCCGGTACTGGGCGGCGACTTCGTGGTCCACCTGGCCCCGAACGGTGCGTACCGCGGCGCCGACCCCGCGACGAAGAAGGCCATTTCGCTGACCAGCGTCACCCCCGCGCTGTCCGGCGCGAAGGCGGCCGGTCTTGCAGTGGACGCGCTGCGCGCCGCCAACCCGGGCAAGTCGCTGAGGAAGGTGACGGCGAAGCCGCGGCTGATCGTCGACGCCCTGCACGGGGCTCCGAGGCTCGCCTGGCGCACCGACGCGGTGGCCCAGGACACACTCGGCAACCCGGTCGCCCGCACGGTCCTGACCGACGCCCGGACCGGCGCGCGGATCGACGCGTGGGACAGCGTCGAGACGGCGACGGGCGACGGCAACTCGTTCTACAGCGGCACGGTTCCGCTGGAGACGACGCCCTCCGGATCGACGTACCAGCTGAAGGACCCGACACGCGGGAACACGTACACGGGCGACGCGGCGAACAAGACGGACCTGTGCGTCTTCGGGATCTGCATCAGCCGGGCGCCCGCGACGCTCTTCACCGACGCGGACAACCACTGGGGCACGGGCGCGACTTCGGACCGCTCGTCCGCGGCGGTGGACGCCCAGTACGGCACCAACGAGACCTGGGACTACTACAAGAACGTCCACGGCAGGAACGGCATCGCGGGCGACGGCAAGGGGTCGTACAACCGCGTGCACTACGGCAACAACTACAACAACGCCTTCTGGGACGACAGTTGCTTCTGCATGACGTACGGGGACGGGGACGGCTCGACGTTCGGGCCGCTGGTCGCGCTGGACGTCGCCGGGCACGAGATGTCGCACGGCGTGACCTCCAAGACGGCCGCACTGACGTACTCGGGCGAGTCCGGCGGCCTGAACGAGGCCACCTCCGACATTTTCGGCACCATGGTGGAGTGGTACGCGAACAACGCCTCGGACCCCGGTGACTACCTGATCGGCGAGAAGATCGTCCGCTCCGGATTCGGCAAGCCCGCCCTCCGCTTCATGGACAAGCCCTCCAAGGACGGCAACTCGGCCGACTGCTGGAGCAGTTCGGTCGGCAACCTCGACGTCCACTACTCCTCCGGCGTCGCCAACCACTTCGCCTACCTGCTCTCGGAGGGCAGCGGGGCGAAGACCGTGAACGGCGTCGCCTACGACTCCCCGACCTGCAACGGCGCCTCGGTCACCGGCATCGGCCACGACAAGGTCGGCAAGATCTGGTACCGCGCGCTGACGGTCTACATGACCTCGTCGACGAACTACGCGGGCGCGCGCACCGCCACGCTGAACGCGGCCAAGGATCTGTACGGAGCGGGCAGCGCCGAGTACAACGCCGTGGCGGCGGCCTGGTCGGCGGTCTCCGTGGGCTGACCGGCACCGGACACCCTTCGGTCCCGGATGCCCCAGAGGTCACGGGAGCTCCCCGGCCTGTGACGGTCTCCGGCTCGGACGCTCTCCGGCTCGGACGCTCTCCGGTCGCCGTGGGCAGGCGCCGTCAGGTTCGCCTGCCCACGGCTTGTCCGGAGCATGTCCGCCCCGGGCGGGTCCTAGTCCCCCTCCGCAGGCCGGTATGCACGCACATCCACGCCCGTTCCGCCGGTGACGGTGGAAACGGGTTCGCACAGGCGCTTCGCGGCCGGAGTTCGCCGACCGGGCCGCCGGCTCGGCCCAGCCCTCGAACGGCGGACGAGCGGGTCCGGGTCACCCATTCACACCCCCGGCCTCTCGGCCTTCGGGTTCTCTTGTGCGGTGCGCCGGGCACACACCGGTGACCTGCCGGAATGCCGAGACCCCTCCCTCTTCCGGCGTCCCGCCCTACACCCGTTCACATCATTTCTGACGTTCCATCAGGGAGCGGGGGCGGGCATGTGCCACTTACCTCGGAAGGGCAGGGGTACGACCGACGCTGCGGCACTTGGGGGTGTCGCGGGCCGCGCCCCCTCGGAGGAGCTAGCACGATGCGACGTACCGCACGTCTGCTGACCGGTACCGCGCTCGCCGTCGCCGCCGCGGGTCTGGCTGCCGCGCCCGTGTACGGCGGAGACACCGGAAGTCTGGAGGTGTTCCCCTCGACCGTCGTCCCGGGCGCCGACGTCACCGTCAACACGGCCGCGTGCGGCTCGGACGGCACGGCGAACGGGGACGCCGACGCGGTGGGCGGCGGTACCTTCACGCTCGCCGCCAGCGCCCACGAGCAGGACGCGATCGGTCAGTTCCGGGTGCCGCCGAGCGCGCAGCCGGGAACGTACGAGATCGTCGCGACGTGCTCCCACGGCCGGCGGGTCACCGGCGACCTGCTGGTGACCCTGGCCTCCACGCGCGAGCAGATCCAGCCGCGCGGGCATGTGAACACGGGTGTCGGCGGCGCGCTGGGCCCCGACCCCGTACAGACCGCGGCGGGAGTGGCGGCGCTGGCCGTCGCCGCCGCGGGCGGTACCTGGCTCCTGCATCGCCGGGCGAGAGGCGACGGGATCTGACGGACACCCTCCGCTGTCCGTCCGCCGGTACCGCCGTCCCTCCCCCTCCGTGGCCCGACGCCCCTCGCGGCCCGGAGGGGGAAGGGACCGGCCCCATCAGCACACCCCCATCAGCACACCCCAGCCGTCGGGCGCCGGCCGGTCCCGCCCCCGGAAAGGAACCGTGAGGAGGCTCGCGTGCGCCGGGTCAGCAATGCCGCCATAGCGTCGGTCACCGTCGTCGCCCTCTGCTCCGGTGCCTGGCTGCTGCGCAGCGGCGCCGAGGCGCATCCGCCTCCCCAGCCGTCCGCGGCGCAGGCGGCGACGACCGGGGGCCAGGCGCGGTCCGTCGCCCCCGCGATGCCGCACTCCCCGCCGAGCCGGATCCGCATCCCCGCGATCGGCGTGAACGCCCCTCTGATGGGCCTCGGCCTCACCCCGCAGGGCAGCCTGAACGTGCCGCCCGCCGAGAAGAAGAACCTGGCCGGCTGGTACGAGGCGGGGACCAGCCCCGGTGAGCGCGGCACGGCCATCGTGGCCGGGCACGTCGACAACGCGGAGGGCCCCGCCGTCTTCTACGACCTCGGCTCCCTCCGCAAGGGCAGCACGGTCGAGGTGGACCGGCTCGACCGCAGAACGGCCGTCTTCACCGTCGACGCGGTCGAGGTGTACGACTCCCGCGCCTTCCCCGACGCGAAGGTGTACGGCGCCGCGCACCGGCCCGAGCTGCGCGTCATCACCTGCGGCGGCGGCTACTCGGAGACGACCGGCTACCAGGGGAACGTGGTCGTCTTCGCCCATCTCACGGGCAGCCGCTGAGGGTTCGGACGAGCCGCGGGCGGCCGTGGAGAGTTCGGGCCGGCAACGGGCAGTCGCTGAGGGTTCACATGCTGCTCAGGCAGCCGCTGAGGGTTCAAAGGAGCCGCGGGCAGCCGCTGAGGTTCACACGAGTCACGGGCAGTCGCCGAGATTCACCTGCGTCTCAGGCAGCCGCTGAGGTTCAGGCGAGCCACTGCTGGTACGCCAGGTTCGCCACCAGCGCGAACACCACCGTCAGCAGCACCGCCCGGACGAACCCGCTGCCCTGCTTGAGCGCGGTCCGCGCGCCCACCATGCCGCCCGCCAGATTGAACACGGCCATCAGGGCGGCGAGTTCCCAGAACACCGTGCCCTTCCAGGCGAAGGTCGCGAGGGCGCCCGCGTTGGTGCAGCAGTTGACGATCTTGGCGGTGGCGGAGGCGGTCACCAGGTCGAGGTGGAGCAGCGCGGTGAGGGCGAGCACGAGGAACGTGCCCGTGCCGGGGCCGATGAGCCCGTCGTAGAAGCCGATGCCGAGGCCCGCCAGCCCGATCGCGGCGAGGACGCGGCGCGGGGAGACCGGGGTGGTCGGCGGCGCCGTACCGAAGGCGGGCCGCAGGATCACGAAGGTGCCGACGCCGAGCAGGACGACCATGACGACCGGCTTGAGGACCTCGGTGCTGAGCCCGGCCGCGACGAACGCGCCGGCTGTCGAACCGGCGAGGGCGGCGAGCCCGATCCGTACGGCGAGGCGCACGTCGACGGGTGTCTTGCGCGCGTACGTCACCGCGGCCCCCGTCGTGCCGACGATCGCGACCGCCTTGTTCGTGCCGAGCGCGTACGCCGCCGGGGTGCCGGCGGGCAGCCCGAGCAGCATGGCGGGCAGCAGAAGCAGCCCTCCGCCGCCGACCACGGCGTCGATCCAGCCGGCCGCCAGGGCGGCGGCGCACAGCACAAGGATCATGGTCAGCGATATGTCGGGCATGATCGCGACCCTAAGGGACGGGATAGATGCGTCGTGCACGGGGCCGGGAAGCTTGAGCGACTCCTGAGGTTCACCTCGACGGTGTTCCCGGGGACGGCCCCGGTCCCCTTCGGCTCAGTTCACCGAGTCCAGGTAGCGCAGGACCGCGAGGACGCGCCGGTGGCCGGTGTCCGACGGGGGCAGGTCGAGCTTCAGGAAGATGTTGGCGATGTGTTTCTCGACGGCGCGTTCGGAGACGGTGAGGGCGGCGGCGATCGCGTGGTTGGTGCGGCCCTCGGCCATCAGGGCGAGAACCTCGCGCTCGCGGGGGGTGAGGACGTCGAGGGCGCGGACCCGGCGGCTCGCGCCGAACAACTGGGAGACGACCTCGGGGTCCAGGGCCGTACCGCCCGAGGCGACCCGTTCCATGGCGTCCACGAACTCGCCGATGTCGACGACGCGTTCCTTGAGGAGATAGCCGAACCCCGCCGGATTGCCGAGCAGTTGGGTGGCGTACTTCGTCTCCACATACTGCGAGAAGACCAGCACCCCGGTGCCGGGGTGGTCCTCGCGCAGCCGCACGGCCGCCCGGATGCCCTCGTCGGTCTGGGTCGGCGGCAGTCGGATGTCGACGACGGCGACGTCCGGCCGGTGCTCGGCGACACCGGCCAGCAGGGCGTCCGCGTCGCCCACGGCCGCGACCACCTCCACACCGCGCAGTTGGAGCAGTTGGGCCAGCCCGTCACGCAGCAGGGCCGAGTCCTCGGCGATGACGACGCGCATGGGGCTCCTGTTCACCAGGGTCAGCAGGGCAGTTCGACGGTGACCACGGTAGGCCCTCCGGGCGGGCTGTCGCAGGCCAGCGTGCCGTCGACGGTCCGCGCGCGGGCCAGCAGTCCGGTCAGGCCCGAGCCCGCGCCGATCACCGCTCCCCCGCGGCCGTCGTCACGGACGCTCAGCCGCAGCAATCCGCCCCGGGCGGTCACCGTGACGGTGGCCCGCGTGGCCCCGCTGTGCTTGGTGGCGTTGGCGAGGAGTTCGGCGGCGCAGAAGTAGGCGATCGACTCGACCGCCGGGATCGGCCGCTCCCCGATGTCGGCGCTCACCTCGACGGACAGCGCGCTGTCGGCGGCGAGGGTGGCCAGCGCCGTGTCCAGGCCCTGGTCCAGTACGGGCGGATGGATGCCCTTGACGAGGTGACGCAGGTCGGCGATGGCCTGCCGGGCGTTGCCCTGCGCGGTGTCGACGACGGCGAGCAGCCGGTCCGCGGGGGCCCCGGCGCCGATCAGCTCCCTGATCATCGTGAGGTGCATCGCGAGACCGACGAGCCGGGCCTGGGTGCCGTCGTGCAAGTCGCGTTCGATGCGGCGCAGGGTCGCCGCCGCGTCGTCCACGGCCTGGGCGCGGGTCTCCTCCAGGGTGCGGATACGGCGGTCGGCGGGGTCCGGGCCGAGCAGCGTGGCGATCCAGGACCGGTGCGGGGCGAGCACCTGGCGCAGCAGCCAGGCGGCGGTCGCGAGAAGCAGCAGTCCGAGGGCCACCGGGATCAGCCAGCGTGGCCAGGAGTCGACCTGGAATCCGAAGAACTCCAGCGACACCCGGCGCTCCGTGCCGTCACTGGCCCGTCGGGTCTCGTAGTTCCAGTGCTCGAGGACGGGATGGAGGGTGAGCAGGACGCCCCAGACGTAGCCGACGAGGACGCCGACGTAGCCGAAGACCGCGGTGAAGGGCGTCGCCAGCGCGCAGGCGACGGCGCGCCAGCCGCTCCGGTCGGCGAGCAGCGCCCGTCGCCAGCCCAGCGGCCCGGTACCCGGGCGGCGCTCCGGTTCCTCGATGTCCATCCCCAACAGGCCGCGTGCCAGAGCACGTTGGAGCCCGCCGAGGGCGAGTGCCCCGCGTACGGTGACGGCGATCAGCCACAGTCCGAGGGTGGTCACGGACAGCGCGCCGCCGACCAGCAGACCCACGAGCGTGAGGACGAACCCGACGAGGGCGAGCGGGAAGGCGATCAGCGCGTAGAGGAGGGCCGCGAGGGCCCGCCGCCCGAAGGGGAAGCCCAGCGTGGCGCGGAGGCGGTTCATGGTCCCCAACCTAGGAGAGGAGGGCCGCCGCGAGGCGGAGTTGGACGGCGGCCATGGCCCGGCCGAGCCACGGCATGATCAGCAGGAAGCCGACGCCCCCGACGAGAGCGTGGAAGGCCCAGGCACCGGCGAAGGTGGGCCCGCCCCAGGAGTCCGCGTAGTCGGAGCCCGCGCGCAGGGGCCAGCCGAAGTTCATCGGCACGATGGACCAGCCGTAGCCGGTCACGGCGAGGACGAGGAGGTTGAGGGGCGCCGCGAGGAGCGCGTGGCCGAGCCCCTTCACGGGCCCCGGCGACTCGGCGCTCCCGGGAAGGCCGAGGAAGCGGTGGGCGAGAGCCCGCTGCCACCGTCCGGTCGGAGCTCCCAGCAGGGACAACGGGACGCAGGCCACCCCCACCGGCAGGGCCACCAGCGCGTACGCGACCCGCCGCCAGGTGTCCGCCCCGAACGGCTCCTGGACGAACCGCCAGACGCGTACGGCGGTCTCGTCGCGGGCGGGAGCCTGCCGGTGCCGGATGTCATGGGCCGGCGGCGGTCGGTGTGCGCGGGTGGTGGCCATGGTGGGTCCCCTGGCTGATCGTGGGCGGGCGGGTCCGGCCCCTCGTGGGCGGGCGGGTCCGGCCCCTCGTGGGCGGGCGGGTCCGGCCCCTCGTGGGCGGGCGGGTCCGGCCCCTCGTGGGCGGGTGGAGTTCGGCCCTCCACGAATGAGGTCCGGCCCGTCACGAATGAGGTTCGGTACTTCACCGGCAAGGTCCGGTACTTCACCGGCGAGGTCCGGTCCTTCACCGGCGAGGTCCGGTGCTTCAAAGGATTCCGCCCGAGGGCGCCCCGATCGATCGTGCCCGCACGTGAACCGGCGGTACGGCTGACCCCACCCCCACCCCCTCCCCCGCTCCCTGGAGCCCTCACACCGCGGCCCGGTCCCCGCTGAGGGCAGCGTTCCTCCCGGGAAACAGGCGTGATGCCACCGGGTAACACCGGCACCGCACGGTGTGGTCATGACCTCGCATACGACGATGACGGCGGCGACGGCTGCGACTGCGACGACAGGGACGGCGACGGCCCCGGACGCCCCGGCCGGGAACGCGCACACGATCGTGCTCGTCGGCCACGGCATGGTCGGCCAGCGCTTCCTGGAGTCGCTCGCCGAACGCGGACTGACCGCCACCCACCGCGTGGTCGTGTTCTGCGAGGAGCCCCGCCCGGCCTACGACCGGGTCCGGCTCACCTCGTACTTCTCGGGCCGCACCCCCGACGAACTCTCGCTCACGGACGCGGAGTTCATCAAGGAGCACGGGATCGAGCTGCACCTCGGCGACCCGGCCGAGTCCGTCGACCGGGCCGCCCGCACCGTGACGGCGAGGTCCGGTCTGACGGTCGGCTACGACACCCTCGTGCTCGCCACCGGCTCCTACCCCTTCGTCCCGCCGGTCCCCGGCAAGGACGCCGAGGGCTGTTTCGTCTACCGCACGATCGAGGACCTGCTCGCCATCGAGGAGTACGCGAAGGCGCGGGCGACGACCGGAGCCGTCGTCGGCGGCGGTCTGCTCGGACTCGAGGCGGCCGGCGCGCTCAAGGGACTCGGACTGGCCACGCACATCGTGGAGTTCGCGCCGCGCCTGATGCCGGTGCAGGTGGACGACGGCGGCGGCGCCGCGCTGCTGCGCACCATCGAGGACATGGGCCTGAGTGTGCACACCGGCACGGGCACCCAGGAGATCGTGGCCGGCGACGACGGCGCCGTCACCGGGATGAAGCTGTCCGACGGGTCCGAACTTCCCACGGATCTGGTGGTGTTCTCGGCGGGGGTGCGTCCGCGCGACCAACTCGCCCGCGCCATGGGGCTCACGGTGGGCGAGCGCGGCGGCATCACGGTCGACGAGCAGTGCCGTACCTCCGACCCGGTCGTCTTCGCGATCGGCGAGTGCGCCCTCGCCGCGGACGGCCGGGTCTACGGACTCGTCGCGCCCGGCTACGAGATGGCCGCGACGGCCGCCGCCACGATCGCCGTCGACGAGGCGAGCTTCACCGGCGCCGACCTGTCGACCAAGCTGAAGCTCCTCGGCGTCGACGTCGCCTCGTTCGGCGACGCGCACGGAGCCACCGCCGACTGCCTCGACGTCGTCTACTCGGACGCGCGCTCGGGCATCTACAAGAAGCTGGTCATCGGCCGCGACGGACAGCTCCTCGGCGGCATCCTGGTCGGCGACGCGGACGCCTACGGCACCCTGCGCGCCTTCACCGGCTCGGTGCCGCCGATCGCCCCGGAGCAGCTGGTGCTGCCGGCGGGCGCGGGCGCCCCGGTGGCCCTCGGCCCCTCCGCGCTCCCCGACTCCGCGGTCATCTGCTCCTGCCACAACGTCACCAAGGGCACGATCCGCGGCGCGGTCACCGAGCACTCCTGCACGAACGTCCCCGAAGTCAAGAAGTGCACCAAGGCCGGTACGGGCTGCGGAAGTTGCGTCAAGGTCCTCGGCCAGCTCGTCAACGAGGAACTGGCGGCGAGCGGTGTCGAGGTCGACCACGGCCTGTGCGGCTGCTTCGGGCAGACCCGCGAGGAGCTGTACGAGATCGTCCTCGCCCTCAGGATCACCTCGTACCGGACGCTGCTCGACCGCTACGGCCGCGAGGACGCCCGGGGCGGTAACGGCTGCGAGGTCTGCAAGCCCGCCGTCGGCTCGATCATCGCCTCCCTCGCCCCGACGATCGGCGCCGACGGCTACGTCCTGGCGGGCGAACAGGCCGCGCTCCAGGACACCAACGACCACTTCCTCGCCAACCTCCAGAAGAACGGCTCCTATTCGATCGTGCCGCGCATCCCCGGCGGCGAGATCACTCCTGAGAAACTCATCGTGATCGGCGAGGTGGCGAGGGACTTCGGGCTCTACACGAAGATCACGGGCGGTCAGCGCATCGACCTGTTCGGTGCGCGGGTGGAGCAACTCCCGCTGATCTGGGCACGGCTGGTGGACGCGGGCTTCGAGTCCGGGCACGCGTACGGCAAGTCGCTGCGGACGGTGAAGTCCTGCGTCGGGCAGACCTGGTGCCGTTACGGCGTGCAGGACTCGGTCCGGATGGCGATCGACCTGGAGCTGCGCTACCGGGGTCTGCGCTCCCCGCACAAACTGAAGTCGGCGGTCTCCGGGTGTGCCCGCGAGTGCGCCGAGGCCCAGTCCAAGGACTTCGGCATCATCGCCACCTCCAACGGCTGGAACCTGTACGTCGGCGGCAACGGCGGCGCGACCCCGCGCCACGCGGACCTGCTGGCCCAGGACCTGTCGGACGCCGAACTGATCCGTCTGATCGACCGCTTCCTGATGTTCTACATCCGCACCGCGGACCGTCTGGAGCGCACCTCGACCTGGCTGGAGCGGATTCCCGGCGGCCTGGACCACGTCCGGGAGGTGGTGGTGGAGGACTCCCTCGGCATCTGCGAGGAGCTGGAGTCGCTGATGACCGCGCACGTCGCGAACTACCGGGACGAGTGGGCCGAGACCATCAACGACCCGGAGAAGCTGGGCCGGTTCGTGTCGTTCGTGAACGCCCCGGACACCCCGGACCCGGTCGTCGGCTTCGTCCCCGAGCGCGACCAGATCAAGCCCGACCTCCCGCTGCTGACCATCGGACACCGGCCCCTGCAAGCCCTGGAAGGAAGTGCCCAGCGATGACCCTGGCACCCGAGACGACCCGGACGACAACAGCCCTCACACTCCAACTCCTGCTGGAGGAAGACTGGTTCACGGTGTGCGAGCTGTCCCGGCTGACCCCGGGACGGGGCGTCGCCGCCCTCCTCCCGGACGGCCGCCAGGTCGCCCTGTTCACCGACCGCGCGGGACGGACGTACGCCATCGACAACCGTGACCCGTTCAGCGGGGCGGCGGTGCTCTCCCGCGGGCTGACCGGCACCCACGGGGGCCGCCCGTTCGTGGCCTCCCCGCTGCTCAAGCAGCGCTTCGACCTGGAGTCGGGCCGGTGCCTGGACGACGACGGCGTAGCGGTGGCGACGTACGAGGTACGGGCCGCCTGACCCGATCCGGACCGCCGGACCGGACCCTGCCGGTCAGCCCTTGAGCCCCTCGAAGGTGACGCCCGTCAGCTGCTCCGAGGCTGCCCACAGCCGTTCCGACTTGGTGTCGTCGCGGGTCCAGCGGGCCCGCCAGGATGTCGCGGGCGAACCGCGCCACATCGCGAAGGACGGGCCGACGAAGGTGTCGGGCCGCACGCCGGGGGCGGTGGCCGCGTACAGCGTCGGCAGGGCCCCGGCCTCGGCGCTCTGCGCGAAGACGCGGTTGCCGATCTCCATCAGCCGCACGGCGCCCGTGCGCCCCTCCAGCCGGGGCCCGGCGGTCTGCAGGTTGGTGGAGGCGTACCCGGGGTGCGCGGCGGCGGCGACGGCCTCGGACCCGACGCCGGACAGCCGACGCGCGAGCTCGTGCGTGAAGAGAAGGTTGGCAGTCTTGGACCGGCCGTAGGCGATCCACTTCCGATAGGACCCCTTCTCGCTGTTGAGGTCGTCGAGGTCGATGTCGGAGAGCGCGTGGACCATGCTCGACACGGTGACGATCCGCGCGCCGGGGGTCTCGGCGATCACCGGGAACAACAGCCCGGTGAGCGCGAAGTGCCCGAGGTGGTTGACGCCGAACTGGGTCTCGAAGCCGTCGGCGGTGCGGCCGAGGGGCAGGGCCATGACCCCGGCGTTGTTGAGGAGGAGATCGAGCCGGTCGTACCTCCGCTCGAAGACGCTCGCGAACTCTCTTACGGAGTCCAGTTCGCCCAGGTCCAGTCGTATGAACTCGACGTCCGCGCCCGGCACTTCGGCCACGAGCCGCTCCACGGCCTCGGCGCCCCGCGCCTCGCTGCGGCAGGCGAGCACGACCTTGGCCCCCTTGCGTGCCAGCTCGCGCGCGCTCACGTACCCGAGCCCACTGTTGGCCCCCGTGACGACAGCGGTGCGCCCGCTCTGATCGGGGACGTCCTGCGCGTTCCAGCCGGACATGGCGATTTCCTTCCAGGTGACTACGGGCGCCCCAGCGTAGGGGTCCTCCGCGCGGGCCGCGGTACCAAGCCCGAAGGGGCGGCACCCCTGCACAGGGTGTGCGGCTGACCTGATGAGCTGGGAAGTCAGCCCTTCGCTTGCACCTGAGGGCACCCTCAGGGCACAAAGCCGGTGATGAGCCGCATGATCTCCCGGTGCGGCACGGCGCGGCGTGCTGGCACCGGGAAGGGTGGTCGCCCCTGACCCGTCCAGGATTCCTGCGGGCCCAGAATCGGAATGAGTTCTTCCCCGCGGTGGAGGGTATCGACTTGTATAGCTCGGTGATTGGGGGCGGGGGAGTGGATGGCGCAGTCGTGACGGCCGCCGTAGCAGGGGGAGCGGGAGTCTTGGGAACCTTCATTGGCTTCGTCTCTACGAGACACGTTGAGGGGTTCAGGATCCGTGCAGCTCTGACAGAAAAGGCCCAGGAAAGAAAGCTTGCCGCTATAGAGCGATTCTTGATCGCCGTCCATCAATGGATGGACGGCTTACTGCACGCGGAGGAGTGCGGTTGGGACAACCGGCCGGAGGACTTCCATGTTCGCGTGTTGGCCCGCGATGAAGCATGCCGTCGATTTATGCTGCTCGCATCGGACGAAATGTATCAATGGATTATTGACGAATACTGCCCGCGTGAATATGAACTGAAGAGGGTGTATGTCGCCCAGGTGAGGGGAGGAATGGAAATATCCGAGGAGGCGCGCCGCATTAGACGCGAATTCTCCAGAATGCTTCGAGAAGATTTGATCCTGACCTTGCGCCCGGAAGTCGTATCGCTTCGCGACCCAGCAGGGCGTGTCGTAATTGGATCTCGGAGCCTTCAAGTGAGGGCGCCTGTGAGACTTTCTGATAACGGTCGAGTTTCTTAGTGAGGGTTTGATTCTTGGTTGTCCGTTTCATTTGGCTTAGCTGTTCCGCCAGTTGGGGGTGGACTCGTGGGTGAGGCGGCGTGTCATGAGGTTGATGGCGGCCCGTTGGATCATGGCGGCTGAGCGGTGGGGGTGGGTTTCGTAGTCGCGGGCCAGGCGGCGGTGGTGCATGAGCCTTGGTGACGGTGGGGTGGCGCTCGGCGACCTGGGTGAGGAGTTGGGTGCCGGCGGCGGAGTCGTGGACGCTGGCGGCGGTGACGGTGACGGCGGCTGGGAAACCCTCTCGGTGACCCCCATCCGGACACTCTCACCACCCGGCACGACCTCTCCAACCTTCGACAACCTCGCGCGATCGACTGAAGGATCAGGCCAGCTATCCGATCGACACTTGGACGCTACGAGGGGGACGGTGCCCCGGCGAGCCGGAGAGGTGCTCCTGAATTCCCCCAGATGTCCCCCAACAGTGTCCGGCGCAGGAAGAATCGCAGGTGGTGAAGGGCGGAAGGAGCCCGCTGTAAATCTGTCGCGGTCTGCGCGTTCGGGCCGTCTCCGGGCCGTCCGAGGGTGGCCTGCGACGACCAACAAACGACTGCGGCGGTTCGGCAAGGTGCCGAACCGCCGCAGTGTGTCCGCCCAGCTAGACCCACGTATCCAGCCACATCCGCGATCTCCACTGGTCGATGGGGATCGCCTGGCCCGTGTACAGGGGCCACAAGTAGATGAAGTCTGTGAGATTCGGCCCGACGGGGCCCCGATCAGTGTGTTTGACTCTGGCGTCTCAGGCCGCTTGGGCCGTGGTCTTGATTCAGTGAGCGGCTGCGAGGATTCGGCGCGCAGCCAGTGCCAAGGCCTCTCGCGCTAGTCTGGCGGAGTCACCCGCGGCACGGAATCTGTCGTGGTGGTCACTGAGTTCACTTGGATCATTGGTCGCCAGCACATTAGGCCAGCGGTGTGCTGTGTATTCAAACTGCTCTGCTGCTTCTCTGAGCTGTCCCATGGGATACCAGTTCGTCCGGTCCCCAAAGTTGCATGCGCCCGCCGATGATAATCAACTTCCTCAGTTCGGCTCTGGCGCTGTCAAGGTCACTCTCAGATGGCGGGTCACCTTCGTTGACCTTGTCCATGATGTTGTTGACGGCGATTGCGAAAGATCCGTACGCGTCGACGAGATCAGAGCAGGCTTGCTTGCGCTGTTCTCGCACCCAATGGCGGTGCTCAGACGATGACTGATGCTCTACTTGGATGCGTGCCGCTTCCATCGTCTTCTCGGCACCTACGCGGGCACCGTAAGCAGTCGCCAAACCTCCGACTCCAGCACCAACAAGGCCAGCAACAGCAGCGAATGCCGTAGCAATCCCATGATCGATATGGTCATTCTTTCCATATGCCGCGGATCCCGTCACTGAAACAACTGTCGATGGCGCGTCGGGTGCGCCCTCGCTGCTCGGCATGAGAACTCCGGCAGTGCCCGAGTGCGCTCGGTGGACGAGGCGTGGACGGCTGGAGGATGGTTCGATGCAGCCACCCATAACTGTGCAGGTCAGCGGCACTCTCAAAGTGTGTCCTTGAGGGGACTGCAAATCTGCCGACTGGGTAGAACGGTCGACTGGAGTTGCTGACGGCTTGGGCTCGGGCCGGACCGTCTGTGGGCCGTCGAAGGGTGGCCCGCAGTGACCGACAACGACCGTGGACGGCCGCTCGATCACAGGTCACCGGCGCCGTGGTGTGGATCGTTCGAGGGCCGTCCGGTGCCGCACAAGTTCCTGCGCAAGCAAGAAGGCGGAATGGGAGGAGTACCGCAGCGAGGTCACCGCGTTCGAACTGCGGAAGAACCTGCCGGTGCTGTAAGAGGCTTCCGGACGACGGACGGGGTCCGCGCTTGTCGAGCGTGGGCCCCGTCCGTCGTCCGTCCGTCGTCATGTGGCGCGTCTGTTGTGATGAACATGCCCGCCAAAGTGTGTGATCTTGTGAAATGCCGCATATGGATTCACCTGACTGTTGTCCCCAGCAGAAAGTGGTCCTCATGCCCCAGCAGCAGCATGTCCTCCTCGAGGGAAGCAGGCGGCCCCACCCCACGAGGTCCGCGCAGATGGCGAAGGCCGTCGATCCGGAAGAGGAGATCGCGGTCACCATTTCCCTGCGCGACGCGGGGAAAAACGAAAATCCGGAGCGGCGCCGCGCGGACGCCGAGAAGGTGAAGGAATCCCTCGGGCGATACGGCCTCAGGGTGACGGACGAGCGCCTCGAGGTCGGCAGCATCGAGATGAAGGGGAAGGTGAAGGACCTCAACAAGGCCTTTCAGACCGAACTGAAGCTGTACCACGGAGAGCGGCAGGGCGAGTTCCGGGGACGGGAAGGCGAACTCGGGATCCCCGCCGACCTCGACGGCATCGTCGCCGGCGTCTTCGGGCTGGACAAGCGGCGGGTAGCCCGGCGCAGAGTTTTCCCCGGATCGGGCGATCACGGTTCATTCACCCCACGGGATCTGGAAGCGCAGTACCAGTTTCCGGAAGGCGCGGGTGAAGGTCAGAAGATCGTCGCCCTCGAATTCGGCGGATGCATCTTCGACGACGACATCGGCATCTTCTGCGAGAGCCACGGGCTGAACACTCCGAACGTGACGGTCGTGCCGGTGGGATACACCCCGCCACGCACCATCGAGCAGCTCAAGCAGCTTCCCGCACAGGATCGGCGCATGGCGTTCGAGATCGCCGGTGAAGTCATGATGGACGTGGAGATCCTCGTCGGGCTCTGCCCTGAGGCGGATATCTCGGTCTATTTCGCCGAGTGGGACCAGAAGGGCTGGATCGATCTGCTCGACCGGGTCATCCTCGACAAGCCCGTCTCGGTGTCGATCAGTTACGGACTGGCCGAGGACCACCCCGACTGGTCGGTGCTGGGGCTGACGGAGATCGACAAGCGCCTCGCCGGCGCGGCGGCCCTGGGCATCACCGTCTGCATCTCCTCCGGCGACGACGGCTCGGGCGATCAGACGGACGACGGCGACTGCCACGTGGACTTCCCGGCGTCCAGCCCCCATGTGCTCGGAGTGGGCGGCACCATGGTCGTCAAGCCGGGGGTGGAGCAGTCCTGGTGGGTCTCACCCGGTGACCGCAGAGGGGGCGGCGGAGCCACCGGTGGCGGGGTGAGCAACGTCTTCAAGCGGCCTGCCTGGCAGGCCGTCCAGGTCGATTCCCTCAACCCGGGCGGCATCAAGGGACGAGTGGTCCCGGACGTCGCGGCGTTGGCGGGGCCGCCGTACTACGACCTGACGTTCGCGGGCGAGTCCCAGCCCAACGGCGGTACCAGCGCTTCCGCGCCTCTCTGGGCCGCCCTCGTCGCCCGCGTCAACGCCCTGCTGCCCGTCGCCAAGCAGCAGCGGTTTCTGACGCCGTTGCTGTACGGGACCGGTACCAACGGCACACCGCTCGGCCGGCAGGTCTGCCGGGACATCGACACCGGTCACGCCAACGCTTCGTTCCCCTTCCCAGGCCGGGGCTACAAGGTCCGCAGCGGGTACGACGCGGCGACCGGCTTCGGTGTGCCCGTCGGCGTCGAACTGCTCAAGGCGCTGGAGACGCTCTGAATCCGTCCCCGCCGCGTGGACGGAGGCCGGGGAGACGGACGAGGCGCTGACGACTCGGCCGTCTCCGTCCCGGACGCCCCTGCAGCAGACCTGGCGCCGTCTTCTCGCCGAGCGAGAGAGGCCGTCTTTCCCCAGACGCCCCGACGGCCCCACATCTAAGCGAAAACGCAGGCTGTGAAGGGTGAACAAGGTCCGCTGCAGATCTGCCGAGCCCCATGAGCCGGGCCGTCTCTGGGCCGTCGAAGGGCGGCCCGGAGCGACCAGCAACGACCGATGACGGCCGTTCGACCAGAGGTCAGCGCTGCGTCAACGTCGATCGTATGAGGTCGGTCCGGGCCGACGTCACTTCCTGCGCAACAAGCCGGATTCGAATCCTGGCGCCACCACTTGGACCCTTTGCCGTGCGGTCTGACGATCGGAGCGTTGCCTCACGCTGCCACGTGCTGAGGCACCCCATCTCGACGTCTACGGATGGACTGTGGACGGAACCTCGTCGCACCCCCAGGGCACAACGAGGGCACAACGCCTCCCCGCGAGCTCAACCGCAACCAACGCCTGCAAGCGCCAACTGGCCTGGTCAGCGACGTGCCTTGACGGACTCCGCAGACCATGCCCGAAGGGGCGGCACCCCCGCACAGGGTGCCGCCCCTTCGTTCTGGATTCCGGGGCCCGTGGCCGGTCGGTGAGGGTGGGGTGACCGGTGTGGGCTCCGGGGTCTCTAGCGGTGGTCGCTGCCCTTCGAGGTGGAGGCCGCGCGGCCCGCTTCCAGGCGGGCGACGGGGATCCGGAAGGGGGAGCAGGAGACGTAGTCGAGTCCCACCTCGTGGAAGAAGTGGACCGACTCGGGGTCGCCACCGTGCTCGCCGCAGACGCCGAGCTTCAGGTCGGGGCGCGTCTCGCGGCCCGCCTGCACCGCGGACTTCACCAGGGAGCCGACGCCGTCCCTGTCGATCGTCTCGAACGGGCTGACGCCGAAGATGCCCTTCTCCAGGTACGCCGTGAAGAAGGAGGCCTCCACGTCGTCGCGGCTGAAGCCCCACACCGTCTGGGTGAGGTCGTTGGTGCCGAAGGAGAAGAACTCCGCCGCCTCGGCGATCTGGCCGGCCGTCAGCGCGGCCCGCGGCAGCTCGATCATCGTGCCGATCGCCAGCTTCAGGTGCACGCCGGTGGCCGCCTCGACCTCGGCGATGACCTGGTCGGCTTCCTCGCGGACGATCTCCAGCTCCTGGACGGTGCCGACGAGCGGGATCATGATCTCCGCGCGCGGGTCGCCCTTGGCGTTCTTGCGCTCGGCGGCCGCCTCCGCGATGGCCCGTACCTGCATGGTGAACAGACCGGGGATGACCAGGCCGAGGCGCACACCGCGCAGGCCCAGCATCGGGTTCTGCTCGTGCAGCCGGTGCACGGCCTGCAGCAGACGCAGGTCGTTCTCGTTGGAGTCCTTGCGGGACTCGGCGAGCGCGACGCGCACCGACAGTTCGGTGATGTCCGGCAGGAACTCGTGCAGCGGCGGGTCCAGGAGGCGGACCGTGACCGGAAGACCGTCCATCGCCTCGAACAGTTCGACGAAGTCCTTCTTCTGGAGCGGCAGGAGCCCCTTCAGGGACTCCTCGCGCTCCGCGTCGGTGTCCGCGAGGATCAGCCGCTCGACGAGCTCGCGGCGGTCGCCGAGGAACATGTGCTCGGTGCGGCACAGTCCGATGCCCTGCGCTCCGAAGCGGCGGGCACGCAGCGCGTCCTCGGCGTTGTCGGCGTTGGCGCGCACCCGCAGTCGGCGGACCCGGTCCGCGTACGCCATGATCCGGTGCACCGCGGCGACCAGCTCGTCGGCGTCGTCGGCGCCCGCGTGCATCCGGCCCTCGAAGTACTCGACGACCGGGGAGGGGACCACCGGGACCTCACCGAGGTAGACCTTGCCGGTCGAGCCGTCGATGGAGATCACGTCGCCCTCCTCGACGACGCGCCCGCCGGGCACGGTCATCCGGCGCCGCTTGGTGTCGACCTCCAGCTCCTCGGCGCCGCAGACACAGGTCTTGCCCATGCCGCGCGCCACGACGGCCGCGTGGGAGGTCTTGCCGCCGCGCGAGGTCAGGATGCCCTCCGCCGCGATCATGCCGTCCAGGTCGTCGGGGTTCGTCTCGCGGCGGACCAGGATGACCTTCTCACCGGAGCGCGACCACTTCACGGCGGTGTACGAGTCGAAGACCGCCTTGCCCACGGCCGCGCCCGGCGACGCCGCGATGCCCCGGCCGACCTGCTCGACCTTCGCCTCGTCGTCGAAGCGCGGGAACATCAGCTGCGCGAGCTGGGCACCCGTCACCCGCTGGAGTGCCTCGGCCTCGTCGATGAGTCCCTGGTCCACCAGCTGCGTGGCGATGCGGAAAGCCGCGCCCGCCGTGCGCTTGCCGACGCGGGTCTGGAGCATCCACAGCTGGCCGCGCTCGATGGTGAACTCGATGTCGCAGAGATCCTTGTAGTGGTTCTCCAGGGTCTCCATGATCTGCATGAGCTGGTCGTACGACTTCTTGTCGATCGACTCCAGCTCGGCGAGCGGGACCGTGTTGCGGATACCGGCGACGACGTCCTCGCCCTGGGCGTTCTGGAGGTAGTCGCCGTACACGCCCTGGTGGCCGGAGGCGGGGTCGCGGGTGAAGGCGACGCCGGTGCCGGAGTCGGGGCCGAGGTTGCCGAAGACCATCGAACAGACGTTGACGGCCGTGCCGAGGTCGTGCGGGATGCGCTCCTGGCGGCGGTACAGCTTGGCGCGCTCGGTGTTCCAGGAGTCGAAGACCGCGTGGATGGCGAGGTCCATCTGCTCGCGCGGGTCCTGCGGGAAGTCCCGGCCGGCCTCGGTCTTGACGATCTTCTTGAACTTGGTGACGAGCTTCTTCAGGTCGGCCGCTTCGAGGTCCGTGTCGACGGTGACCTTCTTGAGGACCTTCGCCGCCTCCAGCGCCTCCTCGAAGAGGTCGCCGTCCACGCCGAGGACCGTCTTGCCGAACATCTGGATGAGACGGCGGTACGAGTCCCACGCGAAGCGGTCGTCGCCGGACTGCCGGGAGAGGCCCAGGACCGACTTGTCGGAGAGCCCGATGTTCAGGACGGTGTCCATCATGCCGGGCATGGAGAACTTCGCCCCGGAACGGACGGACACGAGCAGAGGATCGTCGGCCTGGCCGAGCTTCTTGCCCATCTTGGCCTCGAGGGCGTCGAGGTGCGCACTCACCTCGTCACGCAGTGCCGCCGGCTCCTCGCCACTGTCGAGGTAGGTCTTGCACGCCTCGGTGGTGATGGTGAAGCCGGGCGGGACGGGAAGTCCCAGGTTGGTCATTTCGGCAAGGTTGGCGCCCTTGCCCCCGAGGAGGTCCTTCAGGTCCCTGTTGCCCTCGGTGAAGTCATAAACGAACTTCGCTCCGCCGACGCCGCTTTCGCCGCTTTCAGCTACGTGGGGATCTTTGTTTTCCGACACGAGTCTCGACTCCTCGACGTCGCGGTGGCTGCCCTGACGACGGGGAACATACCCAGATCGAAGGCGTCTGGGTACGTCCACATGCGCGTCATGCGCCTGTAACCAGTCGTCCGCCACCAGATCAAAAGTCAAGGCTTGGCAAGCCATCGGGCGGCGATGTTTTCACTTCTTGAACGAATCAACGCTCGTAGATCACTCTGAACGCTCAGGTGAGCGAGCTTCGACACGTCTGAGTTTAATCGATGAACGATCAGAGGGTGGCACTGAGTGCCACCCCTTAGGGAAGTGCAGTCGCTCAAGATCCGCTCATCTGAGCGTGACCCCTATCAAGGGTGGCGAGAATCACGCCACCAGGAGAAGTCAGATTTCATCATGCGGACCACGATCCGGACACGACACACGGATGTCACGCGCGGACACCCCGCACGGGTGACCCCGGGTCGGCGGACGCCCGTCACACGCCGAGGGCCGCCAGCCGCTCCTCGGCCCGCTCCGGTGCGTACAGGTACTCCACGACCATCGCCCCCGCGCCCACGAGCCCGGCCCGCTCGCCGAGCCGGGAGGTCACCACGTCCAGATGAGCGGTGGAGCGGGGCAGCGCCCGCTGGTAGAGAAGCTCCCGGACACCCGTGAGGAAGGGGGTTCCGGCCAGATCCCCGGCGATCATCAGCACGCCCGGGTTGAGCAGTGTCACCACGGTGGCCAGCACGTCCCCGACCTGCCGGCCCGCCTCCCGGGCGAGCGCCATCGCCTCGGGGTGCCCGGCGGCCAGCAGCTCCCGCACATCCGAGCCGGACGCGGCCGGGACCCCGGACTCCGCGAGCCGGCGCGCCACCGCGCCGCCACTGGCGACAGCGGCCAGACAGCCGTACGAGCCGCACCGGCACAGCGCGTCGGTGCCCACCCGGATGTGCCCGATGTCGCCGGCGCCGCCGTCGATGCCCCGGTAGACGGTGCCGCCGACGACCATGCCCGCGCCGATACCGGTGGAGACCTTGACCAGCGCGAACGCCGAGCAGTCCGGATAGCCGACGCGCTGCTCCCCGTACGCCATGAGGTTGGCGTCGTTGTCGACGAGCACGGGGACGCGCGCGGCGCCGGTGCCCGCGTGTTCGGCGAAGGCGCGGCCCAGCCGGCCCCTTATGTCGTAGCCGTCCCAGCCCGGCATGATCGGCGGCTGCACCACGCGGCCCGTGTCGCTGTCGACCGGGCCCGGCACCGCGAGCCCGATGCCGCAGACGGCGTCGGCGCGCTGTCCGGACTTCTCCAGCAGTTCGGCGAACCAGCGTCCGAGCTCGCCGAGCACCGCCTCGGGGCCGTCGTCGACCACCAGGGGGCCCGCGTGCTCGGCGAGGATCTCCCCCGTCAGGGTGAGGACGGCGGCCCTGCCGTGCCGGGTGTCGAGGTCGGCGGCGAGGACGACGGCGTGCTCGTCGTCGAACTCCAGGGTGATGGAGGGGCGGCCGCCGAGCGGGGAGTCGACGGGCCCGCCGGCCCCCTCGCGGAGCCAGCCCGCCCGGAACAGCCGGTCGAGGCGCTGGCCGACCGTGGCCCGCGACAGACCGGTGGCCCGCTGGAGTGCCCCGCGTGTGGTCGCCCGGCCGCTGCGCACCAGTTCGAGCAGTTCTCCGGAGCTTGCCTGGTTCCCGGTCTTCACGGTCCTCCCCGCCTTTCTGTCATGCGCACCCTCTTGCGTTCCCCAACTCTGCATTACATATTGAGTTTTGCGTGTTAAATAGACGTAACCCTACGGCAGCTACTGCCGAACTGGTCGGTCGGACGTCTTCGGGGAGACCTGAGTGGACAGCACAACCCAGCTCACCGCACTGCGCAGGGGGCCCATCACCCCCGTGCGCACCTCCGGCACACCGGCGCACGCCTCCGACCCGCCCTCTCCCCCGGGTCCCGTCGAGATCGTCCGTGGCGGATCACCTGTATACGATCCCGCGGGGCCGTCGGGGTCCCTGCACCTCAGGGCGTCCCGGGTGCTGAACGGCAACTGGACGGGAACGTCCACGGTGCCCTCGCGCGGTCTGTACCCGCACCAGTGGTCCTGGGACTCCGCGTTCATCGCGATCGGCCTGCGCCATCTGTCCCCGCTGCGGGCGCAGACGGAGCTGGAGACCCTGCTCGGCGCGCAGTGGGCCGACGGGCGTGTCCCGCACATCGTGTTCAACCCCTCCGTCCCGCTCGACGCCTACTTCCCGAGCCCCGACTTCTGGCGCTCCTCGACCGCCGGGCGCGCCGCGGGCGCCCCGCGCACCGTACAGACGTCGGGCATCGTGCAGCCACCGGTGCACGCGCTGGCGGTGTGGCTGGTGCACCGGGCGGACCCGGGGCTGTCCCGGTCCCGCTCGTTCCTCTCCCGGATGTATCCCCGCCTGGCGGCCTGGCACCGCTATCTCCTGCACCGCCGGGACCTGGGCGGCGGGGGCCTCGCCAGCGTGGTCCACCCCTGGGAGCAGGGCATGGACAACAGCCCCTGCTGGGACGCCCCGCTCAGCCGTGTCACCCCGGCGCCCGCCCGTTCCTTCCGGCGCGCCGACCTCGACCACGGCGCCCCCGAGGACCGGCCGACGGACCTCGACTACGGGCGGTACGTACGGCTGGCCGCGGACTACCGGGACCGGGGGTACGCCGACGGCGGCGGCGAGTTCGCCGTCGAGGACCCGGCGTTCAACGCCCTGCTGATCGCCTCGGAACACGCGCTGGCCCGGATCGCGCGGGAGCTGGGCGCGACCGGGACCGCCCGCCACGCGCGCGCCGAGCGGCTGACGGCGGCGCTGGTGGAGCGGCTGTGGGATCCGGCGGAGGGCATGTTCTTCTGCCGCGACGAGCGGAGCGACGGGGGCCGCGGGCGGCCGAGGGACGAGAAGAGCGGGCGGAGCGACGGGGGCCGCGGGCGGCCGAGGGACGAGAAGAGCGGGCGGAACGACGGGGGCGGCGGGCGGCACGACGGGAGCGGGCGCGGTGCGCTGATTCCCGAGCGCAGTGTCGCCGGGCTGCTCCCCCTCATCCTCCCCGCGCTGCCGCGCGACATCGCCGCCACGCTCGTACGGACCGCGGGCGGGCCGCATTTCGGGCTGGGCGGGGTGACGCGGCTGGCGCCCAGCTACGACCTGACCGGTGAGGCGTTCGATCCGCACCGCTACTGGCGGGGGCCGGCCTGGTTCAACACCAACTGGCTGCTGGAGCGCGGGCTGCGGCTGCAGGGGGAGCACGGACGGGCGGACGCGCTGCGGGCCGCCCTGCTGGACACCGCCGGGGAGTCCGGGTTCGCGGAGTACGTGGACCCGTTCACCGGCGAGGCCTGCGGAGCGCTCGGTTTCAGCTGGACGGCGGCACTGACGCTCGACCTGCTGCACGAGCCCTCCGGGGCGGCACCGATCGTGTCCCCGAAGGGGCGCGACGCGTTGATCGACACGGCACACAGCACTGCGGGACAGCGCGTATTCGAGTTCGAGACGGGCGCCAAGGGAGGGGACCGGGGATGACGGACCGGCATCATCTGCTCGTGCACGGTGGAACGTTCGCCGCCGTGGGCGACGGCGGGGACATCAGCGGAGTGCGGGGCGGCAGCTCTCCGGACGGATTATTCGTACGGGACGCCCGGCACCTCAGCCGCTGGCAGCTCACGGTGGACGGCGCGGTGCCCGAGGCACTCACGCCGGTCGCGGACGGTGACACGGCACGCTGTGTGCTGGTCCCGCGAGGCGGCCGCAACGAGCCGCCCGCGTACACGCTCTTCCGTGAACAGGCCGTCGCCGAGGGCTCGTTCGTGGAGGCGCTGCGCGTCACCAGCAACCGTCCGACGGCCACCACGGTCCGGATCGCGGTCACCGCGGACGCCGACTTCACCGACCAGTTCGAACTGCGCTCCGACTACCGCACGTACGCCAAGACGGGCGTCGTACGACAGCGCCAAGTCCT
This sequence comes from Streptomyces sp. NPDC005784, assembly GCF_042871525.1. Classification (NCBI taxonomy): domain Bacteria; kingdom Bacillati; phylum Actinomycetota; class Actinomycetes; order Kitasatosporales; family Streptomycetaceae; genus Streptomyces; species Streptomyces sp. NPDC005784. Next base: position 196,324 of record NZ_JBIAIQ010000006.1, read on the forward strand.
GGACGACGGCGTGGAGTTCAGCTACCGGCGCGGGGAGTGGCAGTCACGCACGACGGTCACCTCCGAGCCCGCGCCGGACGGGGTGGAGGAGACGGGCACGGGCGCGCGTCGCCTCGTATGGACCCTCGACCTCGAACCGCACGGCTCGGCGGAGCTGGCGCTGCGGGTCGCGGCGCGTCCGCACGGCGCCGCGCACGAACCGCATGTTCCCGCCTCACCGGCCGCGGCCAATGAGCGACTCCTCGCCCTGGAGGGCGAGTTCGCGCAAGGAGTGCCCTTCCCCACCGGCTGGCCCGAGCTGGCCGCGGCCTGCGCGCGTGGCCTGTCCGATCTGGCCGTCCTCCAGGTGCCCGCGACGGGCCTGGACGGCGAGGAGCTGCGGGTGCCCGCGGCCGGAGTCCCCTGGTTCCTCACCCTGCTGGGCCGCGACGCGCTGCTCACCTCGCTCTTCGCGCTGCCCTACCGGCCCCAGCTGGCCGCCGCCACCCTGCCCGCGCTGGCCGCCACCCAGGCGGTCGAGGTGGGGCTGGGCGCCGTCGCCCAGCCCGGCAAGATCGTGCACGAGGTGCGGCACGGCGAACTGGCGCACTTCGGGCAGGTGCCGTACGGGCGTTACTACGGCTCGGTGGACGCGACGCCGCTGTTCCTGGTGCTGCTCGGCGCCTACACGGAACAGACCGGCGACGTGGCCCTGGCCCGGCGGCTGGAGCCCAACGCCCGTGCGGCGATCGGCTGGATGCTGGACCACGGCGGTCTGACCTCGCGCGGCTATCTCGTCTACCGCGCGGACGGCGGCGGCCTCGCCAACCAGAACTGGAAGGACTCCCCGGGCGCCATCTGCTCGGCCGACGGCAGCCGCCCCAGCGGCCCGGTGATGGCGGCGGGCGCGCAGGGCTACGCCTACGACGCGCTGCGCCGCACCGCGCACCTGTCCCGCACGGTCTGGGACGACGAGGTCTACGCGGCGCTCCTCGAACAGGCCGCCGCCGACCTGCGCGACCGTTTCCAGCGGGACTTCTGGATGAGCGAACACGCCTTCCCCGCGCTGGCGTTGGACGGCGACGGCCGGCATGTCGACGCGCTCGCCTCGGACGCGGGGCATCTGCTGTGGTCCGGTCTGCTGGACAAGGAGTACGGCGAGCTGGTCGGCCGTCGGCTCCTGGAGCCGGACTTCTTCTCCGGCTGGGGTGTGCGCACGCTCGCCTCCGGCCAGTCGGCGTACCACCCCCTGTCGTACCACCGGGGTTCCGTCTGGCCCCACGACAACGCCCTGATCACCCTGGGGCTGGCGCGGTACGGCCTGCACGACGAGGCCCGTACGGTGGCCCACGCGCTCGTGGACGCCGCCACGGCCGCCGGCCACCGCCTCCCCGAGGTCCTCGCGGGATACGGCCGCGACACCCATGCCGAGCCGGTGCCCTACCCGCACGCCTGTGTACGGGAGTCCCGTTCGGCGGCGGCGCCGCTGGCGCTGCTCACCGCGGTGGGCGGCGCCTAGGGAGTTCGGGTGGCGCCGGGAGGTTCGGTGCGCGCGCGGGCGGCGCGCGCACCGGACGTCGGCGGATCAGCACCGATCATTCAGCCGATCGGTACCGGACGTCCGGCGGATCAGCCGCCCGAGGTGTCCAGCTCGGCGTCCTCGGACACGCCCGCGCAGTCGTAGGGGTCCTTCAGCCAGCCGTCCGGCAGGACGACCCTGTTGTTGCCGGAGGTGCGGCCGCGGGGTCCGTCGGCACCCGACGGCCACGGCTGGTCGAGGTCCAGCTCGGCCAGCCCGTCGGAGAGTTCGGCGAGCGACGAGGTGATGGCGAGACGCCCCCGCATCTCCGAGCCGACCGCGAAGCCCTTGAGGTACCAGGCGACGTGCTTGCGGAAGTCGATGACGCCCCGCGCCTCGTCGCCGATCCACTCGCCGAGCAGGGTGGCGTGGCGGACCATGACGGCCGCGACCTCGCGGAGCGTCGGGCGGGCGTACTCCTCGCGGCCCTCGAAGGCGGCCACCAGGTCGCCGAACAGCCACGGCCGGCCGAGACAGCCCCGGCCGACGACCACGCCGTCGCACCCGGTCTCGCGCACCATCCGCAGCGCGTCGTCCGCCGACCAGATGTCGCCGTTGCCGAGGACGGGGATCTCCGGCACGTGCTCCTTCAGCCGGGCGATGGCGTCCCAGTCGGCGGTGCCGCCGTAGTGCTGGGCCGCGGTGCGGCCGTGCAGCGCGATGGCCGTCACGCCCTCCTCGACCGCGATCCGTCCGGCGTCGAGGAAGGTGATGTGGTCGTCGTCGATGCCCTTGCGCATCTTCATGGTGACGGGCAGGTCCCCGGCGCCGCTGACGGCCTCGCGCAGGATCGCGCGCAGCAGGTGCCGCTTGTACGGGAGGGCGGAGCCGCCGCCCTTGCGGGTGACCTTGGGGACCGGGCAGCCGAAGTTGAGGTCGATGTGGTCGGCGAGGTCCTCTTCCGCGATCATGCGGACGGCCTTGCCGACGGTGGCGGGGTCGACGCCGTACAGCTGGATCGAGCGCGGCTTCTCGGTCGCGTCGAAGTGGACCAGCTGCATGGTCTTCTCGTTGCGCTCGACCAGCGCCCGCGTGGTGATCATCTCGCTGACGAACAGCCCCTTGCCGCCACTGAACTCCCTGCACAGCGTGCGGAACGGCGCGTTCGTGATCCCGGCCATGGGGGCCAGGACCACGGGCGGCTGCACCTGGTGGGGACCGATCGACAGCGTCGAGTTCACAGTGGGCGTGGGCGTGGGCATTCCCCCATTGTGGCGCACGGCGCCGAGTGCTCGCACGGAAGACCGTGTAGGAGTCATTAGTTAGACACACTATCGACAGCGGCGTACATTGAGGGAATGCCTGAGCTCAGCCATCGTCACCGGATGCTGGTGCTCGCGATCTGCTGCATGAGTCTGCTGATCGTGAGCCTCGACGTCACGGTTCTGAATGTCGCCCTGCCCTCGATGCAGCAGGAACTGCACGCGAGCGTCGCGGGCATGCAGTGGACCCTCGACGCGTACACCCTGGTCCTGGCCTCGCTGCTGATGCTCGCGGGCTCCACCGCCGACCGCGTCGGCCGGCGCAAGGTCTTCACGGCGGGCCTGGTCCTGTTCACCATCGGCTCGGTGCTCTGCTCCCTGGCCCCGAACCTCGACATGCTCATCGTGTTCCGGATGGTCCAGGCCGTCGGCGGCTCGATGCTGAACCCGGTGGCGATGTCGATCATCACCAACACCTTCACGGAACCGCGCGAACGGGCCCGCGCGATCGGCGTCTGGGGTGCCGTGGTCGGTATCTCCATGGCCGCCGGACCGCTGGTGGGCGGACTGCTCGTCGACACGGTGGGCTGGCGGTCGATCTTCTGGATCAACCTCCCCGTCGGTCTCGCCGCGCTCCTGCTGACCCTGCGCTTCGTCCCGGAGTCCCGCGCCCCCAGGGCCCGCCGCCCCGACCCGGTCGGCCAGCTCCTCGTCATCGCGCTGCTCGGCTCCCTGACGTACGCGATCATCGAGGCCCCCTCCTCCGGCCTCGTCCACACCCTGGCCTTCTCCGCGATCGCCCTCGCCGCGCTGCTCGGCCTCCTGTGGTACGAGCCCCGGCGCGACGAACCCCTCATCGACCTGCGCTTCTTCCGCTCGGTGCCCTTCAGCGGGGCCACCGTCATCGCGGTGAGCGCGTTCGCCGCGCTCAGCGGCTTCCTGTTCCTGTCGACGCTGTACCTGCAGAACGTGCGCGGTCTGAACGCCCTGCACGCGGGCCTGTGGATGCTGCCCATGGCGGCCCTGTGCTTCGTCTGCGCGCCCATATCCGGACGCCTGGTCGGCAGCCGCGGCCCCCGCCCGTCGCTGCTGATCGCCGGGGTGGCGATGACCGTGAGCGGTGTGCTGTTCGCCGCGTTCGAGGCGGAGACGTCGAACGTCACGCTCGTCATCGGCTACGTCTTCTTCGGCATCGGCTTCGGGTTCGTGAACGCCCCCATCACCAACACCGCCGTCTCCGGGATGCCCCGTGCCCAGGCGGGCGTCGCCGCCGCCGTCGCCTCGACCAGCCGGCAGATCGGCGGCACCCTCGGTGTCGCCGTCATCGGCGCGGCCCTGGCCTCCGGCATCAGTGCCTCCGCCTACCGGGACACCTTCGTCCCGGCCTCCCGCCCCGGCTGGTGGATCATCACCGTCTGCGGTGTGGCCGTCCTCGTCCTCGGCGCGCTCACCAGCGGACGCCGGGCCCGCGCGTCGGCCGAACACACGGCCCGGCTGCTGGAGCCCCCGGAGATCCGGGAAGCGGCGGGCGTCCGGGCCTGACCCGGGACGAGCCGGGCCCGCCGGCAGTGCCGACTCGGCCGCGGCCGTACTCAAGGGCGACCCCCGGATGGCCCAGGTGCTGCGCCGGGCCGTCCGCTCGCACGTGACCATCCCGACCGAGCCGGTGCCCCGGGTCAGGCCGCCCCCGCCGCTTCCACCTCCGCCCGGGACGCCGTTTCGGCCTCCGCTTCCGCCTCGGCCTCCAGCGCGATCGCGTGCAGTCTCTCCAGCCGTGCGCGGCTCACCTCGTCCGAGGGCGCGTACGTCACCATGCGGGCACCCAGGTCGGGCGCGAGCCACAGGTCGGTGTGACCGACGGTGACCAGACCGACGTACGGGTTCACGAACTGCTTGGTCTTGCCGCGGGTGCCGACCACCTCGTACCGGTCCCAGATCTCACGGAATTCGGCCGACTCGGTCCGCAGCCGCTTCAGCAGCATCTTCCAGGCGGGTTCCCCGAGGTGCCCGGCCATCGAGACGCGGAGCCTCGCGGCCATCAGGCGCATGGTCTCGTCGAGGAAGACGATCGACTCGCGCCACTCCGCGTTGGTGTAGGCGAGGATCATGCAGTTGCGGTCGGCGGGCGGGATCGTGTCGAGGTCCCTCATCATCAGACGCGCGTAGGTGCGGTTGTACGCCAGGATGTCGTACCGGCTGTTCTGGATGCAGGCCGGAACCGGCTCCAGCTGCGTCAGCATCAGGCGCAGCTCCGGGGTGATGACCGCGCACCGGGCGGCGGGCGAGGGGTCGACGGCTCCGGCCAGCTGGAAGAGGTGGGCGCGCTCGCTGGAGTCCAGCAGCAGGGCGCGGGCCAGGGCGTCGAGGACCTGCTCGGAGACCTGGATGTCGCGTGCCTGTTCCAACCAGGTGTACCAGGTGACACCGACGGCGGAGAGCTGGGCGACCTCCTCGCGGCGCAGGCCCGGCGTGCGCCGGCGGCGGCCACGGGGCAGCTGGACCTGCTCGGGTGTGATGCGTTCGCGGCGGCTGCGCAGGAAGGTGGCCAGCTCGTGCCGCCGGATCTCGCTGCCGCGGGACGCCACGGCGGCGGCCGAACCGGTCCCGCCCGGGGCCGATCGCGCGGGGTCCGCGCCGGTGGTGGGTCGCACCAGGTCCGGGCCGGCGGCCGGACGCGGGTCCTCACCGGCGGCCGGACGCGTGCCCTGGCCGGTGACCGGACGCAGGGCCTGGCCTGCCGTCGATCGCGCCGGGGCCCGGCGCGCGCCGGGTCGCTCCAGGTCCGGGCCGGTGATCGGTCGCGCAGGGTCCGGGCCGGTGGTCGTTTCCCGTGCCATGGTCGTCATGCCTCCAGCCTGCCGCTCACCGCAGCCTGTTGCCAGGTAGTGCTTGTACCAGGATAAGAAGACTCTGGTACCCGTCTGAGTCCGGGAGAAGTCTGGAGGACGTGACCGAAACCGGAACTCTCACGACTACCGTCCGCGCCCCCACCGCGCCACCCGCTCTCGGCGGCCTCGGACTCTTCACGGTGCTGCTGGGCGCGGCACTGCCCCTGATCGACTTCTTCATCGTCAACGTAGCCCTTCCGACCATCGGGCATGACCTGAACGCGAGTGAGGCCGTCCTCGAACTCGTCGTCGCCGGCTACGGGGTCGCGTACGCCGTTCTGCTCGTCCTCGGCGGACGCCTCGGCGACCTGTTCGGGCGGCGTCAGTTCTTCCTCGGCGGCATGGCGGCCTTCGGCCTGACCTCGCTCGCCTGCGGCCTCGCGCCCACCGCGTGGACCCTGGTGGCGGCGCGCGTCGCCCAGGGCGCGGCCTCCGCGACGATGCTGCCGCAGGTCCTCGCCACCATCCAGTCGACGACCTCCGGGCCCCGCCGCGCCAACGCGATGAGCCTGTACGGCGCCACGGCCGGCCTGTCCATGGTGGCCGGGCAGATCCTCGGCGGCGTCCTGGTCGCGGCCGACATCGCGGGCACCGGCTGGCGTTCGGTGTTCCTCGTGAACGTGCCTGTCGTCGTGCTCGGCCTCGTCCTGGCCGCCCGGGCCGTCCCCGAGACCCGCTCGCAGCGCCCGGAGCCGATCGACACCCCCGGCACCGTACTGCTCGCGGTCGCCCTGCTGACCCTGCTCGCCCCGCTCACCGAGGGCCGGGCGGCGGGCTGGCCGCTGTGGACCTGGGTGTCCCTCGCCCTGTTCCCGCTCGCGGCCGGCGCCTTCTACCTCGTCGAACGCCACGCCGACCGCCACGGCCGTACTCCCCTGGTCCCACCGAGCCTGTTCGAGCTGACCTCGCTGCGCCGGGGCCTGATCATGATCGTGCCGTTCTCGATCGGATTCAGCGGCTTCATGTTCGTGATCGCGGTGGCTCTGCAACGCGGCGCGGGCCTCGGTCCCGTCCCCGCGGGGCTGGCCCTCGCTCCCATGGCGGTCGTCTTCTTCATCACGTCCTTGTGCGGGCCCCGGCTGATCGCCCGCTACGGCACCCGGGTCGTCACCGCGGGCGGACTGATCCAGGCGGTGGGCGTGGCCCTCATCGCGCTGGCCGCCTGGCGTTCCTGGCCGGACCTCGGGGTGCTGGAACTGCTGCCCGGCGCGGCGGTCGCCGGCGCGGGCCAGGCGCTCCAGCTCCCCGTCCTCATCAGGATCATCCTCTCCGAGGTGCCGTCCGTGCGGGCCGGCGTCGGCAGCGGCGTGATGGCCACCACCCAGCAGGCGGCGCTCGCCGTCGGGGTGGCCACCCTCGGCACCCTGTTCCTGTCCCTCGTCCCGACCCACGGCATGCGGGACGCCCTGGTGACGACCCTCCTGGTCCAACTGGCGGGCGTGGCCCTGACCACCGCACTGAGCCTGCGGCTGCCGCGCACGATCAGCTGAGGGTCCGGCCCACGACCGGGGGAACGACCGCAGCCCTGCCCACGGCCGGGGGAACGACCGCACCGACCTCGGTCGGCCCTTCGCCGGCCGCACCGATCACACCCGGGCACTCCGAGCGGGCCGACCGGACCGAACACGCCGACCGAGCCGACCGAGCAGACCGGCACCCAACCCCCGTGCGGCCACCGGCATATGCACTGGCCATGAGCCCAACTCGCCCTCCCTCAGGGGCTGTTGACACCAGTGATGCGCCATGTCGTACTGAGTCGCACTGAAGTCGAACGGAACGCACCCGGCGACGGCCCGGGTGCGTTCCGTTCGGCCGACCCGCGATCCGCGATCCGAGGAGACTCCGTGGCCGAGATCAAGTTCCGCGCGCTGGACCGCAGAGAGACCAGGGACGACAGCGGTTCCGGACACTGAGCTATCCCACACCCGCCGACGTCACCCGCACCGCCGAAACCCTGGCCGCCCGGCATCCCGGCCTGTGCAGGCTGAGCACGATCGGCCACTCCCGACACGGCGTCCCGCTGCGGATGCTGAGCGTCGGGAAAGGGCCACGGCACGCTCTCGTGGTCGCGGGCGCACACCCCAACGAATACGTCGGCGGGGGCACCCTTCTGGCGCTGGCCCACCGGGCACTGGGCGGCGAACGGCCCGGCACCGTATGGCATCTGGTGCTGTGCCTCGACCCGGACGGAGCCCGCCTCAACGAGGGCGGACACCGCGCCGACACCCTCTTCGACCACTATCGGGCGTTCTTCCGTCCCACCGCCGACGAACAGCCCGAATGGGCACCCGCCCTCCCCCGGCCACGGTTCCTGCCGGAGAGCCGCGCCCTGCTCGACGTCATCCGCCGGCTGCGGCCCTACATCCAGATCTCCCTGCACGGTACGGACATCGGCGGCACCTTCGCCCAGCTCACCCGGGACGTCCCCGGCCTCGACCGGACCCTCGCCGCCTCCGCCGAACGGCTCGGCATCCCGGTCGAGAGAGCCCCGCTGGACGCACTGCACTGGCCCACGAGCGCCCCCGGTGTGTTCGTCCTGCCGCCACCCGGAGCGCCCGAACGCCCCACCGCCTTCCCGGAGAACGCCCACCGCTCCACCTGGCTCGCCCCGCACGCCTACGGCGGCGTCACCGCGGTGGTGGAGGTACCGGTCTGGGCCGCCACCGGGTTCGCCGACCTGGCTCCCCACCCCGCTCCGGAACAACGTCTGCAGCACTGGGCGGAACGCCTGCGGGCCTATGCCCACACCGTCCGCGGCCACTACGAACGGGCCCGACCCCACCTCCCGGCACCCGGCCCGGACCCCGGCTTCAGCATGCACAGAGCCGTGGCCGAAACACTGCGCGTCTGCGGCCCGTTGGCCGACAGCTGGGACCCCGCGCACCCGGCGTTCACCCCGCTCCCCGGCCTCACCCGCGCCCGCACGGCCAGCATCGAGGGCTTCGCCCGGCGAACCCCGCTGCGGGCCGCCGCCATGCTGCTGCGCCTCCTGGAGGAGTACGCGCCGACCCCGGGGACCGCGCCTCAACGCGCCGAACTGGAAGCCCTCGTCGCGCGCTGGTGCGCCGCCTACTCGGCGAGTTTCACGGCGACCTGGGTTCCCGTGGACCGGCAGATAGAACACCAGGTCAACGTCACCACGGCCGCCGTCGACGCCGCCGAAGGACGCCTGGCCCCCTCCTGAGCGTGATCTTGCCCTCACCGAACTCGCAGCCGAAGAACCCCCGTTGATCTTCACCATGCTGCACACTCCTTGCTGCGCAGACGAAGCGGTAAAACCAGGAGGTGTCATGCTGCAGATCAACACGAGCAAAGTAAGCCGCTGGGACCAGCACGGCCGCGAACACACCGTCCGCGTACAACGGGCGGGCGTACAGCGCACCATCAAATGCGACACGTGCGGCTGGCGCAAAAACGCCCAATTCCTCCCCTGGTTGAAAGCGGAGGAACACCTGGCGGAGGAGCACCAGGCGACGGTCGACCCCAAAGAGGCCTGAGGGCCCTCGCCGACGGGGCTCGGGGACATCGCGCCTCCGGAGGGCCGCCCCGAGTCGCCCAGCCCTCCCGGAGCCGCCATCCCCACTTTGGTCCAGACCTATTGACGAAAGGTCTGGACCGCGCGACTGTCATGCCTACGACACCTCACCGCACCCCCACCGGGAGGCCTCGCATGACTCGTCGGAAGCCGATTCGCCGGAGACCGCGTCTGCTCGCCATCGCGCTGGCCGCGGCCGTCCTCACCCCGCTGTCGATCGCGGGCGCTCCCAGCGCCTCGGCGGCGGACACCTGCGCCGTGAAGTCCCGCCCCGCCGGAAAGGTTCTCCAGGGCTACTGGGAGAACTGGGACGGCTCGTCCAACGGCGTGCACCCGCCCTTCGGGTGGACGCCGATCACCGACTCCCGTATCGCCGCGCACGGGTACAACGTGATCAACGCGGCCTTCCCCGTCATCCGCTCGGACGGCACCGCGCTGTGGGAGGACGGGATGGACGCGGGCGTGAAGGTCGCGACGCCCGCCGAGATGTGCGCGGCCAAGGCGTCGGGGCAGACGATCCTGCTGTCCATCGGCGGAGCGGCCGCCGGGATCGACCTGAGTTCGTCCGCGGTCGCCGACCGTTTCGTCGCGACGATCGTGCCCATCCTGAAGAAGTACAACTTCGACGGGATCGACATCGACATCGAGACCGGGCTCGTCGGCAGCGGGAGCATCGGCCAACTCTCCGCCTCGCAGGCCAACCTGACCCGGATCATCGACGGAGTGCTGGCGCAGATGCCGGCCGGCTTCGGGCTGACGATGGCGCCGGAGACGGCCTACGTCACCGGCGGCAGCGTCGCGTACGGCTCGATCTGGGGCGCGTATCTGCCGATCGTCAAGAAGTACGCGGACAACGGGCGTCTGTGGTGGCTGAACATGCAGTACTACAACGGGAGCATGTACGGCTGCTCCGGTGACGCGTACTCCGCGGGCACGGTCCAGGGTTTCACCGCCCAGACCGACTGTCTCAACAAGGGGCTTGTAGTGCAGGGGACCACCATCAAGGTCCCCTACGACAAGCAGGTGCCGGGACTGCCGGCGCAGTCCGGCGCCGGTGGCGGCTACATGTCGCCGAGCCTGGTCTCCCAGGCCTGGCGCCACTACGGCACCGGCCTCAAGGGCCTGATGACCTGGTCGGTCAACTGGGACGGTTCGAAGAACTGGACCTTCGGCGACAACGTGAAGGCACTGCAGGGCCGTTGAGGCCTGCGGGGCGCGACCGATGCCGCCGGTGCCGTGGCGGCCTCCGGTGCCGCCCCGACACCGGCACCGCCGGTGACACCGACGCCCGGACACCCCATGGTCCGGGACAACGCGAAGCCCCCGGTTCCCTGCGCGGGAACCGGGGGCTTCGTGAGCGCTTTGGCCAGAGGCCAGGTCAGCAGCCGATGAGGCGGCCGGCCAGGTAGCCCTCGATCTGGTCGAGCGAGACACGCTCCTGCTTCATGGAGTCGCGCTCGCGCACCGTGACGGCGTTGTCGTCGAGGGTGTCGAAGTCGACGGTGACGCAGAACGGGGTGCCGATCTCGTCCTGGCGACGGTAGCGGCGGCCGATGGCGCCGGCGTCGTCGAAGTCGATGTTCCAGTTCTGGCGCAGCGCGGTGGCCAGACCCTTCGCCTTGGGCGAGAGCTCCGGGTTGCGCGACAGGGGCAGCACGGCGACCTTGACGGGCGCGAGGCGCGGGTCGAGGCGCAGCACGGTGCGCTTCTCCATCTTGCCCTTGGCGTTCGGGGCCTCGTCCTCGACATAGGCGTCGAGCAGGAAGGCGAGCATGGCGCGGCCGACACCGGCAGCGGGCTCGATGACGTACGGGGTCCAGCGCTCTCCGGCTTCCTGGTCGAAGTAGGAGAGGTCCTGGCCCGAGGCCTTGGAGTGCGCGCCGAGGTCGTAGTCGGTGCGGTTGGCCACGCCCTCCAGCTCACCCCACTCGTTGCCGCCGAACTGGAAGCGGTACTCGATGTCGGCGGTGCGCTTGGAGTAGTGGGAGAGCTTCTCCTGCGGGTGCTCGAACCACCGCATGTTCTCCGCGCGCAGGCCGAGACCGGTGTACCAGTTCCAGCGCTGCTCCATCCAGTACTCCTGCCACTTCTCGTCCTCGCCCGGCTTGACGAAGAACTCCATCTCCATCTGCTCGAACTCGCGGGTGCGGAAGATGAAGTTGCCGGGCGTGATCTCGTTGCGGAAGGACTTGCCCATCTGCGCGATGCCGAACGGCGGCTTGCGGCGCGAGGTGGTCTGCACCTGGGCGAAGTTGGTGAAGATGCCCTGGGCGGTCTCGGGACGCAGGTAGGCGACGGAGCCGGTGTCCTGGGTGGGGCCGAGGTGCGTGCTGAGCAGGCCGGAGAACTGCTTGGGCTCGGTGAACATGCCCTTGTTGCCGCAGTTGGGGCAGTTGATGTCCGCGAGGCCGTTCTCGGGGAGGCGGTGGTGCTTCGCCTCGTAGGCCTCCTCCAGGTGATCGGCGCGATAGCGCTTGTGACAGGAGGTGCACTCGGTGAGCGGGTCGGAGAAGGTGGCGACGTGACCGGAGGCGACCCAGGTCTCGGTGGCCAGGATCACCGACGAGTCGATACCGACGACGTCCTCACGGGAGGTGACCATGTAGCGCCACCACTGGCGCTTGATGTTCTCCTTGAGTTCGACGCCGAGCGGGCCGTAGTCCCAGGCGGCACGCTGTCCACCGTAGATCTCACTACTGGGGAAAACGAAGCCACGGCGCTTGCTCAGGCTGACGATGGTCTCGATCTTGTCGGCGGCCACGGTGCTCTCTTCATTACGAACGGACGGCAGCGAATGCTTCAGGTTACCGGCGTCGCCCACCCCTGTATCAAATCGGTTCTCGGAGTGGGCCGCTTACTGCCGCTTAGATCCGCTTGATACCTGTTGTGAGGGGGTGCGCGGGCGCCGGGACGAGGGCTTGTTGACAATCGTTTCCAAATTTGTTGAAAATGAGTGTCATGAACGTACGACGACGCCTCATATCGGGGACCTCGGTCGTGGCCGCCACCGCGCTCGGCCTCGGCGCTCTCACGGCCTGCTCGGGTTCCGCCTCGGCCGACGCCAGGAGCAACGGAAAACTCGATGTGGTCGCGTCGTTCTACCCGCTCCAGTACCTCGCCGAGCAGATCGGCGGGACCCATGTGAACGTCACGAACCTGACCCGTCCCGGACAGGAACCGCACGACCTGGAGATCAGCGCCCGCGAGACCGCGCGGCTCCAGGACGCCGACGTCGTCCTCTACCTCAAGAACCTCCAGCCGGCCGTCGACGACGCGGTGACCCAGTCCGGGGTCAGGACCAAGATCGACGCCGCCTCGCTGACGACGCTGGAGAAGCACGGCAACGAGGTCGGCGGGCACGCCGCCGCCCACGATCACAGCGAGGGCGAGGAGTCGGGCGCCACCGACCCGCACGTCTGGCTCGACCCGGTGCGGTTCGGCCAGGTCGCCGAGGGCGTCTCGGCCGCGCTGGAGAAGGCCGACCCGAAGCACGCCGCGGACTACGCGAAGAACATGGCTGCGCTGCGCAAGAAGTTCACCGCGCTGGACACCGAGTTCCGTAACGGTCTCGCGGACACGAAGACCAAGACCTTCATCACCACCCACGCCGCGTTCGGCTACCTCGCCGAGCGCTACGGGCTCACCGAGGAGGCCGTCAACGGCCTCGACCCGGAGTCGGAGCCCAGCGCGAACCGGGTGAAGGGCCTGGAGAACCTGGCGAAGGCCGACGGCGTCACGACGGTGTTCTACGAGACGCTCGTCAGTGACAGGACGGCCGGCACGATCGCCCGGGACGTAGGGCTCCGGACGGATGTCCTCGACCCCCTCGAAGGCATCACCGACAAGTCCAGGGGCAGCGACTACATGCAGGTCATGGAGTCGAACCTGAAGGCACTGCAGACGGCGCTGGGCGCCAAGTGATCACTGTGGAGGACGTCGTGAGCGAGTCCGTCGTGTCCCTGCGGGGTGTCCGGGCGGAGCTGGGTTCGCGCCCGGTCCTGCGCGGCATCGATCTCACGGTGCGCCGCGGGGAGGTCGTCGCGCTGCTCGGCGCCAACGGCTCCGGCAAGTCGACCGCCGTGCGCAGTGTCATCGGCCAGGTCGCCGTCAGCGCGGGCGAGATCGAGATCTTCGGCGTTCCGCGCCGCCGTTTCCGCGACTGGCACCGGGTGGGGTACGTCCCGCAGCGGACCACGGCGGCGGGCGGTGTGCCGGCGACGGTGACCGAGATCGTCGCCTCGGGTCGGCTGTCCCGGGCCCGCTTCGGCATGCTGCGCAAGGCCGATCACGCGGCCGTACGGCGGGCCCTGGAGCTCGTCGGGATGGCGGACCGCGCCAAGGACTCCGTCAACGCCCTGTCGGGCGGACAGCACCAGCGTGTCCTCATCGCCCGCGCGCTGGCCTGCGAACCCGAACTGCTGATCATGGACGAGCCGATGGCGGGCGTGGACCTCGCCAGCCAGGAGGTACTGGCCGCCACCCTGCGCGACCAGGTCGCCCAGGGCACCTCCGTGCTGCTCGTCCTGCACGAGCTGGGCCCGCTGGAGCCGCTGATCGACCGCGCGGTCGTCCTGCGCGACGGCTGCGTCCTGCACGACGGCCCGCCGCCGAGAGCGGTCGGCCAGCACGCCCTGCCCGGCCACGACCACGTACACCCGCACGCGGCTCACGACGCCGAACCGATCCGGACGGGACTCCTGAGCTGATGGACATCCTCGACTACGCCTTCATGCAGCGGGCGCTGCTCGCCGCCGTCCTGGTGGGCGTCATCGCGCCCGCCGTCGGCATCTACCTCGTCCAGCGCCGTCAGGCCCTGATGGGCGACGGCATCGGCCATGTGGCGATGACGGGCGTCGGCCTCGGCTTCCTGCTCAACACGTCACCGGTGTGGATGGCGACGGCCGTGTCCGTGCTGGGCGCCGTCCTCATGGAGCTGATCCGCTGGTACGGGAAGACGCGCGGTGACATCGCGCTGGCCATGCTCTTCTACGGGGGCATGGCGGGCGGCGTGATGTTCATCAACCTCGCGCCGGGCGGCTCGAACGCCAACCTGACCTCGTACCTCTTCGGCTCGCTGTCGACGGTGAGCGAGTCCGACGTGACGGCGATCTGTGTGCTGGGCGCCTTCGTCCTGCTCGTCACCCTGGGGCTGCGACGGCAGTTGTTCGCGGTCAGCCAGGACGAGGAGTTCGCGCGGGTGACCGGTCTGCCGGTGCGCGCCCTGAACCTGCTGACGGCGGTCACGGCGGCGGTCACGGTGACCGTCGCGATGCGGGTGGTCGGCCTGCTGCTGGTGAGCGCGCTCATGGTCGTGCCGGTGGCGGCGGCCCAGCAGCTCACCCGGAGCTTCGCGGCGACCTTCGCCGTCGCGGTGGCGATCGGTGTGAGCGTGACGATCGGCGGCACCGTGACGTCGTTCTACCAGGATGTGCCGCCCGGCTCGACGATCGTGCTCCTGACGATCGGCGCGTTCATCGCGCTGACGGCGCTGGCATCGCCGCTGGCCCGGCGCCGGGCCCGTGCGGTGGCCGCGGCGCAGACGGCCCAGGACCCCGCGGAGTGCGCGATTCCTGCCACGCGCGGCCCGGAGAGCACGGTCGGCGTCTGACCGGGTACAGCCCGGGCTGGCACAATGGCCGGGCAAGGGCAGACGCGAGGAGGCAACGGTGACAACCGCTGGATCGCCCGTCCGGGGCCGTTCCACCCGGCAGCGTGCCGCCGTGGCGGCCGCGCTCGACGAGGTGGCCGAGTTCCGCAGTGCGCAGGAGCTCCACGACATGCTCAAGCACAAGGGCGACTCGGTCGGGCTCACCACGGTCTACCGCACGCTCCAGTCCCTCGCCGACGCCGGCGAGGTCGACGTCCTGCGCACGTCGGAGGGCGAGTCCGTCTACCGGCGCTGCTCCACCGGCGAGCACCACCACCACCTCGTCTGCCGCGTCTGCGGCAAGGCCGTGGAGGTGGAGGGCCCGGCCGTCGAGAAGTGGGCGGAGTCCATCGCCGCGGAGCACGGCTATGTGAACGTGGCGCACACGGTGGAGATCTTCGGTACGTGCGCGGAGTGCGCGGCGGCGAAGGGCTGAGCCCCCACCCGGGGGGCGGACTCGCGTCAGGGCCCCGGAGGCATCAAACGCGCGTCAGGTTGCGGTCGAGAATCGCCCGCAGTCGGTCGACGTCCTCGGGGGCGCGCACGGCGCGCTTGGGCAGCACGGTGAAACCGACAGCGTTCTTGTCGGGGCTGACCATGACGAAGACGTCCTTCGTCTCCCGGTAGCGGGGCTGGGCGACCCAGTTGAGCGCCGTGGTGGAGTTGTCCGTGACGACGGTCACCCCGGCGTCCGTGATGGTCACACGGAACGTGCCCTGACGCTCGCCGAGCCGCTGGAACTGGCGGGCCATGAGCCGGGGCATCAGCGGCATGAGCAGCACGAAGACGACGAGCCAGATCACGAGGAACAAGGACACATCCCGTCCGGCCATCGCCTGCGCGCTCTCCAGAACGGCCACGAGGGCCACGCAGCCCAGCACCCAGTACTGTCTTCGGCCGCCTTTGCTGACGCCTCGGCGCGCTTTCAGCGCCGACGTGAAGTCCGCGACGGTCGGCCGGTACTCAAGCTCGACGGTATCGGCCCCGTCCTCGCGCGGCTGTTCCGGCGACTCCTGCTGCTGCGCAGCACCCTGGTCCTCGACCACGGCCCCTCCCCAGTTCGGTGGTGATGAGCCGTGATCGTAACGCCGGATTCGAACAACCCTGCGGGCAGCGGGTGTTAAGAGCCGTCGCCCCGCATGTCCTGCTCCATCGCGAGCAGTTGCTCGTTCGGGACGGCGCCGCCGAAGCGGCGGTCGCGCTGGGCGTACTCGACGCAGGCCCGCCACAGGTCGCGCCGGTCGAAGTCGGGCCACAGCACGTCCTGGAAGACCATCTCGGCGTAGGCGCTCTGCCAGATCAGGTAGTTGGAGGTGCGCTGCTCGCCGCTCGGGCGCAGGAACAGGTCCACGTCCGGCATGTCCGGGTAGTACAGGTACTTCTGGAGGGTCTTCTCGTTGACCTTGGACGGGTCGAGGCGGCCGGCCTTCACGTCCTCGGCCAACGCCTGCGCCGCGTCGGCGATCTCGGCGCGACCGCCGTAGTTCATGCAGAAATACAGCGTGAGCGCGTCGTTGTCCTTGGTCTGCTCCTGGGCGATCTGGAGCTCCTTGGCGACCGACTTCCACAGCTTGGGCATGCGTCCCACCCAGCGCACCCGGATGCCGAGCCCGTCGAGGGTGTCGCGGGTCTTGCGGATGAAGTCGCGGTTGAAGTTCATCAGGAAGCGCACCTCGTCGGGCGAGCGCTTCCAGTTCTCCGTGGAGAAGGCGTACAGGGAGATGCTGCCGACGCCGACCTCGACCGCGCCCTGGAGGACGTCGAGGACACGCTCGGCACCGACCTTGTGGCCCTCCGTGCGGGGCAGCCCGCGGTCCTTGGCCCAGCGGCCGTTCCCGTCCATGACGATCGCCACATGGTTCGGGATGAGCTCGCCGGGGAGTTTGGGCGCGCGGGCACCGGAGGGGTGCGGTTCCGGCGTCTTGTACTCGCGTCGCTGGCGTCCCAGGATCCCGCGTACGACCATGTGCTTCTCGTCTCCCTCTGACTTGCTCGCGTGCGCCGGGCGCTCGTCCCGCTCTGCTTGCTGTTCTGTTCTGTTCTGTGCTGTCTGTGCTGTTCTCGCGCGCTCGTGCCGCGCTCGTGCGCTGTCGCCGCCCCGGCCAGCCCGGGCGGCGCCTACTTCTCCACGTACCGCAGGGAACGCAGTCCGCGCTCCAGATGCCAGTGCAGATAGGCCGACACCAGCCCGCTGCCCTCCCGGACGTGCCGCGGCTCGCACGCGTCCGCGGTCTCCCAGTCTCCCGTGAGCAGCGCGCCGAGGAGTTCGAGGGCCTCAGGCGAGGGTACGACGCTGCCGGGCACCCGGCAGTCGACGCAGACGGAACCTCCCGCGGCGACCGAGAAGAACCGGTTCGGTCCCGGCATGCCGCATTTGGCACAGGCGCTGAAGCTGGGCGCGTAGCCGTTGACGGCGAGGGAGCGCAGCAGGAAGGCGTCGAGGACGAGGTGCGGCTCGTGCTCGCCCCGGGCGAGGGTACGGAGCCCGCCGACCAGCAGCAGATACTGCTGCACCGCGGGCTCCCCCTCGTGGTCGGTGAACCGCTCGGCGGTCTCCAGCATCGCGGTGCCCGCGGTGTAGCGCGGGTAGTCGGTGACGATTCCGCCACCGTACGGAGCGATCGTCTCGCTCTGTGTGCACAGGGGCAGGCCGCGGCCGATCAGCTCGCTGCCCCGCGCGAAGAACTGGACGTCCACGTGGGAGAAGGGTTCGAGGCGTGCCCCGAACTTGGACTTGGTCCGCCGGACGCCGCGCGCCACCGCCCGTACGCGGCCGTGACCGCGCGTGAGCAGCGTGATGATCCGGTCCGCCTCACCCAGCTTCTGGGTGCGCAGCACGATGCCGTCGTCGCGGAACAGACTCATGCCACCCATTCTCGCCTACGGTGCCCGCGGCCCGGCCCCGCCGGGTCGCATTGGGTCCGGGGGCCCTCTTCAAGGCACCTCGCCGCGGCTGCGCGCGTTGGCGTACGCGGTCGCCGCGCTGAGCCGCTCCGCCGCGGTGGCCTGCCGGACGGCCTCCGGTGCGCAGTCCCATTCCCGGCCCCCGCCGAGCGGTCTCAGCTGCACGTAGGGCCCCTCGCTCCCCATGACCGTGCCCACCTTCCCCGTGTACGTGTCGACGGCGCAGGAACCGATCGGAGGCTCCGTCGACTCCGGCGGCTTCATCGCCGGGCCGCCGGGAACCGGGCGTCGACTTCATGTTCCGGTGACGGTTCTTCTTTCACTCTGCTCACCTGTCCCTTTTCGTTTCACGCTTCGCATCTTCATGGTGACGCTCCGCATCTAGAATCGGCAGGATTCGGTTCGCTACAAATGCGGCGCAGCGTAAGGGGGTTGGCCATGGCCAACGGTTCTCGGCAGGCTGCCTGGGAGTTTTTCGGTTCAGAACTGAAACGACGCAGGGAGGACGCGGGTTTCACCCAAGTGGAGTTGGGTGCGCGAGTTTTTGTCTCCGGGGGCTATATCGGCCAGTTTGAACAGGCCATCCGCAAACCGCAGTTGGATGTGGCCCAGCGGATCGACGCGCTTCTGGGGAGCGACGGCTTCTTCGAGCGGATGTGGCACAAGCTGATCGACGACAAACGCTACGCGGGGTATTTCGCGGCGGTCGTCGAACTGGAACGGACGGCGACGAAGATCGCGGAGTTCGCGCCCGCGCTGGTACCAGGTCTGTTGCAGACGGCGGGTTATGCGCGCGCTGTGACGCTTGCCGCCAATCCGTTCGCGGCGGACGAGTACGTGGAGGAGAAGGTGACCGCCCGGCTGGAGCGGGCCCATGTTCTCGGTGACGCTACAAGGCCCATGTATTGGGTCGTGCTGCACGAGAGCGTGTTGCGCATCCCGGTGGGCGGGGCGGTGACCATGGCCGGACAGCTCGACCACATCGTGGGCCTGGTGCGGGAGCGCAGGGCTGCCGTACAGGTGATCTCGTACGCGGCGGGGGCGCACGCGCTCATGACCGGGGATCTCAGGCTCATGGACTTCGAGGACGCTCCGCCAACCGCCTATACGGAGACGTCCTTTTCGGGGACCCTCGTCGACGATCCGGCTGTGGTGAAGCGTGCACAGCACGCATACGATCTGCTCAGGGCCGTCGCGCTGTCGCCGGAGGCGTCCCTTGCCCTGATCGAGGCGGCGGCGGAGGAGTTCAGACGATGCGCGCCTACGACCTGAGCAACGCCCGCTGGCGCAGGAGCAGTCACAGCAACGGCGAGGGCGGCAACTGCGTCGAGGTCGCCGACCAGGCCCCCGGTGTCGTCCCGGTGCGTGACAGCAAGGTGGCGGCCGGGCCCGTGCTGGTCATCGGCGCGGACGCCTGGACCGCGTTCCTCGCCGGCGTCGTGGGCTGAGCGGGGACGACCCCGGCGATGATCCTTCCGAGCCTTCTCGCGGTGTTCGCGCACCCTGACGACGAGTCCCTGTCCGCGGGCGGCGTGCTCGCCCGGCACGCGGCTTCGAGAGCACGGACCGCCGTCGTCACGGCGACCTGGGCGGAAGGCACCCACCGCGCCGCGGAACTGGCCGACGCGCTGCGCGTCCTCGGCGCGGGCACGCCGCGGATGCTCGGCTACGCCGACGCGCGGATGCCGGAGTCGGCACCCGGAGCCGTCCGGTTCTGCGACGCGCCGCTCGACGACGCCGTACGGCGGCTGGTCACGCACATCCGGGAGGTCCGCCCGGACATCGTGGTCACGCATGACGCCTACGGCGGGCTGACCGGCCACCCCGACCATGTCCACACCCACCGGGTGACCGTGCTCGCGGTCCAGGCCGCCGGGCTGGACCGGCTCTACCCCGAAGCCGGTGCCGCATGGCGGCCGCGCTCGCTCTACCTGGCCACACACCCCGACTCCGCCGCCCGGAACCTGGGCGCGCTGCTGGTCCGGAAGAACAGGCCGATGTTCAGCGTCCCGGACGAACGGGTCGGCGCGACGGTCGATGTACGTCCCTGGCTGGACCGGAAGATCGAGGCCGTGCTCGCCCACCGCTCCGAAGTGGAACGGGGAGCGCTGCCGGGGCGGATCGCCGCCCTCCCCCGGGACGGCCGGGAGAAGCTGCTGGCCACGGAGTGGTTCGTCCGCCACGAGCTCTCTTCCGAGTCACCCGCTTCCCTGCCACCGGTCCGGACGGACCTGACCGCCTGAGGAAGCCGACCGGTCCGCGCTCACCGGTTCACCGACACCAGCCCCGCCTCGTAGGCGATGATCACGAGCTGGACGCGGTCCCGCGCGTCCAGCTTCGAGAGCAGGCGGGTGAGATACGTCTTCGCCGTCGCCACACTGATGAAGAGCCGCTCGGCTATCTCCGTGTTGGACAGCCCGCTGCCCACCAGCGTCAGCACCTCGCGCTCGCGTTCGGTGACTCCCTTCAACTCGCGCTGCGCACGGGCCAGTTCGGGGCGGGCGGCGGTGAAGTCCTGGATGAGCCGACGGGTGACGGCGGGGGCGATGAGGGCGTCCCCGGCCGCCACCACGCGGATCGCCGCGATGATGTCGTCCAGGCTCATGTCCTTGACCAGGAATCCGGACGCGCCCGCGCGCAGCGCCCCGTACACGTAATCGTCGTCGTCGAACGTGGTCAGGATGACGATCCTCGATTCACCGTTCGGCCCCGTGGTGTCCGCGGTGATCCGGCGGGTCGCCTCGATGCCGTCCATGCCGGGCATACGGATGTCCATGACGACGACATCGGGGCTGAGTCGCCCGGCGAGGGCCACCACTTCCTCGCCGTTCTCCGCCTCGCCCACCACCTCGATGTCCTCGATGTCGGCGATGACCATGCGCAGGGCCGTGCGGATGAGCTGCTGGTCGTCGGCGAGGACCACGCGGACCGTCATCGGGCGCCGGCCTGGCTCGTGGCCGGGAGCGGTAGGCGGGCGCTCACCCGGAAACCGCCCTCGGGGCGTGGGCCCGCGGTGAACTCGCCGTGCAGCAGGGCGGCTCGCTCGCGCATGCCGATGAGACCGAACCCCGTGTCCGTGGCGCTGCCCCGTCCCCGGCCGTCGTCGGTGATCTCGACGGCTACCTCCGTGTCGCGGTGGTCGACGGTCACCCGGCAGGCGGTCGTCGCCGCATGCCGTACGACGTTGGTGATGGACTCCTGGACGATCCGGAACGCGGACAGGTCGATGTCCGGCGGGAGCTGACGCCGCTCGCCGGTCCAGTGGACGTCCACGAGGACCCCCGCCGCCGTCGTCGCGGCGGCCAGCCGGTCGAGGTCGGCGAGCCCCTCGGCGGGGTGCAGCGGGACGGCCCGCGTCGTGCGGGACGACCGGTTCTCGACGGGCGCGGGGGAACGGCCCGGTTCTGCGCGGTCGTGCTCGTGGGAGCGGCCCGGCGCGTCGGGGTCGCCGTCTTCGCGCGGGCCGCCCGGCGCTTCGGAGGTGCCGCCGCCCGGGGTTCCGGCCGGGCGGGACAGATGGGACCGGTGGGACGGCCGGGACCGGTCACCCTGGTCCGTCTCGTCCGCACGGTCCGTCTGCTCCGCATGGTCCGTCTGCTCCGCATGGTGCGTCTGGTCGGCCTGGCGCAGCGCGACGAGCATGCGGCGCAGCCCGGCGAGGGTCTCGCGGCCGGCCGTCTCGACCGCTGTCATGGCCTCGCGGGCGGCGTCCGGCTGGGTGTGCACGATGCGGGCCGCCGCACCGGCCTGGAGAGCGATGATGCCGATGCTGTGGGCGACCATGTCGTGCATCTCCCGGGCGATGCGCAGGCGCTCGTCGGTGACGGCCTGGCCCGCGGCCCGGACGCGCAGTTGCTCGGCGTGGACGCGGGTGCGGTGGGTGGCGTCGCCGAGCAGCCAGGAGACGACGACGGTCAGGGCCACGGTCAGTTCGACGAGTGTGCCGACGCCCCATCCCCTCAGTAGTCGTACCGAGAGCCAGGCGACCAGGAGGGCGAGCGCCATGGCGAGCGCGGTGAGTCCGGTACGGCGGGGGCGGGCGGCCGCGATGAAGTAGAGGGCGATGTCGACGGCCAGGTACTGCGCGAGCTGGATGGCGCCGGCGGCGAGGTTGATGGTGAGCACGCCGGCCGCCGCGAGCAGCAGGGTGAAGGCGTTGAGGGGCCGGTGCCCGAGGCGCAGGCTGCCGGCCAGGGCCAGGGCGCACGCCACCGTGAGGAACAGCAGGCCGTCCCAGCGGTAGAACTGGGCGGCGGCCACCTCATTGGCCGTCTCTTCGCCGGGCAGCCGGATGCGCGCGAGGACCGTGAACAGGGTGCTGGCGCACCAGGCCAGGGCCACCCAGGTGCCGGGCGGCACACGCTTGAGCGGGGGAAGCGGCGGCGTGACATGCATGCGCCGATCGTAGGCAGGCGGTGGGGCGCGGACATCGGCCCGTGGACGTACAACCGGGGTCGACACGCCCCGCCGGAGAGTGTCCGCACCGGGCCGATGTGTCCGGCGGGCCTACGGCGAGACGGTGTGGGCGTGATCGAAGTCAACGAACTGACGAAGAGATACGGCGACACGACAGCCGTACGGCGGCTGAACACGGTCGATCCGCGGGAACTCCCGGGGCGGCTGAGCGGGGCCGGCTTCACCAGCGTGTCCGTGGCCGTGCACCCGAAGAGCGGCGTACTCCGCTTCCGGGGGACGCACCCCTAGGGAGTCCTGGAAGGCCGGCGGATCAGCCCCGGGCGCCGAAGCGGCGTACGTACGCGCGCTGCCAGGGTGTCTCCACCGCGTGCCGGTCGTAGTGCCGGCGTACGTACGCCACCGCGTCCTCGGGCGCTACGCCGTCGAGGACGGCGACGCAGGCCAGGGCCGTGCCGGTGCGGCCCCGGCCGCCGCCGCAGGCGATCTCGACGCGTTCGTCGGCGGCCCGCCGCCAGGCCTCGGTGAGGACCGCGCGGGCCTCGGCGCGGTCGGCGGGCAGCCGGAAGTCCGGCCAGCGCAGCCAGTAGGCCTCCCAGGGGACCCGGGGCGGTTGTCCGCCGAGCAGGTGGACGGCGTACGTGGGCAGGGGGCCGCCGTCGGCCGGAAGCGGCCGGCGCAGCGCCCGGCCCCGGATCAGCCGGCCGGACGGCAGTGACAGCACACCCGCGCCACCAGGGCCCCAGGTACCGCCGTCGGCCCGGGAGTCGTGCGAGGAATCGGGTTGGATTTCGGCCACGGGTCCAGCGTAGGGCGCGCCGGGATCGAAGACCCGGGACGGGCCGAAGTGCGACGGGCAGGGGCAGCGCCACCCCGGTCGAGGCGGACCCGGGTCGCCCGGACCGGGTCGCACGGACCGGGTCGCACGGACCGGTTCGCCCGGACCGGGTGGCATCGGCCCCGGCCGGCGAGGCGGACGCGAGGAGATACGGGCCCGGGAAGGGGGCCCGGTCAGCTCACGCCGCGGGAGCCCTGGGACGCGCGTGTCTCGATCCCCCGGAAATGGTCGGCCATCGCGCGCTGGGCGCCCTCGACATCCCGCACCCGCAGGGCGGTGAGGATGTCGCGGTGGCGGCGGGCCGTCACCTCCGGGGTGATGTCGTCGGTCCAGCCGCGCACCACGGCGACCCGCCGGAAGACGGTCCAGAACGCGCCGAGCAGCTGGGGCACGAGCGGGTTGCCGAGCGAGGCGTACAGCAACTCGTGGAACTCGCTGTCGAGTTCGGGGAAGGAGCGTCCGTCGTCTCCCGCCGTCTCCATTTCCGTGACGACGGCTTCGAGCCGGTCCAGCTCCTCCTCGGTCAGCACCTCGGCCACCCGGCTTATCAGCCCCTCCTCCAGCACCTCGCGGACCTGGAGGATCTCGGCCAGCGCCCCGGTCGGATCGTCCGGACGGGCGAGCGTGCGGAAGGTCAGTCCGTCGACGAACGGCGTCATGGACGCCTCGCCCACATAGGTGCCGTAGCCGTGCCGGATCTCGACTATGTCGAGCGCCTGGAGGGCCTTGAGCGCCTCACGGACCGAGTTGCGGCTCACGCCGAGATCGGTCATCAGCTCGGTCTCCGTGGGCAGCGGCGCACCGGCCGGAAGCCCCTGGTCGAGGATCAGTTGCATGACCTCGCGCTGGATCTGACTGCTCACCCGGCGCTCGGGACGACGCCGGTTCCCGGTCTCCTCAGGCATGCGCCGCATCGTACGCTCGCTGGACATCGGACGTCCCACCTCCGGGCTGATTAAACGCCAAGTTCGGCCAACTGCCCTGATTCATACCGCCATTGGTCGCACCAGTGGAAGATACGCCATTCGTGTGCGATCCCTTGACCCTCTCCGCGCCCCCTCTTATGGTCGCGCTGCCCCCTATGACGTAGGACGTCGTATCTCCTGCTCCCCGGGCCATCGCACCGACCGCTCCACGGCATCGCACCGACCGCTCCACCGCCTCACCGGACCGCTCAACTGGACCACTCCTTGCTGGAGGAACCGTGCGCGACGTGAACCGCACTCCGGCGCTGCACCGCCGGTCGTTCCTGAAGTACACCGGGGCCCTGGGCGCGGCCGCCGCCCTCTCCTCGACCCTTGCCGCCTGCACGTCCGGGCCGGAGTCGACGAACGACACCGGCGGTTCGGGCAGCGGCCGGAACGCCACGCTGACGGCCGTGATCGGCTACGGGAACGACGGCAGCTGGGATCCGACGCAGACCGCGTCCGCCTTCTGCATGGCCGCCAACAACCATATCTACGAGGGTCTCCTCGACACCGACCCGATCTCCCGCGAGCCCTACGCCGCGCTCGCCACCCAGGTGCCCGCCGACCTCACCGGCACGTCCTGGAGGTTCACGCTGCGGGCGGGTGCCACGTTCCACGACGGGAAGCCGGTCACCGCCGACGACGTGGTCTTCGTCTTCGACCGGATACTCGACCCGAAGACCCAGACCCTCGCCAAGGGCTTCTTCGCCAGCTGGCTGAAGGAAGTCCGCAGGATCGACGCGCAGAACGTCGAGCTGGTCCTCAAGTTCCCGTTCCCCGAGGGGATCTCCCGGCTCACCCTGGCGAAGATCATGCCCAAGCACGTCTTCTCCCAGCCGGGTGCCTGGGACGACGCGATCAAGGGCAAGGCGATCGGCTCGGGCCCGTACCGGCAGACCGCGCACCACCCGAAGTCCAACACGACGTTCGAGGCGTTCACCGCCTACAACGGGCCGCGCAAGCCCGCCTTCAAGAAGATGAACTGGCTGACCATAGTGGACGCCGCGCCCCGCGTCGCGAAGATCTCCGGGGCGAGCGCAGGTGCCCAGATCGCCGACAACATCCCGTACGCCAACATCCAGCAGCTCCGCAAGGGCGGCATGACCGTCCAGGGCGGCGCGGGCATGAACAACCTGTTCCTGATGTTCAACACCCAGCACAAGCCGTTCGACGACGTACGCGTGCGCCAGGCGCTGCGCTACGCCATCGACACCGGCAAGATGGTCGAGGTCGCCCTCAGGGGGCACGGGAAGCCGTCGAGTTCCTTCCTCAACGAGGCCAATCCCTCCTACCGGCCCGCGAAGACCGTCTACTCCTACGACCCGGAGAAGGCGAAGAAGCTCCTGAAGGCGGCCGGGGTCAAGGGGCTGAAGATCGAGATCCTGTCGGTGAACGTCAGCTGGATCGTCGACTGCCTGCCGACCATCAAGGCGTCCTGGGACGCCATCGGCGTACAGACGACACTGGCCCCGCAGGAGACCACGGCCGTGTTCACCAAGATGGACCAGAAGCAGGACTACCAGGTCGTGGCCGCCGCCTCGAACCCCAACCAGTTCGGCCTCGACGCCGACCTGATCATGCACTACAACTACGGCCCCCAGAACCTCTGGATGGGCTACGCCCGTTGGGCCGGCGACCCGGTCGCCAAGCAGCTCTTCAAGGACATGGACCAGGCGACGCAGGAATCGGACGCCGACAAGAAGAAGACGATGATCCAGGACTACATCGACATCGTCGCCGAGCAGGCCGTGCTCTACCCGGTCGTGCACAACGAGCTGATGACCGCGTGGAATCCGCGCCGGCTCGCGGGGATAAGGCCACAGCCCTACCCGGGCATCAACCTGCTTCAAGCCAAGTGGGTCTAGGCGACAAGGGAGTTGATACGTGGTCGTCATCGTCAGGATCCTGCTGCGCCGCGCCCTGCTGCTCGTGCCGCTGATGCTCGGGATCGTCCTGTTCGTCTTCCTGGTGATGCGGTTCTCGGACGTCGATCCGGCGTCGGCGTTCTTCCAGGGCGCCAACCCGACCCCGCAGCAGCTGCACGACTTCCGGGAGCGGAACGGACTGCTCGATCCGCTGCCCGTGCGCTACTTCCACTTCGTGGCGGACCTGCTGCACGGCGACATGGGCACCAGCGCGCTGACCCGGGCGCCGGTCGTCGAACAGGTCACCACCGCGCTGCCGCTCACGCTCCAGCTCACCTTCCTGGGGCTCGGCATCGCGGTGGTGCTGGCGCTGCTCGGCGGGGTCACGGCCGCGATCCACCGCGACCGGCTGCCCGACCAGATCATCCGGGTGGTGTCCCTGACCGGGGTCGCCGCACCGGGCTTCTGGCTGGCCCTGCTGATGATCCAGTACCTCGCCGTCGACCAGGGCTGGTTCCCGACCGGCGGCTACATCAACCCGGCCGACTCGCTGACCGGCTGGCTGAAGACCATGGCGCTGCCCGCGCTCGCGCTGTCCCTGCCGGTCGCGGCCCAGCTCACCCGGATCGTGCGGACGTCCGTGGTCGAGGAGCTGGACAAGGACTACGTGCGCACCGCGATCGGCAGCGGGCTGCCGCCCCGGGTGGTCGTCGGCCGCAACGTCCTGCGCAACGCCCTGATGAACCCGCTCACCGTGCTGGGCCTGCGCGTGGGCTATCTGCTGGGCGGCGCTGTCGTCATCGAGACGATCTTCTCGCTGCCCGGCATGGGCAAGCTGATGATCGACGCCGTGCAGAACGGTGACCCGGCGGTCGTGCAGGGCGTCGTCCTGACCACGGCCATCGGCTTCGTGGTCGTGAACCTCGCCATCGACATCCTGTATCTGCTGGTCAACCCACGTCTGAGGGAAGCGAGCCGATGATCACGCGGAAGGATCTGGCGGGGGCCCTCGCCCGGCCCGGAATCCGACTGCGCGGCTGGCGCAGGCTGCCGCCGCTGTCGAGGATCGCGGTCTGCTTCTTGGCCGTGGTCGTGCTGACGGCATTGTTCGCCCCCCTGCTCGCGCCGCACGACCCGCTCGACCAGCAGCCGCAGGTGGACGGCACCGGGCATCCGTCGGCCGGTCACTGGATGGGGCAGGACAGTCTCGGCCGGGACATCCTCAGCCGGCTGATGTACGGGGCCCGCTGGTCGCTGGCGATCGGTCTCGGGGCCACCGCGCTCGCCCTGGTCGTGGGGGCGCTGCTCGGCGCGGTCGCCGCGACCTCGCGCAAGGCGGTCGACGAGACGCTGATGCGCTGCCTGGACGTGGTGATGGCGTTCCCCGGCATCGCGCTCGCCGCCGTGCTCGTCGCCGTGTTCGGCGGCGGCATCAACGTGTTGATCTGCGCCATCGCGTTCCTGTTCACCCCGCCCGTCGCCCGGGTCGTGCGGGCGAACGTCCTCGACCAGTACGGGGAGGACTACGTCACGGCCGAGCAGGTGATCGGCGCCCGCACCCCGCACATCGTCCTCAGGCACGTGGCCGTCAACTGCGCGGCTCCGATCCTGGTGTTCTGCACCGTGCAGGTCGCCGAGGCGATCGTGTTCGAGGCCTCGCTGTCCTTCATCGGCGCGGGCGTACGGCCCCCGGACCCGTCCTGGGGCAGTGTCATCGCCGACGGCAAGAACATGGTGCTGACCGGCGGCTGGTGGGCCACCGTCTTCCCCGGTCTGCTGATGCTGGTCACCGTGCTGTCGCTGAACATCCTCTCCGAGGGCGTCTCCGACGCGTGGGCCGCGCCGGCCGCCCGGGAGGTGTCCGTGCCCCCCGCCGAGGACCGTCTCGAAGCCCCCGAGCCGGGCAGCGGCACGGTCCTCGAACTGCCCGGTCTGGCGGAGGCCGCCGCGCGGCTGCGCTCACGGGCCCGCCCGCTCCCCTCGGGCCGGCAGCCCGTCCTCGCCGTCGAGCATCTGGCCATCGGCTTCGACAACCGGCACAGCGGTGTGGACATCGTCGACGGCATCAGCTTCGAGGTGTATCCCGGCGAAGTCCTGGGCCTGGTCGGCGAGTCGGGCTGCGGGAAGTCGCTGACGGCCCTGACCGTGATGGGCCTGGAGCCGAAGGGCGCCCGGGTCCGCGGCCACGTCCGTTTCGACCAGCGGCAGTTGATCGGCGAGCCGATGCGGGTACGGCGCCGGCTGCTGGGCCACGAGATGGCGATGGTCTACCAGGACGCGCTGTCGTCCCTGAACCCGGCGATGACGATCAGGGCGCAGCTGAAGCAGGTGATACGGCGGGGCGGCAAGCGCACGGCGGCCGAACTCCTCGCTCTGGTCGGCCTCGACCCCGAGCGCACGCTGCGCAGTTACCCCCACGAGCTCTCCGGCGGCCAGCGCCAGCGCGTCCTGATCGCGATGGCCCTGTCCCGCGAGCCCAAGCTGATCGTCGCGGACGAACCGACGACGGCCCTGGACGTGACGGTCCAGGCGCAGGTCATGGAGCTGCTGCTGCGGCTGCGGGCGGAACTGGACTTCGCGCTGATCCTCGTCTCGCACGACCTGGCGCTGATCTCGGCGGTCACCGACCGGGTGGTCGTGATGTACGGCGGCCAGATCGTGGAGACGGGGGTGACGGCGGACCTGGTGGAGTCCCCGGCGCACCACTACACGCGCGGGCTGCTGGGCAGCGTCCTGTCCCTGGAGTCGGCGGCGGAGCGCATGACGCAGATCAAGGGGGTCGTTCCCTCCCCCGCCGACTTCCCGGCCGGCTGCCGGTTCGCCGACCGGTGTCCGATGGCGAGCGAGGTGTGCCGGACGACGGCGCCGGACCTGGTCGGCCCGCACACGCACACGGCGGCCTGCCACCACCCGGCCGTCGGCCTGGTGACCACGGAGAGCGAGGCCGTGAAGTGAGGATTCCGTCTGACGTGAGGATTCCGCCGACGGCGGCCGAGGCCGTCGCATGACCGCGCCGGTGCGGGAGGCCGAGGCCCGCCGGACGGACGCGCTCGTCCGGCTCAGCGACGCGCATGTCGTCCACAAGGCGCGCAGCGGCGGTGTGTTCACCAGGGACCGGGTGTACGCCCTGACCGGCGCCGATCTCACCATCGTGCCCGGCGAGACGATCGGCGTCGTCGGCGAGTCGGGCTGCGGCAAGTCGACGCTCGCGAAGGTGCTGGTGGGGGTGCAGCGGCCGACCTCCGGCAGCGTGACCTTCCGCGGCCGTGACCTGTGGTCCATGAAGCCGGACGAGCGCCGCACGGCCGTCGGCGCCAGTACCGGCATGATCTTCCAGGACCCGTCGACGGCTCTGAACCGTCGGCTGCCCGTACGCCGGATCCTGCGCGACCCGCTGGATGTGCACCGGCGCGGCACCTCGGCCGAACGGGCCGACCGGGTGAAGGAGTTGATGTCGCTTGTCGGCCTGCCCCGGGCGCTCGCGGACGCGCTGCCCGGCCAGCTCTCCGGCGGTCAGCGCCAGCGGGTGGCGATCGCCCGCGCGCTGGCGCTGGATCCCGACCTGGTGGTGGCGGACGAGCCGACGAGCGCGCTGGACGTGTCGGTCCGCGCGCAGATCCTCAACCTCCTCCTCGATCTGAAGGAACGCCTCGGCCTGGCGCTGGTGTTCGTGTCCCACGACATCCAGACCGTGCGCCGGATGAGCGACCGGGTGATCACGATGTACCTGGGCCGGATCGTGGAGGAGTCACCGGCCGACGAGGTCACCGACGGCTCCCGTCACCCGTACACCCGGGCGCTGTTCTCGGCGACCCCGGGCCTGCTGGATCCGATCGAGCCGATTCCGCTGACCGGTCCCGTCCCCTCGGCGACGCGCCCGCCGCGCGGCTGCCCCTTCCGTACCCGGTGCTGGAAGGCGGACGGGGAGTGTGCGACCCGGATGCCGGAGTTCACGGCCGCGTCGACCCCGGGTCACCGCTTCCGGTGTCACCATCCTGTCGAGGAGGGCCGGTCGACGCGCACCCTGGTCGCGCAGGCCGAGTCCGCCGCCGAGTCCGCCGCCATGGCCGACGTTCCGTTCCAGCAGCACATCCGGGAGCCTTGATGACCTTCCCCGCCCCGCTGACCGGTGTCGTACCGCCCGTCTGCACGCCCCTGACACCGGACCGCGAGGTGGACGTCCCGTCGCTCACCAGACTGATCGACCATCTGGTGGACGGCGGGGTGCACGCCCTGTTCGTCCTCGGCTCGACGTCCGAGGTGGCCTATCTGACGGACGCGCAGCGCAGACTGGTGGTGGAGACGGCGGTGGGGCATGTCGCCGGTCAACTCCCCGTGCTGGTAGGGGCGATCGACATGACGACGCCCCGCGTCCTGGACCACGCGCACACCGCCCGCGCCGCGGGCGCGGACGCGATCGTCGTCACGGCCCCCTTCTACACGCGCACCCATCCCGCGGAGATCGCCCGCCACTTCCGCCTCGTCGCCGCCCGCGCGTCGCTCCCCGTGTTCGCGTACGACCTGCCGGCCTCGGTCCACACCAAGCTGAGCCCCGAACTGGTCCTCGAACTCGCCGCCGACGGTGTGCTGGCCGGGCTCAAGGACTCCAGCGGCGACCTCGGCGCCTTCCGTACGGTCGTCACCGGCGCTCGTATCCGCTCCGGCGTCACCGGCTTCACCGTGCTCACCGGCTCCGAGGTGGTCGTCGACTCGGCCCTGGCCCTCGGCGCGGACGGCGCGGTCCCCGGCCTGGCCAATGTGGACCCGGCGGGCTATGTACGGCTGTACGAGCTGTGCGCGGCGGGCGACTGGGAGCGGGCACGGGCGGAGCAGGAGCGGCTGTGCGAGCTGTTCGGCCTGGTGGGCGTCGGCGACCAGGCCCGGATGGGCGGCAGTTCCTCGGCCCTCGGCGCCTTCAAGGCCGCGCTGTTCCTGCGGGGCGTCATCGACTGCCCCGCGACGGCGGAACCCCAGGTGCCGCTGTCGCAGGGCGAGGTCGAGCGGGTCGGGAAGTACCTGGCCTCGGCGGGGCTGCTCTAGCCGGGGCCGGACACCGCGCTGCTCCGGTCGGGGCCGGACACCTCTACTCCAGCAGCCCGCTCACCGGCAGCCGCCTGAACTCGACGCTCTCGTACGGTCCCGTGACACCGGTCTCGTAGAGGATGCCGACCCGGGAGGCGCCGAGCTGGACGAGGTCCGAGTAGGCGGCTCGCCGGGTGGACAGGGTGGTCGCCTTCACGAAGGACGCGCCGGCGGTCGTACTGCGCCAGACGGCCATGGACTGGCGGACGGTGGGGACGGAGGGGCCCGAGAAGAGGAGAGGGGCGAGGCGGCCGGTCAGCTGGAGGACGCTGCCCTGGACGACGGGGACGTCGGTCAGGGTGGGCTGGACGGCGAAGGGGCGGTCCAGGGTTTCGGCGCCGTCGCTGGAGTAGGAGTCGAGGCGGTTGCCGGGACTGGTGCCGTTCTGGTCGCGCGAGGTGAAGTAGAGCCGCCCGTCGGGGAGTTCGGCAACCGAGCTCTCGTTGGCGTTGTCGATCCCGTCGTACGAGTCGTCGACGAAGCCGAGCCGCCAGGTGATCCCGCCGTCGTCGCTGTAGAGCGCGTGCGCTCCGTAGTACTTGGGCTCCTGACCGGTGTCGGCGGACCCGGTGGGCGGGGCGGCGGAGTGGTTGGCGGGCACGACCAGGCGCCCGGCGTGCGGTCCGTGGCGCAGGGCGATCGCGTGGCCGGGGCCGGTGGCGTACCAGCGCCAGCCCGGCAGCTTCGTCTGGGCCGTGATGTCCCGCGGGGCGGAGAAGTGCCGCCCGTCGTCCCGGCTGGTCTGGACGAAGACGCGTCGGCTCTGCTCCGCCGTGACCTCGCCCCGCATGATCTGCGCCTCGGTCACCGCGCCGCTGTTGTAGGACGTGAGCAGGACGATCCGGCCGGTCCTGGGGTCCACCACCGGCGCCGGGTTGCCGCGGGTGTCGCCGCCGCCGGACGCGACGACGCGGAGCGGGCTCCAGGTGCAGCCGCCGTCGAACGACCGTCTGAGGACGACGTCGATGTTCCCGGTGTCACCGGCGCCGCTGTGCCGCCCCTCGGCGAAGGCGAGCAGCGTGCCGGCCCGGGTCATGACGGTCGCGGGGATGCGGTAGGTGTCGTAGCCCTCCTGGCCCGCTGTGTACGGGACGGAGGAGGTGCAGCCCCCGCCGGTGAGGGGCGAGGCAGAGGCGGTGCCGGTGGCGGCGAGGGTGGTGAGGCTGGTGAGGAGTCCGGCGGTGGCTGCGAACGCGAGCATGCGGCTCATGCTGGTCATGGCACTCCCTGGACTGCGTCAACTGCATCGGACATGGAACGTGGGACGTGGGATGTCCCGTGAACCTAATCTGCCCCGGGCGCCACAGCAATACCCGTGCTTTCACGACGTGGTGATGAAACGTCAGTTCGTTCTGACGGAACGTCAGGCGTGTCGGGTACGGCAGTTCCGCCCGGTACGGCAGGTACGTCGGGCGGACACCGGGTCAGGCCCCGCCCGCGTCTCCCGGGGTCACCAGGCCCGACTCGTACGCCACGATGACGAGCTGGGTCCGGTCGCGGGCGCCCAGCTTGCCCATGATGCGGCTGACATGGGTCTTCGCGGTGAGCGGGCTGAGCCCCAACGCAGCCGCGATCTCGGTGTTGTTGAGGCCGCGAGCGACCAGGGTGAGCACCTCGCGCTCGCGCTCGGAGAGCGCCTCGGGGCCGCCCGCCGTGAGCGCGGGAACCGACGGCGTGCGCAGGAAGCGGGCGACCAGCCGGGCGGTGGGGCCCGGTGAGAGCAGCGCGTCCCCGGCGGCCACCGTGCGGATCGCGTCGAGGAGTTCGGCGGGCCGGGTGTCCTTCACCAGGAAGCCGGAGGCGCCCGCGCGCAGCGCCTCCACGATGTGCTCGTCGGTGTCGTAGGTGGTGAGCACGAGCACCCTGACCCCGGCCAGGTTCTCGTCGGCCGCGATGAGCCGGGTCGCCTCGATGCCGTCCAGGTCGGGCATGCGGATGTCCATCACGATCAGGTCGGCCCGCTCGGTGCGGGCCAGCTCGACGGCCTCCCGCCCGGTGGCCGCCTGTCCGACCACCTCCATGTCCCGCGCCGACTCCACGAGCATGGCGAACGCGGCCCGCACGAGGTTCTGGTCATCGGCGAGGACCACACGGATGGTCATCGGGTCTCACCCCCTCCGGGCTCGGACACGGCCACGGAATCGGGCCCGGGACGGCGTACGTCATCGGCGGCCCGGACGGGACCGGACGCACGTACGGGATCGGAGTCACGTACAGGACCGGACTCACGTCCGGCTTCGGAATCGCGTACGGGATCGGAAGCGCCCGGCGCTCCGAGCCGGTCCTCGCCGTCCGTCGCCGTCTTCCGCTCCCCCGCCGTCCGCTGTTCCGGCAGCATCGTGCGCAGGGGCAGTACCGCCACCACCGCGAATCCGCCCCCTTCCCACGTCCCGGTCTCCACCGTGCCGCCCACGCTACGAGCCCGCTCCCGCATCCCCACCAGGCCGAAACCGGGCGGACCGCCCGCGTCGCCGATGCCGTCGTCCGTGACCGTCACGCGCAGCGCCCAGCCGTCCGTGCTCAGATCCACGCGGACGCTCACCCCGGGGCCCGCGTGCCGTACGGCGTTGGTCAGCGCCTCCTGGACGATGCGATAGCCGGCGGCGCCCACGGCGGAGGGAACGCCGTCCGCCCGTAGCGCGGCCGGCGTCTCCACCCTGGCGCCCGCCGAACGGGCCGCCGCCACCAGATCGGGTACCCCGTCGAGGCCGGGCAGCGGCCCCCGCCCGTCGCTGCCGCCGTGCTCGGAGTCGCGCAGCACCTCCAGCGTGGTCCGCAGTTCGCCGCGCGCGCTCCGGCAGGTCTCGGAGATGTCTTCGAGGGCTTTGGCGACGGCCTTACGGTCGAGGCGGTCGGGGTCGGCGGCCAGCACGTGCGCGGCGACGGAGGTCTGCACGCCGATCAGGGTGATGCTGTGGGCGAGCAGATCGTGCAGGTCCCGGGCGATGCGCAGTCGTTCCTCGGCGACCCGGCGGCGGGCCTCCTCCTCACGGGTGCGTTCGGCGCGCTCGGCGCGTTCGACGACCGAGGCGAAGTACTGCCTGTGCACCCGGACGCACACGCCGAGAACGATGAACGAGACGATCCAGCCGGTGACGCGCAGCGCCTGGGTGCCCTCGGCGGTGCCCTGCCCGAACTTGACCACGAGCATGATCCCGACGACCCCGGTGCCGATGACCAGGGAGCGCAGCGGGCGCCCGGTGGCGGCGACGGTGAACAGCGCGGTCATCGAGACGAGCAGCGGCGCGTTGTGGTTGAAGTCGAGTGCGTGGTACGGGGCGACGCAGGCGACGAGCGCGAGGAACGCGGCGAGCGGGGCGCGCCGCCGCCAGATCACCGGGATGTGCGCGGCGATCAGCAGGCTCCAGCCGAGCGCGTCCGTTCGCCGGCCGTCGGCGTGCACGGTGAGGGCCACGGTGATGTCGAGGATCAGCAGCACGCCGGCGAGCAGCGCGTCCTGGCGCAGGACCCGCGCCGGGGCGGCGTTCACCCGGTTTCCGAGGCCGGTGAGGTTCAGCATGCGTTTGACGTCCACCGCTTCGTCCTCCGTGAGGGGGCGCCCCTCCGGGAGGGAGGGGCGCCCGATGTCCGTTGTGTGCGCAGGGGGCTGCCGGGCTGCCGGGCTGCCGGGCTGCCGGGCTGCCGGGCTGCCGGGCTGCCGGGCTGCCGGGCTGCCGGGCTGCCGGGCTGCTCAGCCTACGGCGACGGGCTCCTGCTTCCCGGCCGTCTCGGTGTCCGGCTTGTGCGAGAGGCCGCCCGGCCACCACATCCTCCGTCCCAGTGCCACGCTCGCGCTGGTCACCAGGTAGGTACGGACGAGGAAGGTGTCGAGCAGCACACCGACCGAGATGACGAAGCCGAGCTCGACGAGCTGGAGGAGCCCCATGTTCGTGAGCACCGCGAAGGTGGCCGCGAGGACGAGGCCGGCCGAGGCGATCACGCCTCCCGTGGTGCGCAGCGCGGTGAGCGCGGCGGTGGCGGGCTCGGCACCGGAGAGGGATTCCTCCCGCATCCGGTGCATGAGGAAGATCCCGTAGTCGACGCCGAGGGCGACCAGGAACACGAAGGACAGCAGACCGAGGCCGGGATCCGTCCCCTCGAACCCGAGCAGCGGGCCGAAGACGAAGCCGCCGATGCCGAGCGCCGCTCCCCACACCGCGATGACGGCGGCGACGAGCAGCAGCGGGGCGACGAGGGAGCGCAGCAGCAGGACCAGGATCAGCAGCACCGAGACGAGGACGATCGGTACGACGACGAGCCGGTCGCGGGCGTCGGTGTCCTGGAGGTCGATCTGCTGGGCGCTCGGGCCACCGACGTACGATCCGCCGAGGTCCGCCCGCAGGGCCTTGATCGTGGCGGTCTCGGCCGCCGACTGGGGGGCGCCGCGCGCGATGACGGAGATCTCCGTCCAGCCCCCGCCGCTGCGTCCGCGTTCGGCGCTCGCGACACCGGCGTGAGCGCGCACCGAGGCCAGCGTCGTGTCCATCCGCCCGGTGGGGGTGATCACGGTGATCGGCTGGGTGCCCCGCCCCGGGTAGGCGCGGGCGAGGGTCTCCATCGCGGCGACGGAGTCGGGCCGGTGGGCGAAGGAGTCCTGCTGCTTCAGCGGGCCGGGCAGGTTCAGCGCGCCGAGGGCGAGCGCCCCGAGCAGGACGGCTCCACCGGCGAGGACGACGAGCGGCCGACGGCCGGCGGAGGACCCCATCGCGGAGAACAGGCTCCGCCGCTGCTTGGGCTCGGTGCCGTAGGCGGGGACGAGCGGCCAGAACACCCGCCGCCCGAGCAGGACGAGTACGGCGGGCAGCAGGGTCAGCATGGCGACCAGGGCGCAGAGCACGCCCACGGTGCCCGTCGGGCCCATGCCCCGGCTGCTGTTGAGGTCGGCGGCGAGCAGGCACAGCAGTCCGGCGGCGACGGTGCCGGAGGAGGCGAGCACGGCGGGTCCGCAGCCGCGCAGGGCCTCCTTCATGGCGTCGTAGGGCCGTTCCACGCGCCGCAGTTCCTCCCGGTACCGGGAGATGATCAGCAGGGCGTAGTCGGTGCCGGCGCCGAAGACGAGGATCGTCATCACGCCCGAGCTCTGGCCGGAGACGCTGGTGCCGAACGCCTGGTGGAGTCCGTAGGCGACGCCCATCGACAGATAGTCGGCGACGCCCGCGACGGCGAGCGGCACGAGCCACAGCAGCGGGCTGCGGTAGATGAGGATCAGCAGGATCGCCACGACGGCGACGGTGGTGTAGAGCAGCGGTCCGCCGAGCGAGTTGTAGACCTCGCCGGCGTCGGTGGCCAGTGCGCCGGGCCCGCCGACGACGACGCTCATCCCGTCGGTTCCCCGGGCGACATCGCGTACGTCGTTCACGAACGCGTCGCGCTTCTTCTCGTCGGTGCCGGGCGCGGTACTGGCGACCGCGTACATCAGCGTGCTGCCGTCGGGGGA
This sequence comes from Streptomyces sp. NPDC005784, assembly GCF_042871525.1. Lineage (NCBI taxonomy): Bacteria > Bacillati > Actinomycetota > Actinomycetes > Kitasatosporales > Streptomycetaceae > Streptomyces > Streptomyces sp. NPDC005784. Next base: position 232,661 of record NZ_JBIAIQ010000006.1, read on the forward strand.
CGGCACGGCCTCGGGGGTGCCGGTGAGCGGGTTCGCCCGGGTGATCGCGGCGACCTGGCGGGCCGCGGTGTCCCGGTCGGCGGAGCGGAGGCCCCCGTCGCGGTGGTAGACGAGCACCAGCTGGGTCGCCTCCCCGCCGGGCAGCCGGTCCTCGGTCTTCGCGACCCGCGTGGAGTCCGCGCTCGACGGCAGATAGTCGACGGCACGGTCGTGCTGCACGTCCGAGAGCTTCGCCGCGAACGGCCCGACTGCGGCCAGCAGCCCGATCCACAGGGCGAGCACCGCCCACGGCACGGCCCGCCACCGCACCCGCGTACTTGTTTCTCCGGCCCCCATGGACAGGGACCTCCCTTCGGTACGGATGTCTGCTTACGGATCCAGACTTCCGGGGCGGGAGGCGCCTTTCGTCGGGCGCAAGGGCGAGCCGGACCCTACTGCGCCGGGTGGCCCACGGCTGCCACTACTCCCCGGGGAGTACTCCGGCGGTAGGCGTCCAGCGCCGTCCGCGGGTGGCCGGTGGCCAGCGCGAGGAGGGCGAACTTACGGGTTCCCCTGCGGACGTCGGGGTGGTCCGGGCCGAGAATGCGCCGGCCCACGTCGAACACGGGCACGCACAGGCGGTGGGCGCGGCGGGGATGGCCGGACCAGAGGACGGCGTACGCGTGGGCCAGGCGCCGGTACCAGGTGAGGGGGTGATCGGGGCCGTGGACACGGGCGGAGTCGGCGACGAGTTCCGCGTGGGCAGTCACGGCTCCGCGGACGCGGCCGGTCAGACGCAGGGCGTTGGCCTCCACCTGGCGGGCGCCGAGCGTCTGACCATGATCGGCGCCGTACAGCCTTTGGTGGGCGACGACGTTGGTCCGGTAGACGGCGAGCGACCGGCCCAGTCTGCCGGTGGCACGCAGGCTCCCTGCCAGGAACCAGCGCTGCTCCAGTGTCACCGGGTGGTCGGGGCCGTGCAGGCGGAGCACGGTGTCCATCAGCCGGCGCTGCACACGGGCACACCTCCACACCAGCCCGACCGACCAGTAGGCGCCTCCGAGGCGTCGGTGCGCAAGGATGCTCTCCGCACTGTCCGGACCGGTCCTGGCGACCGCGAGGGCCAGGACCCGGCGGCGCAGCCGGAGCGCCTTGAATCGGCGGTTGGCCCTGCGGCAGTCGTCCGCCATGTCGTCCAGCAACTCGACGGTGTACGGGTGTTCCGCTCCGAGCGCGCGCACATAGTCGGCGTACAGGGCGCGCCGCAGCCGGAGCGCCTGCCGGCTCCTCCCGGATCGTCGCACGGCGTCGGCCCGCTCGGAACGCACCACCAGGGTCCAATGGTGCTGCTCACCATAGAACTCCCGGTAATCCTCGACCACTTGCGTGAGCGTCGCCAGCCACTCCGGTACGCGGTAGGCGGACGCGTAGGCGCCGGCCAGTCGGCGCCGCATGACGATGGTGTGGCGGTGCCCGGCGCCCATGCGCCGCTCCACCGCGGCCAGCGCTTCGCGGTAGCGCGGCAGGGCACTGTCGAAGTCCTTGAGCCACAGCTCGGCTTCACCGAGGGCGACGGACGCCCACGGGACGGCGCCGTCGTCGGCCCCGTGCTGGGCGATGCGTTCCTCCAGGGCGCGGGCCCGCAGGTCCCGGGCCTCCTGCCAGCGCGCCTGCCGCAGCAGCACCGTGGCCAGCACGTCATCGGCACGGAACAGCAGAGGATGTCTGGCCCCCAGCCGGCGCGCGATCTCCTCGCGCGTCTCCTGGAGCAGGGCCTCGGCCTCCCCGTACCGCGCGGCCCGGCTCAGGGCACGGGCCAGGTCGATCCGGCAGCCCAGCGTCCACGGGTGCCCTGGACCGTGCACGCGCAGGGCGTCCGCCAGGGACTGCCGCGCCGCGTCGAGCGCCTCGGCGTGCTGTTCCGCTTCGCCGCAGGCTGAGGCATACGAACTGCGGACGCGCAGAGTGGCGGTGTCGTCGGCGCCCAGCGACTGTTCGTAGTCCGCGAGGAGCTGCCCGGTCTGTTCATGTGCCTCGCGGTACCTCGCCGCGTTCCCCAGTGCGCGCACGACCGACCTGCGGGCTCCGAGGACATCGGGGTGGTCGGGCCCGTGCAGGGAGGTCAGGTCGTCGACGTTCCTGCGCAGTTCCGTCAGGGCCTCGTCGTAACGCTCGAACTGCGTCAGGCAGTTCGCGTACGTCTCCCGTACGGTCGCGACGGACTGCGGATCGTCGGTGAAGAGCCGTTCCACGTCCCTCAGCGCACGGGCGGCGACGTCCAGCGCCTCGTCGTACAGTCCGGCGGACATGCAGTTCCAGGCCAGCCGGTTCCTGATCCACAAGCTCTCCGACGCGTCCGGGCCCTCGCCCGCCTCCCGCTCCGCCAGCAGCCGGCGCAGCAGCGCCGCGCCCTCGGCGGCCCGCCCCGCGGAGTCGTAGAAGTCCGCGAGGCGGCTCACCTCGTCGGCGTTTCGGAACGGGTCGACCGCGTCCGCCGGCATCAGCCGCGCGCGCAGGGACTCCGACACGGCGAACCCCTCCGAAAGCCGGCCCGCCGAGGCGTAGACCTCCGCGAGGTCACCCTGCGCGTTGAGGGTGTCGGTGTGGTCCGGCCCGTTGAGCCGCTCCACGTCCTCGGCCAGGGCCTCGAACATGGCCACGGCCAGATCGAAGTGCCCCGCCCAGCGGTGCGCCCAGGCCAGCGCGGCGCGGGCGGCGAGCGTCTCCTCGGCGTCGCGGCCGTGGCTCTGTTCGTACAGGTCGAGAAGCCGTCGGCGGACCGTGACGACGCCTTCGGCGCGACCGGCCCGTTCCCGGACGAGAGCCAGAGACCTCAGTGCGGTGAGCACCGCCTCGGACCCGGTCCCCAGGGCCGTCTCCAGGCAAAGCAGGGTCTCTTCGGCGGCGTCGAGGGCGCGGACGGACTCCCCGACCTCGTACAGGTATCGGGCCATCCAGCCGCGCAGCCCGGCGAGCCGGGTCGTGCAGGCCTCGTCGAGCGTGGTGAGAGCGATGACGGTGGCATTCCACAGTGCGTCGATCTGGTCGGCCAGCGGACCTCCCTCCTCCCGCCGGTCCCATGCCTCAGCGAGGTCGAACACCTCCTCCACCAGGCACTCCCCCACCGTCGCCGCCGCCCCGGCGAGCGTCTCCTCGGCCCGCGCCCGGTCCTGGAGCACCCGCTGGGTGAGCCGGTGCACGGCCACACTGTCGGTGCCCATCCGGGTGGCCAGCGAGGCCTCGACCAGGCGGCCGACGGCGCGGTCGGCGGCCGGGGAGGAGTCCGGGGCGTGGCATCGGGCGACCGCGTGCAGCAGGGGATGCGGCACGCCCGAGGGAGACAGCAGGGCGAGGGCGTCCAGCAGCGGCCTCACCAGCCCGGTGTCGTCGTGCGACTCCACCTGCTGGACGGACAGGAGCACGGCCTCGGCCATCCGGTGCGGATACCGCTCGCCGGGGACGGCGGCCAGCAGCTGGGCCACCGGCATCGTCCGCAGCCGGCTCAGACACCCGCCGTACCCGATGTGCTCACTCCTGATCACGGCTGCGGACTGGGCCAGGGCGACGGGCAACCGCCCCAGTTCCTCGGCGAGTTCACGGGCGCCCGCCGGGTCGTCGAGCCCGGTGCGTTCCTGGAGGAAGGACAGCGCCTCCTCCGGGCTGAAGACCCCCACGTCGACCTGTCCGCCCACCGCGATGTGCCCGAAGGCCCGCGAGGTGGTCGTGACCACCACCTCGGCCCGGCCCACGGTGGGCAGCCAGCCGGCGACCTCGTCCGGGTCGGTGGCGTTGTCCACGACCAACAGGCACCGCTCGTCGCTTCGGCCGATCCAGGTCAACGCCGCACGCGCCGAGGTCTCCGCCTCCTCACCGGACGCGCGCACGCCGAGCTGGGCCGCCAACTCGGCCAGCCCGGAGACCAGTTGCCCCCGGGTCTCGCCGTTGATCCAGGCGATGACCGGCCACTCGTCCTCGATCCGCAGACGGGCGTAGGCGGCGGCGAGCTGGGTCTTGCCCACGCCGCGGGTGCCGGTCACCGTGCGGACGACGGCCAGGCGATGGCCGGCCGCGGTCCGGGCGAGTTCGGCGACGAGGTCCTCACGCGGCTGGAAACCGACGGGACGTCGCGGCAGGTCGCCCATGCGGACGACGGTTCCCACGGGCCGGGCGGGGTGTCCGTTCGCGGTGACGGAGATGGTCGAGTGGGCGAAGTCGAGGCGGACCGGGGCGTCCGCGGCCGGGGCGGGTTCGGAGCGGTGGGTGGCGTACCAGGCGCTCCACGCGGTGATCGCGGCGGCGACGACCGTGCCGGCACCGGCGGCGACCGAGGCGCGGTCGCCCTCCGCGGCGGGCAGCAGGGGCAGCCCGGCGGCGAAGAAGACCACGAAGGTGGCGCCGAAGCCGACGAGAGCCAGCCCGATCGCCACCGCCCAGCGCACTCCCGCCCGCATGCCGCTCCCCCCTTCAGCGCACGGAGCAATTGTGCGGGAGGGCGGGCGGCTCAGGAAGTGGATCGGGCGGACCCGGGCCGGGACTTGAGCCCGGGCGTCGCACCGGCGTTGCACCCACGGGTTACTCACGGCGACGAGGCCCAGGTGGCTCACGGCAGCCGGGGCACGGACGACTCACGACGACAAGCGCACGGGCAGCTCACGGCGACCAGGGCGCGGGCGGCTCACGGTGGCGAGGGCTCGGGCGCCGCGACAGGCGCGGAGAGCGGCCCGGATCACCTACGACGGCGTCCGTGCCGTCGCCAGGAGGCGGGAGGCACGAGGCGGGAGGCCGGACGGGACTACGACGGTGTCCGTGCCGTCGCCAGGAGGCGGGAGGCGGGAGGCTGGACGGGACTACGACGGCGTCCGTGCCGTCGCCAGGAGGCGGGTCACGTCGTCCGAGCAGATCGTCAGGGCCGCGCCCACGGTGGCGAGGACGTCGCGTTCGGCGGGGGTGTACGGGCCGTCGGCGAGGGCGATGCGGGCGCCCTGGAGCAGGATCGCCTCACGGCCCGTCGGGGCGAGGTGCGGGGCCAGCGGGTCCAGGGCCTCGTGGAGCTCTATGGCCAGGCTCGCTCCGCAGGGCTCGCCGAAGAAGCGGCCCGTGTCGGCGGCGAGGGCCTCGACGAGGGCTCCGAGCTGGTCCTCCGTGCAGTCGTCGAAGCCGGCCGAGCGAACGGCCGCGGCGGCGGTCTCCAGGGACGCGCGGGCGCAGCCTCCGTCCGCAGCGAGGACCGCGAGGGCGACGGTGTGGACGGCGTCGCGGAGCATCGCGGAGAAGCGGGTGGTGGTGGGGTGGTCGAGGACGTCGGCGCCGTAGTGGTGCCGGCAGGCGGCGCATTCGACGACCGGCCCCGTCTCGCCGCGCGGGAGCACGGGAACACCCAGAAGAGTGAAGCGGCGTCGGCCGGCGAGCCGCTGGTAGTTGCGGTCGCCACCGCAGCCGGGGCAGAAGAACTCGCCGTCGCCCACGGTGCTCCACGCGGTACGGGTGCCCAGGATGCGGGGAACCTGAACTGCACGACCGTTTCGTCCCCATCCTGGCAGCACGTCGCACACCTCCGTAACTCCCCCACAGCCTCAAAGGCGTGGGAGGTACCCGCACGGCAACATCGCCGTGCTGGCGTGATGTTAGCCACATTGTCGAGGTGTAGTCAGTACCTAGGACGAGACCTGCTCGTGACCTGCACATGGATTGGCCGGGATACGACCGGGCCCCGCCCGCCTCGAAAGGCGGACGGGGCCGGAAAGAACCAGGTGAACGAGGTCAGCGGGCCGCTCGGTTGACCGCGGAGACGACGGCCTTCAGCGAGGCACGTGTCGTATTCGCGTCGATGCCGATTCCCCACAGGACCTTGTCGCCGATCGCGCACTCGATGTACGACGCGGCCTGCGCGGAGGCGCCCTCGCTCATCGTGTGCTCCTGGTAGTCAAGCAGGCGCACGTCGACGCCGATGGACTGCAGGGCGTCGAAGAAGGCGGAGATCGGACCGTTGCCGGTGCCGCTCAGGACGGTGTCGGCACCGTCGACCGTGGCCTCGACGGTCAGGGTGTCCACGCCGTCCTTGTCCGTGGTGGACTGGCCGGTCCTGACCTGGATACGGCCCCACGGGTTGGCGGGGTTGGGCAGGTACTCGTCCTGGAAGGTCGCCCAGATGTCCTTCGGCGTGACCTCGCCGCCCTCGGCGTCCGTCTTCGCCTGGATGATCTTCGAGAACTCGATCTGCATCCGGCGCGGCAGGTCCAGCTTGTGGTCGTTCTTCAGGACGTACGCGATACCGCCCTTGCCCGACTGCGAGTTGACGCGGATGACGGCCTCGTAGGAGCGGCCGACGTCCTTCGGGTCGATGGGCAGGTACGGGACGGCCCACTCGATGTCGTCGACGGTGACGCCCTTGGCGGCCGCGTCGGCCTCCATCGCGTCGAAGCCCTTCTTGATGGCGTCCTGGTGGGAGCCGGAGAAGGACGTGTAGACCAGGTCGCCCGCGTACGGATGGCGCGCGTGGACCTCCATCTGGTTGCAGTACTCCCACGTACGGCGGATCTCGTCGATGTCGGAGAAGTCGATCTGCGGGTCGACGCCCTGCGAGAACAGGTTCATGCCCAGGGTGACCAGGTCGACGTTGCCGGTGCGCTCACCCTGGCCGAACAGGCAGCCCTCGACGCGGTCGGCGCCGGCCATCAGCGCCAGTTCGGCGGCGGCGACGGCCGTACCGCGGTCGTTGTGGGGGTGGATCGACAGGCAGACGTACTCGCGGCGGGACAGGTGGCGGCCCATCCACTCGAAGCGGTCCGCGTGCGTGGAGGGGGTCGAACGCTCCACCGTGGCGGGCAGGTTGAGGATGATCTCGCGGCCCGGACCGGGCAGCCAGACGTCCATGACCGCCTCGCAGACCTCCAGGGCGAAGTCCAGCTCGGTGTCGGTGAAGATCTCGGGGCTGTACTGGTACCCGAACTCGGTCTCGGGGCCCAGCAGCTTCTCCGCGTACTCGGCGACCAGGCGGGTGCCGTCCACGGCGATCTGCTTGATGTCGTCCTTGGAGCCGCGGAAGACGACACGGCGGAAGACCGGGGCGGTGGCGTTGTACAGGTGCACGTTGGCGCGCTTGGCGCCCTTCAGCGACTCGACGGTCCGCTCGATCAGGTCCTCGCGGGCCTGGGTCAGTACGGAGATCGTGACGTCGTCCGGGATCGCGGTCTCGTCCTCGATGATCGACCGGACGAAGTCGAAGTCCGTCTGGCCCGACGCCGGGAAGCCGACCTCGATCTCCTTGTAGCCCATCTTCACCAGCAGGTCGAACATCTCGCGCTTGCGCGCGGGCGACATGGGGTCGATCAGGGCCTGGTTGCCGTCGCGCAGGTCCGTGGAGAGCCAGCGGGGGGCGACGGTGATCCGGTTGTTCGGCCAGTCGCGGTCGGAGATGTCGACCTGCTCGTACTGCCCGTACTTGTGGACCGGCATCGACGTGGGACGCTGACGGTTCGGGCGCGTGTGCTGGCTGCTCTGGCTCTTCGCCATGATGCGTAGGCTCCTCAGGATGTCCGAAAGGACGGCCGACGGCGCAACGCCAGACTCCGCGGGGAGGGGGTCGGCCTCGACTACAGGCCCTCGCCGCGGCAGCTAAGGAGAAGCAGCCCGAAACGCATGATGCTCCGCAGCGTAGCGGAGCGGCGCTCCGTACGGAGGGCTGTATCAGTATGCGGGATCGCGCCTCCCAAAAGGTACAAAAAGTGCGCCATACCACTTCCAGGCGGAATCCCAGGCTCCTTATCTCCGCATTTCACCAATCATGGTTGCACGTAGTGACATGCAAGTCACTCAGTGCAAGGGTGCCGGGCATGACGACCAACGGGGGCTTCGAGCCCGTCCACTGCACCATCGTGCCGCCACACGTCCTCGACAAGCTCGCCCAGCACGAGGACCCGGCGCTCTCCGGTCCCGCGCGCCAGACCCTGGAGCGCGACGCGTACGAGCGCACCCACCGGCGGCTGACCACCGTCCTCGGCGCGCCGGCCGTGCCCGCGCCCGCGGGAGCCGACGAGCACACACCGCACCGCACGATCTACGACGCCCGTCATCGCCAGGACCTCCCCGGCAAGAAGGTCCGCGGCGAGGGCGACAAGCCGGGCAAGGACGCCACGGTCAACCGCGCGTACGCCGGTCTCGGCGCGACCTTCGACCTCTACCTGAACGCCTACCACCGCACCTCGATCAACGGCGAGGGCCTGCCGCTCGACGCGACCGTGCACTTCGACACGAACTACAACAACGCCTTCTGGAACGGCGAGCAGATGGTGTTCGGCGACGGCGACGGCGAGATCTTCCTCGACTTCACCATCCCGGTCGACGTCATCGGCCACGAACTGACCCACGGCGTCACCCAGTACACGGCGAACCTCACCTACTTCGGCCAGCCGGGCGCCCTGAACGAGTCCATGTCGGACGTCTTCGGCTCGCTGATCAAGCAGTACACGCTCGGCCAGACCGCCACCGAGGCCGACTGGCTGATCGGCGCCGGTCTGCTCGCCCCGCGGATCAGCGGCACCGCCCTGCGCTCCATGAAGGCGCCAGGCACCGCGTACGACGACCACGCCCTCGGCAAGGACCCGCAGCCCGGGACGATGGACGGCTACGTCAGCACCGGCCGCGACAACGGCGGCGTCCACATCAACTCCGGCATCCCCAACCACGCCTTCTACCTCGTCGCCCAGGCACTCGGCGGCCACGCCTGGGAGCGGGCCGGACAGATCTGGTACGACGTCCTCACCGGCGGGGAGCTGCCCCAGCAGGCCCTCTTCTCGGACTTCGCGCGGCTCACGCTCGCCGCCGCGCGGACCCGGTACAACGACGGGGAGGAACTGCTGGCCGTGACGAAGGCCTGGGAGCAGGTCGGAGTCCCGTCCGCGTAAGCCCCGGACGGGACGGCAGCTCCGGACCGGCAGCCCCGGACCGGCGGCCCGGGTCCCGCAAGTCCCGGACCCGTAGCCCGAAGGCCTGGCCTCGGGCGCCCGACTCGTACTAGACAGGACCCATGCGTATCGAAGTGCGGCGCACGGGCGGGTTCGCGGGCATCGAGCGCCGTGGCGAGGTGGACACCTCGGCACGGCCGGACGCCCCCGAGTGGCACGCCCTGGCCGAGCGGGCACTCGATGCCGGCCGGGGCACGCCCCCGGCCGGCGTCCCCGACGGCTTCAACTATCGGATCACCGTGGACGGGAAGACGGTCTACGCCGCCGACCCCGCACTGACGGAGGAGCAGCGCGAGCTGATCTCACGGGTACTGAAGGAAGGCGCCTGACGGAGGACGGCTGACGGAGGACGCCTCACGGCCGGCGCGGACGGCCCCACGGCCCGGCGGAGGACGCCTCACGGCCTGACGGGAAAACGCCAGACGGGGAACGCCTGACGGAGGCCGCCGAACGCGGTCACGCCGAACCGTTGACTTCCGTTACCGCCGGTACAGATGATCGCGCGCATGGCGACGATCCCCCTCCCGCAGTTCCCGTCCGGCTTCCTCTGGGGCGTGTCCACCTCGGCCCACCAGATCGAGGGGGCCGTGGACGAACGCGCCCCCTCGGTGTGGGACGCCTTCAGCGCCGGGCCCGGACACATCAAGGACGCCTCCACGGCGGCGGTGGCCTGCGACCACTTCCACCGCTACCCCGAGGACGTGGCACTCCTCGCCGGCCTCGGCGTGGACGCGTACCGCTTCTCGGTCTCCTGGCCCCGGGTGAACTCCCCGGGCGGCCTCGACTTCTACGACCGCCTGGTCGACGCCCTGTGCGCGGCGGGCATACGGCCCGTACCGACCCTCTTCCACTGGGACCTGCCGGCGGAACTCGACTGGCTGAACAGGGACACCGCCGAGCGGTTCGCCGAGTACACCTCGGTCGTCGCCGAACGCCTCGGCGACCGTGTCAAGAAGTGGATCACTCTCAACGAGCCCGCCGAACACACCCTGTTGGGCCACGCGCTCGGCGCGCACGCCCCCGGCAAGCAGCTCCTGTTCGACGCGCTGCCGGTGGCCCACCACCAGCTCCTCGCGCACGGTCTCGCCGTACGGGCCCTGCGCGCGGCCGGCGCCGGCGACATCGGGATCGCCAACTCGCACGGCCCGACCTGGGCGGCCTCGGACCGTACCGAGGACGTGGAGGCGGCCGACTTCTACGACCTCCTGCTCAACCGCCTCTTCGCCGACCCCGTCCTGCTGGGCCGCTACCCCGACGGCATCGGCGAGTTGATGCCCGGTGACGTCGAGGCGGACCTGAAGATCATCGGTGAGCCGGTCGACTGGTACGGGATCAACTACTACCAGCCGACGAAGGTAGGCGCTCCCGAGGGCGCGGAGATCGAGTTCAGCGGACTCACGCTGCCCGCCGAACTGCCCTTCACGGTCAAGGAACTGGAGGGCTACCCGGTCACCGACTTCGGCTGGCCGGTGGTGCCCGAGGCGCTCACCGAGCTGCTGGTCGGCTTCCACGAGCGCTACGGGGAACGGCTCCCGCCCGTCGTCATCACCGAGAACGGCTGCTCGTACGACGGCATCGACGACCAGGAGCGGATCGCCTTCCTGGACGGTCATGTCCGGGCACTGCACCGGGCGTTGGAGCAGGGTGTGGACGTACGCGGCTACTTCGTCTGGTCACTGATGGACAACTTCGAGTGGGCGGAGGGGTACGCGCGCCGCTTCGGTCTCGTGCACGTCGACTTCGACACGCTGGAGCGGACCCCGAAGGCGTCGTACAACTGGCTGCGGCACGCCCTGCGGGCCCAGAGATGACCGCGGCCGACCACCCGGTCATACCCGTGGCCGCCCTCGCCGAGCCCGTCGAACGGGTCGGCCGGGGCTGGACCTCCGCGCTCTCGCTCGCCAACGGGGCGATCTGGGTGGGCTGGTACGGCCCCCTGCAGATCCTTCTCGCCTCCCAGGCGGAGGACTTCGCGCCCGGCACCGGCATGTCCAAGGAGGCGATGCTGGCCTGGGTGACGGGTGCGGGCGCGGTCGTCTCACTGATCGCCAACCCCCTCTTCGGCGCGCTGTCCGACCGTACGACCGCGCGCCGGGGCCGCCGTACGCCGTGGATCGTGGCCGGGGCGGCGGGCGGAGCGCTGTCCCTGCTGCTCCTCGCGGGAGCGGGCGGCGTGTGGACGATGGCGGCGGGCTGGTGCCTGGTCCAACTGACCCTGAACGCCGCGTTCGCCGCGGTCACCGCTGCCGTCCCCGACCGGGTGCCGCGGCTGCAACGGGGTTCCGTGGGCGGCTGGCTGGGCGCCGCGCAGATCCTCGGCGTGGTCGGCGGCACGGGACTCGCGACGGTGGCCGGGGGCACCGGCGGCGGGTACGCGGCGTGCGCGGTGTTCACGCTGGTAGGCGTCCTGCCCTACGTGCTGCGTTACCCGGACCTGCGCCTGCCGGTGTCCGCCCGCCCGCCCTGGTCCGGGCGCGCGTTCGTCGCCTCGTTCCGGCTGAGCCCGCGCGAGCACCCCGACCTGGCGTGGGCCTGGCTGACCCGCTTCCTGATCAACCTCAGCAACGCCCTCGTGCTGCTGTACCTGCTCTACTACCTGCGGGACCGGCTGCACTACGGCGACCCCGAGCAGGGTGTTCTGATCCTCACGGCGGTGAACGGGGTCACGCTGCTCGCCACCGTCGTGGTGGGCGGGGTGTGGTCGGACCGGCTGGGCCGCCGCAAGCCGTTCGTGGTCTGGTCCGGCGTCCTGATGGCGGTGGCCACAGCGGCGCTGGCCGGCTGGCAGACCTGGCCCGGCGCGATCACCGCCGCGGCCGTCCTCGGCATCGGCTTCGGCGTCTTCACCTCCGTCGACTTCGCCCTGATGACCGACGTCCTGCCGAAGGCTCTCGACCGCGGCAAGGACCTCGGCGTCATCAACATCGCCAACGCCCTCCCCCAGGTCGCGGCCCCCGTACTGGCGGCCCCGATCGTGACGTACCTGGGCGGCTACCGGGTGCTCTACCTGGTCGCCGCGGTGATCGGGCTCGCGGGGGCGGTGCTGGTGGGGCGGATCAAGGGGGTGGACTAGGGCCGAGCGGGCCGGGCGGTCACCTCGGGGGACCGCCGGGCCCGGTCACAGGGCCCCGGCGTCCCTGGCCGTCCACAGCGACGGGTACACGGGGCGGAAGCCCAGGTCGTGGCGGATGCGGTCGGTGGACACGATTCCGTTCCAGGGGTCGGGGTCGGTGCGCTCGTACAGGGCGGGCGGCACCTCGACGCCGTTGATCCGGTGGAGGTCGACGGCGGTGACGGGGGCGTCGTCGGCGATGTTGTAGATCCGGCCGCCGCCCACGCCGGGGGCGTACAGGAGGCGGTTCAGTCCCTGGGCGACGTCCGCGTGGTGGACCATCTGGAGCCGTTGGCCGGCGGCCCAGTGCGCGGCCCACCTCATCGACGCGGCGAGATGCGGGTCGCCCTCCCCGTAGACGAAGGCGAGGCGGCCGATCCGGACGTCCATACCGCCCTCCAGGGCGAGCAGGCCGCGCTCCGCCTCCGCCTTGGACGCCGGGTAGGCGCCCCACATCTCGCCGCCCGGCATGCTCTTGTCGTCCTCGGTCAGCGGGCGGCCCCGACCGGTCCCGTACACCAGACTGGTGCTGACCTGCACGAACCGGCGCACCCCGGAGGACAGTGCGGCGCGGCCCAGCTCAACCGCGACGTCGCGGTTGACCGCCCAGGCCTCCTCGTCCGGCACGCCGCGGAAGGCGGCCGCGATGTTCACCACCGCGTCGACGCCCGCGAGGGCCTTGCCGAGCGTCTCGGAGTCGCGCAGGTCCCCGACGGCGATCTCGGCCCCGAGGCCGGTCGGGCCGGTGAGGCCGGCGAGGGCCGTCGCCCGGGATTCGTCACGGACCAGGACCCGTACCCGGTCGCCGGGGGGTGCCTGCTGCAGAAGGCGGGGTACGAAGCGGCGTCCGACCTCGCCGGTGGCTCCGGTCACCAGTGTCAGCATGATCTGCTCCTCTCGTCGGCCTCCACCGTCCCCCCGTGCCGGGCGGAGCGGGAGAGACCTCCTGATCCAGGGACCGGCAGTGCCTGGATAAGACCGGCGGCCTGCGTCACGCTGGAGAGGTGAACCGAGCCGAACTCGCCGACTTCCTGCGCCGCGGCCGCGCCCGTCTGGAGCCCTCCGACGTGGGGCTCACGGCCGGTTCCCGCCGCCGCACCCCGGGCCTGCGCCGCGAGGAGGTGGCGGCGCTCGCGGGCATGTCCGTGGACTACTACACCCGGCTCGAACAGTCACGCGGGCCGCGCCCCTCCCGCCAGATGCTGGGCGCGCTGGCCCGGGCACTGCGGCTCACCGGCGACGAGCGGGACCACCTGTTCCACCTGGTCGGCGAGGAGCCCCCGCGAGCCGGGAGCGCCTCGCCGCACGTCCGGCCCGGGCTGCTCCTGATCCTCGACCGGCTGCACGACGCACCCGCGCAGGTCATGACCGACTACGGCGAGGTGCTCGCGCAGAACACGATGGCGGCGGCGCTGACAGGCGAGGCGGACCCCGGGCGCAATGTCGTACGACGGTTCTTCACCGACCCGCGGTCCCGCGCCCTCTTCCCACCCGAGGACCGCCGCGAGCACTCCCGCTCCCACGTCGCCAACCTGCGCGCGGTCACGGCGGCCCGCCCCGACGACCCGGCCCCCGCCGCCCTGGTGGCCGAACTACGCTCCACGAGCGAGGAGTTCGCGGACCTCTGGGAGTCCCACGAGGTCGCCGTGCGGCGCTCCGCGACGAAACGGTTCGTGCACCCCACGGTCGGTCTGCTGGAACTCGACTGCGAGTTCCTGCTCAGCTCCGGCGACAACCAGCTCCTCGTCGTCCACACCGCACGCCCCGGCACCGAGTCGTACGAGCGTCTCCAGCTGCTGCGCGTGGTGGGCCTGCAGAACATGGCTCCGGCCGCCGGTCAGCGGTGACCTTCCGGGCCCGGGTGCAACTTCGGCCACTTTCCACAACCGTTGAAGGAAAGGGTCCGCTTCCCTTGCAATCGTGAGGCACCCGCGCCTCAATGGAACCGCACATTCCGACGGACCGTCAGAAACACCTCCGCCGCACGGCGTCCCGCACCCCACGCGCGGACGGTCCGCGTACACGTCTCCCCGCACCCTCACCGAGCACAGAGGTGAGGAGCCCGTGTGCCCGGACCAGGGCGGACGACCCCGTCCCGACCATCCCCACATGGCAATTCCCCCACAAGGGAAGGGATTTCAATGAGAGGCAAGCGACTCGGAACCGTCGCGGCGTTAGCCGCCGGCACCCTCGCCGTGACCGGTCTGGCCTTCGCGCCGACCGCCGCGGCCGTCACTCCCCAGACGGCCACCATCAACGCGACCTGCACCCTCGGTGGCGGCGGTGCGGCCACCCTCACGGCCACGCAGGACGGCACGGCCGCGACCATCACCCTCAGCTCCACCGCCATCACGTCCCCGCTCCCCATCGCCGAGAACTCGGTCACCTCCACCCTGACCCTGGTGAACGCAAGCGGCGGGACCACCGCCTTCAGCGGCACGAAGAACCCCGCGATCGCCGCAGGCGGCGGAGTCTCGGTGGGCCCCCTCGACGGCACCGTCGCCTCCGGCGACAGCCTGGAGACCTACGGCGGCTCCCTGACGATGGTGGTCTTCGGCATCACCATCACCTGCACGGCGGACGCGCCGCAGTCCCCGGGCCCGTTCGTCTTCGACTGACCCACCGCGCCACGACGTGACGAGGGCCGGTGCCGCCCGCACGCAGCGGCGCCGGCCCTCCGCAGTCCCCCAACCCCCAACCCCCAACTCCCTTGCGTACAGCTTGGGTTGGCGACCGGTCGATGACCGGCCCGATGGCGGTCGATGACCATGACAGAAACTGATGGCCCATCAGTCACTGCGCCGGGACTCCATTGACTTCTCACACAACCCGCACATCAATGGCCCCCTGTCGGCGCAGACGAGCCGCTGCGCCCGCATCCCTCAGGAGGGGGCAACAACCATGTCAACCACGGGTCCGACAACCCGAAGACGCCGCCTCGCGGCACTGCTCGGGGCGACCGTACTCGCGCTCACCGCGGGAGGTGCGCTGGCCGCCCCGGCCGGAGCCACGCCCACCAACGTGGACTTCGCCACGCACTGCATCCCGCCCGCGATCGCGGGCATCCCGCCGATCGACGGCACCACCACCGCGAAGATCGCGGTGGACAACGCGAGTCCCAAGGTCGGCGACACGGTCACCGTGACCTACACGGTGGTCAAGCCCGCCGCCAGCAACCCCGTCGACATCGCGCTTCCGGCGGACATCATGACGCCCACCGGCAAGGTCGCGCTCGGCGGGGCGCAGACCGGAAGCGTCACCGTCGCCGGTCCCAAGAAGAACGACCCGGTGCCCGGCAAGGGCGCCTTCCCGTCGTTCAGCATGACGGGCACGTTCACCGTCACCGCGCCCGGCGCGATCACCCTGTCGCCGAGCGACTACAACATCCACACCAGCTACATCATGGAGCTGGACACCCCGTGCACGGTCATCACCCCGCCCGCCCCGGTGTCGGAGACGGTCACCGCGACGGGCGGACAGACCAACACCCGGGCCATCCAGCTCGGTTCGGCCTCCGGGAACCCCGGTGACAGCGTGACCGTCACCGGCAGCGACTTCACCCCGGGCGCCACCGTCACCCTCGCCGGACGGTCCGGGGCCACCCAGACCGCCGACACGGCGACCGTGACCGCGAACGCCCAGGGCTCCTTCAGCGGCTCGCTCGTCGTCAACGACAAGACGACGACCGGCGTGGTCGCGTACGAGGGAGGAAGCTGGAACGCGGACACCGGCGCGGGTCCCGCCGCGTATGTCGTCAACGACAACACGCCCGTCCCGGACGGCAGTCAGAGGCTCACCACCACGGTGAAGGCGGGAACGCTGTCGATGACCCAGGCCGGGGACGCCGTCGCACTGTCGGCGGTCGACTACGGCAAGGGCGGTGCCTCCACGGGCGCCCTGCAGACGGTGACGGTCAAGGACTTCCGCGGCGGACCCGCGGGCTGGTCCCTGACCGGCAAGGTCACCGACTTCACCGGCCCCGGCGCGAAGATCGATGCCGGTGCCCTGAGCTGGACCCCGGCCTGCGCCACCAAGGCCGGCAGCCCGAGCACCTGCCAGGCCGGTTCGTCCGGCGCGGTGGGCACCTCGGGAGCGACACTGGCATCCACCCCGAACGGGACACTCACCGGTGGTGAGTTCACCGTCGACGCCGGACTGTCGCTGAACGTACCGGAGTTCACGCCCCCCGGCTCCTACTCCGGTGTGCTCACGCTGACGCTCAGCTGACCGGTCCGCCACTCGACCGGTCCATCCGCACCCCGGTGGCCGGGCGCGCACCCGCCCGTCCACCTCGTCCGCCCACGTCGCCCATGCCGTCCGCGGGGGTCCGCACCCATGCGCAAGCCGTACGCCCTCCTCCTGACCCTGTTTTCTGTCTTCGCGGCCGTCTCGGCCGTCTCGGCCTTCCTGGCGACGCCCTCGTACGCGGCCGACAACGGCAGTTGGTCGGTCTACCCCGTGTCCTCGCGCATCGCCGCACGGCCGTACTTCTATCTCTCCGCCGACCCCGGCCAGACGCTCCGCGACAAGGTCACCGTCGCCAACAAGACCGGCGGCCCCCTGACGTTCCGGCTGTACGCGGCCGACGCCTACAACACCGCGCGCGACGGCGGTTTCGCCGTGCGCACGCTGAAGGAGAGGCAGCGCGGGGTGGGGGCGTGGGCGCGGCCCGACCGCTCCCGGGTCGCCGTGCCCGCGCACGGCGAGGTCACCGTGCCGTTCACGCTCCGGGTCCCGGAGCGGGCCGAACCCGGCGACCATCCGGGCGCGTTGGTGGCGCTCGACGAACGGATCGAGACGGGCTCGGGCTCCCTCTCGGTCGGGGTGCAACGAGCCGTGGCCGCCCGGGTCTACCTCCGGGTCGGCGGGCCGACGGTCCCCGCCCTCGCCGTGGAGAAGGTCCGCCTCACCCATCACCAGCCGCTGATCCCCGGCACCGGCGCGGGCACGGCCACCGTCTCGTACACCCTCCACAACACGGGCAACGTGACACTGAACCCGAAGGTGCGGCTGAGGGCCGAGGGCCTCTTCGGGCGGACCCTGCTGTCCCGCGGCCTCACGGGCATCCCCTCGGAACTGCTCCCGGGCCAGCGGGTCCGGCTCACCGTGCCCTGGCGCGGGGCGCCCCAACTCGACTGGGGCGATGTGACGTTGACTGCCAGCGCGCCCGGGACCAGGGAGTCGGCGAGCGTGTCGTTCCTGGCGCTGCCGTGGCTGGTGGCCGTGCTGGTGGGAGCCGCGTTCGCCGCGGCGGTGGTGACGATCAGAGTGCGTCGGGCCCGCGTTCGCCCGTCCGTACCCGTACGACTGTCTCCACGGGTACGGACCACACCTTTCCGTCCCCGATCTTCCCGGTCTGCGCGGCCTTCACCACCGCGTCGATGACCGCGTCGGCCACCGCGTCCTCGACGACGACCTCGATCCGGACCTTGGGGACCAGGTCGACGCGGTACTCGGCGCCGCGGTACACCTCGGTGTGCCCGCGCTGACGCCCGTAGCCGCTGGCCTCGGTGACGGTCAGCCCGTGCACACCGAGCTCCTGCAGGGCGGTCTTGACCTCGTCGAGCCGGTGGGGCTTGACGACGGCGGTGATGAGCTTCATGCCTGGTGCTTGACCTTCTGCGCGGTGGGAAGGGACGACGACACCGGGGCGCCGTGGCCCAGGACCCCGTGATCGTAGGCGCTCTCGGCGTGCACCGTAAGGTCCAGGCCGTTCTGCTCGTGCTCCTCGTCCGCGCGCAGACCCATGAGCCGGTCGAGCAGCCTGGCGATGCCGTACGTGGCGGCGAACGCGTACCCCCCGACGGCCAGCACGCCGACCAGCTGCCGGCCGAGCTGGCCGAGGCCGCCCCCGTACAGCAGCCCGTCGATCCCGCCCGTCATCCCGTGGACGGCGAAGACCCCGATGAGCAGCGTGCCGATGACACCGCCGACCAGGTGGACGCCGACGACGTCCAGCGAGTCGTCGTAGTCGAACTTGAACTTCCAGCTCACGGCGTACGAGCAGACGACGCCGGCGGCGAGCCCGACGGCGAGCGCGCCCAGCAGGGACACGGACCCGCAGGACGGGGTGATGGCCACCAGACCGGCGACCGCGCCCGAGGCGGCGCCCAGCGTGGTCGGGTGGCCGTCGCGCCGCTGCTCGACCAGGAGCCAGCCGAGCAGGCCCGTGCAGCCGGCGGTGAGGGTGTTGAGGAAGGCAGCGGCGGCCAGACCGTTGGCGCCGAGGGCGGACCCGGCGTTGAAGCCGAACCAGCCGAACCAGAGGAGACCGGCGCCGAGCATGACCATGGGCAGGTTGTGCGGGCGCATGGCGTCCTTCTTGAAGCCGAGCCGCGGTCCGAGGACCAGGCACAGCGCGAGCCCGGAGGCACCCGAGGTGATCTCGACCGGCATACCGCCGGCGAAGTCGAGCGCGCCGAGACCGTCGCGGATCCAGCCGCCGGGACCCCAGACCCAGTGGGCGACGGGAACGTATACGAGGAGCGCCCAGACGGGCACGAAGACGAGCCAGGCCCCGAATTTCGCCCGGTCGGCGACCGCCCCGCTGATCAGCGCGGCGGTGATGATCGCGAAGGTGAGCTGGAAGGTGGCGAAGAGCAGGGTGGGGACGCTGCCCTGCACGCTGTCCGGCCCGAGCCCGGCCATCCCCGCGTGCCGCAGCCCGCCGATGAGCCCGCCGAACGCGTCCCGCCCGAACACGAGGGAGTATCCGGCGGTCAGCCAGACCACCGTGACCAGGGCGATCGACACGAAGCTCATCATGAGCATGTTGAGCACGCTCTTCGCGCGGACCATGCCGCCGTAGAACAGGGCCAGGCCGGGCGTCATCAGGAGGACGAGCGCGGTGGCGGCGAGCAGCCAGGCTGTGTCGCCGGTGTCGATCCGGGCAGCGGCCAGAGTCACGGTCTCTCCAACGGGGTGGGGGCGTCGTCAGAGCGTCACGGGCGCGCATTTCCGGTTGCGCACACCCGCGTTTCCGCCGTGTTTCATTGCGCCGCGATTTCCGAATCCTCACAGATGAGGTGTCCGGCGTACGGCGCGTGAACGCCCGGCGGGCGACTCCTGGACGCCCTGGGCGCGGGTGTCGGAATGCCCGCCTCCGCGGTATCGAACAGCTTGGTACGGCGGGCGCCCGACGATCAGGGAGAATGGGCGCCATGAGCGTTCGCAACCAGTCATCCGAGCCGTCCGAGGCAGTGGGGAACCACCGCGCCGGCTTCGCCTGTTTCGTGGGCCGCCCCAACGCGGGCAAGTCCACCCTCACGAACGCTCTGGTCGGCCAGAAGGTGGCGATCACCGCGAACCAGCCGCAGACCACGCGGCACACCGTGCGGGGCATCGTGCACCGGCCCGACGCGCAGCTGATCCTCGTCGACACCCCTGGCCTGCACAAACCGCGCACCCTGCTGGGTGAGCGGCTCAACGACATCGTCCGCACCACCTGGGCCGAGGTCGACGTGATCGGCTTCTGCCTGCCCGCGAACGAGAAGCTCGGCCCGGGTGACCGTTTCATCGCGAAGGAACTGGCGTCGATCAAGAAGACGCCGAAGATCGCGATCGTCACGAAGACCGACCTCGTCGACAGCAAGACGCTCGCCGAGCAGCTCATCGCGATCGACCAGCTCGGCCGGGAGCTCGGGTTCGAGTGGGCCGAGATCGTGCCGGTGTCCGCGGTGGGCGACTCGCAGGTGGGTCTGCTGGCCGATCTGATCGTCCCGCTGCTGCCGGAGGGGCCCGCCCTCTACCCCGAGGGTGACCTGACGGACGAGCCGGAACAGGTCATGATCGCGGAGCTGATCCGCGAGGCCGCCCTGGAGGGCGTCCGCGACGAGCTTCCGCACTCCATCGCCGTCGTGGTCGAGGAGATGCTGCCGCGCGAGGACCGCCCCGCCGACAAGCCGCTCCTCGACATCCACGCCTTCGTCTACATCGAGCGCCCCAGCCAGAAGGGCATCATCATCGGCCCCAAGGGCAAGCGCCTGAAGGACGTCGGCATCAAGTCCCGCAAGCAGATCGAGGCGCTGCTGGGCACGCCGGTCTTCCTCGACCTCCATGTGAAGGTCGCCAAGGACTGGCAGCGCGACCCGCGGCAGCTGCGCAAGCTCGGTTTCTGAGACACCTCAGCGCCCCTGAGGAACCTGAAGACGCCCGGTCAACGGGCAGACGGCCCGGTCTCCGGGCCGTCTGTGCGTCCAGGGGCGGGAAAAAGGCGTCCAGGGGCGCGAGAAAGTCGTCCGGGGTCGGAAGGAAGCCTTCTCAGGCCGCCGTCACCGTGAGCCTGAGCCCGCCGTCACACGCGGTCTCAGCCCGCCGTCACCGTGAGCCTGAGCCCGCCGTCACACGCGGTCTCAGCCCGCCGTCACCGTCACGCGTACGACGCCGTCGAGTCCGGCCAGCAGCACCGGTGTCCCGGGCCCGCCCAGATCCCGTACGGCCGCACGGTCCGCGTCCGTGACGGCCTCCGCCTCGGACACCACGGCCGCCGACTCCAGGGACTTCGCCCCGGACGCCACGGCCATCGCCACGGCCGTCTGCAGGGCGCTCAGCCGCAGCGACTCCAGCTCCACGGTCCCGGCGACGTAGGTACGCCCCGTCTCGTCGCGTACGGCCGCGCCCTCGGGCACACCGTTGCGGGCCCGCGTGGAACGGGCCAGGGTGACGATCTTGCGGTCCTCGGGGTCGAGCGCGCTGCTGTCGGTCATGACCAGAGCATACGAAGTGCCGGCGCGCGTACCCGCCGAAGGGTCACCCGACGCGACGGGTCAGCCGGCCACCGGGTACATCGACCCGCGCCGGCCCTCCGGCGAGGCGAGCCACTCCAGCTTCGAGGCCGTGTTCGCCTCCGGCAGCGGTGTGTGCAGCACGATCGTGAGATCCGGCCGGACCGGCACCTTCATCGCGGTGGACTCCACGGCGAGCAGACCCACCAGCGGATGGTCGAGCTCCTTGCGGATCTGCCCGGCGTCCTCGATGTCCCGCAGCTCCCACAGCTCGGCGAACTCGGCGCTGGATCCGGTCAGTTCGGCCAGCAGTTCGCGGAAACCCTCGTCGTCCGGCGCGACGGCGCACGACGCGCGGAACTGGGCGACGACGGTACGGGCGTTGCGCTCCCACGTCTTGGAACGGCCCCGGTAGAGCGGGTCGGTGAAGAAGTCGACGACGCAGTTCTGGGTGATCTCGGGGCGCATACCGAGGACCACCGCGGCGGCGTCGTTGTACATGACGCAGTTGTAGTACGCGTCCATGATGTGCGCCGGATACGGCATCCACGTGTCGATCAGCCGCCGCAGCCCGTCGCACATGTCCCGGTCCCCGGGGGCGACTTCGGGCACGGGCGGGTTCATTCCGGCCAGCGTGTACAGATGGCGCCGCTCGGTGTTGCTGAGCCGCAGCACGCGGGCGACCGAGTCCAGGACCTGCGGCGACACGGAGATGTCCCGCCCCTGCTCCAGCCACTGGTACCAGGAGGCGCCCACGCCCGCGAGGACGGCGACCTCCTCGCGGCGCAGCCCCGGTGTGCGGCGGCGGGCACCGCCGTCGGGAAGCCCGGCCTCGGCCGGTGACACCCGTGCCCTGCGGCTCTTCAGGAACTCCCGCAGTTCCGGGCGCCGTTGGTTCCTGGGCGCGTCCTCCGTCACGTGTGCCTCCCCCTCCGGTGACTGGTGGTGCGGCCACCAGCATAAGTTCCGGCTCCCCACGGATATTCCGGCCGCCGCAAGCTCTTGCCATGACCACCGAGACGACGACCGAGTCCACCACCCGCACCCCCGGCGGCGGCACGCCGGGCACCGGTCCGGGCACCACGAACGGCCCACGGGCCGACACCTCCTCCGCTCCCCCGGTCCCCGGGAGGGACCACCGACCACCCCGCGCCGCCCGGCTGTCGCGGCGTGACGGGCTCGTGCTCTTCGTGCTGTGCGCGGCCCAGTTCATGGTCGCGCTGGACTTCTCGGTCCTGAACGTGGCGCTGCCCGTGCTCGGCCGGGACCTCGGCATGAGCCGGTCCGCGCTCCAGTGGGCGATCACCGCCTTCGCGCTGCCGTCCGGCGGCTTCCTTCTCCTCTTCGGCCGCGTCGGCGACCTGTTCGGCCGCCGCAGGCTCTTCCTCGCCGGGCTGGCCCTGTTCGGGGCGGCCTCGCTGCTCGCGACCTTCGCCTGGGACCCGGCGTCGTTCCTGGCCGGACGGGCCCTGCAGGGGCTGGGCGCGGCGGCGATCGTGCCGACCGGCATGTCGCTGCTGACCACGACCTTCCCGGAAGGCCCGGCACGTGACCGCGCCCTGGGCATCTCCGGCACGCTCCTGTCGCTCGGCTTCACGATCGGCATGGTGGCGGGCGGCGTCCTGACCGACGTGCTGGGCTGGCGTTCGACGATGGGTCTGCTGTCGCTGTTCGCGCTGATCGTGCTGCCGCTGGCCCCGGGCCTGCTGCCCGTGTCCCGTCCCCACGGCTCCGGGGACGTGGCGGGTGCCGGAGTCCCGGACCGCCCGCGCCTGGACATCCCGGGGGCGGTCACCGTCACCGGTGGTCTGCTGGCCCTGATCTACGCGCTGTCGACGGCGGCGGACCGCGGCTTCGGCGGCGCGGACGTCGTCACGACGCTCGTCGCGGGCGTGCTGCTGCTCGGTGCCTTCGTCCGGATCGAGTCCCGTGCCGCCGCCCCGCTCGTCAGCCTGACGATGCTGCGCCGCCGCACGGTGGCCTGGGGCAACCTGGGCGGCCTGGTCACCTTCTCGATGATGTCGACGGTCGTGTTCGTGCTGACCCTGTACCTCCAGGAGACGCTCGGCCTCTCCGCCTTCGAGACCGGCCTGGTCTTCGGCGCGCAGGGTGTGCTGTCGGCCGTAGCCGGGATGTACGCCTCGAAGGTCATCGGCCGGTTCGGCGCCCGCCGTACGCTGGTCGGCTCGCTGGCCGGGCAGGGGCTCTTCGTGGCGGGGATGCTGCTGCTGGGCGCGCACACCTCGTCCGTCTGGATCGCCGCCGCCGGGGTGTCGCTGGCCAGCATGTGCCATCTGGGCGCGATCATCTCGTACGGCCTGACCGTCACCTCGGGCGTCCCGGACGAGGAACAGGGCCTGGCCACCGGCCTGGTGACGTCCACCCAGCAGGTGGGCATCACAGTCGGCATCCCGCTCCTCGGTGTCCTCGCGACCACGTCGGACGACCTGCTGAGCGGCGTCCACACGGTCCTCGCCCTGGACGCGGTGATCGTGCTGGCGGCGGCGGTCCTGGTCGCGGCGGGACTCGGGCGACACGGCACGGCAGCACGCACCCGCTGAGGGTCGGGGCGGACCCTGAGGGTCAGGCGTCACCCTCCAAGCCCTCAGGGGGTGACCCGCTGAGGTCAGGGGCGGTCGAGGCGCAGTCGCTCGGCCCGCGGCAGACCGGCCACGACGAGATCGTACGAATCCTCGATGAGCTCCCGGACCAGGCTGTCCGGGAGCTCGCCGTCGACGGTCACCGTGTTCCAGTGCCGCTTGTTCATGTGGTAGCCCGGGATGATCAGCCCGGGGTGCTGCTCGCGCAGCCGGATCGCGTCCTGCGGGTCGCACTTCAGGTTGACCTTGAGCGGGCGCGCGTCCAGGCTCGTCAGGGCGAAGACCTTGCCCAGCACCTTGAAGACCGAGGTCTCGGGGTTGAAGGGGAAGTCCTCGACGGTCGCGTTGAAGGACAGGCAGAGCGCGCGCAGCCGCTGCGGGGTCATTCCGGCTTCTCCCGCTCGGGCGGCCCGGCCGGGCCGCCCGGCTCGACCGGCTCGACGAGGACCGTGACGATCTTGTTCCGGCGGCCGGTCGCGGCCTCCGCGGTCAGCCGCAGCTCGCGCCCGTCGGGCAGTTCGACCACCGAGGAGGCACCGGCGATGGGGACCCGTCCCAGTGCCTTGGCGAGCAGTCCGCCGACGGTCTCCACGTCCTCGTCGTCGTAGGCCTCGAAGCCGTACAGCTCGCCGAGGTCACCGATGTCGAGGCGGGCGGTCACCCGGAAGCTGTCGCCGCCGAGCTCCTGGACGGGTGGCAGTTCGCGGTCGTACTCGTCGGTGATCTCGCCGACGATCTCCTCGAGGATGTCCTCGATGGTGACGATGCCGGCCGTGCCGCCGTACTCGTCGATGACGACGGCGACGTGATTGCGCTTCTGCTGCATCTCGCGCAGCAGGTCTCCGGCGTTCTTCGTGTCGGGTACGAAGGTGGCGGGCCGCATGGCGGTGGACACGAGCTCGGACTCGGCGTCCCGGCTGATGTGGGTCTTGCGGGCCAGGTCCTTGAGGTAGACGATCCCGACGATGTCGTCCTCGTTCTCCCCGGTGACGGGTATGCGCGAGAAGCCCGAGCGCAGGGCGAGGGTGAGGGCCTGCCGGATGGTCTTGTAGCGCTCGATGACGACGAGGTCCGTGCGGGGCACCATGACCTCGCGCACGAGGGTGTCGCCGAGCTCGAAGACGGAGTGCACCATGCGGCGCTCCTCGTCCTCGATGAGCGACTCCTTCTCGGCGAGGTCGACCATCGCCCGCAGCTCCGCCTCGGAGGCGAACGGGCCGCGCCTGAATCCCTTGCCGGGGGTGAGCGCGTTGCCGATGAGGATCAGCAGCGGCGGGATCGGGCCCATGATCCGGGCCAGTGGCAGCAGGACGTACGCCGCCGCCGTCGCGGTGTTCAGCGGGTGCTGGCGGCCGATGGTGCGCGGTGAGACACCGACCGCGACGTACGACACGAGGACCATGACGGCGATGGCGACGGCCAGGGCCTGCCAGGTCCGGTCGAACTCCTTCAGGCAGGCGAAGACGACGAGCGCGGCGGCCGCCATCTCGCAGGCCACGCGGACCAGCAGCGCCACGTTCAGATAGCGCGTCGGGTCCGCGGTGACCTGCGCGAGCTTGGCGCTGCCGCGTCGGCCGCTGCGGACCGCCTCCTCGGCGCGGAAGCTGGAGACGCGCGCGAGGCCCGCCTCCGCGCAGGCGGCGAGCCAGGCGACGACGACCAGGGTGATGGCACCGATGACCAGCTGTGGGCTCATGACACGGTCGGGGCCGGAGACGGACCCGTGATGCCCTTCTCCGCACGCCAGCCGTCCACGATGGCGGCCTGCAGCCCGAACATCTCGGCCTTCTCGTCGGCTTCCTCGTGGTCGTAGCCGAGCAGGTGCAGCACGCCGTGGACGGTGAGCAGTTGGAGCTCCTCGTCCATGGTGTGCTGCGTCGGGGCGTCCTTGCCCTGCTGCTCGGCGACCTCGGGACAGAGCACGATGTCGCCGAGCAGTCCCTGCGGCGGCTCGTCGTCGTCCTTGGACGGCGGACGCAGCTCGTCCATCGGGAAGGACATGACGTCTGTCGGTCCCGGCAGGTCCATCCACTGGATGTGCAACTGCTCCATGGCGTCCGTGTCCACGACGATCACCGAGAGCTCGGAGAGCGGGTGGATGCGCATCCGTGCGAGCGCGTAGCGGGCGATGTCGAGGATCGCCTGCTCGTCGACCTCGGTTCCGGACTCGTTGTTGACGTCGATCGACATGGCGGTGCTGGTCTACTTCCCTTTGTGGCCCCGGCTCTTGTGGGAGCCGTTCTCGGTGCCGTTCTCGCTGTCGTACTTCTCGTACGCGTCGACGATACGGCCGACCAGCTTGTGCCGTACGACATCGTGGGACGTGAGCCGCGAGAAGTGGACGTCGTCGAGGCCCTCCAGGATGTCCTGGACCTGCCGCAGACCCGACTTCGTACCACTCGGAAGGTCGACCTGCGTCACGTCACCGGTGATCACGATCTTCGAGTCGAAGCCGAGCCGGGTGAGGAACATCTTCATCTGCTCGGCGCTCGTGTTCTGGGCCTCGTCCAGGATGATGAAAGCGTCGTTCAGGGTCCTGCCGCGCATGTACGCCAGCGGCGCGACCTCGATCGTGCCCGCCGCCATCAGGCGCGGGATCGAGTCGGGGTCGAGCATGTCGTGCAGTGCGTCGTAGAGCGGGCGCAGATAGGGGTCGATCTTCTCGTAGAGCGTGCCGGGCAGGAAGCCGAGACGCTCGCCGGCCTCGACCGCCGGGCGGGTCAGGATGATCCGGTTGACCTGCTTGAGCTGGAGCGCCTGGACGGCCTTCGCCATGGCGAGGTACGTCTTGCCCGTACCGGCGGGGCCGATGCCGAACACGATGGTGTGCTTGTCGATGGCGTCGACGTAGCGCTTCTGGTTGAGCGTCTTGGGGCGGATGGTGCGGCCTCGCGAGGACAGGATGTTCTGCGTGAGCACTTCGGCCGGAGTCTCCTGGCCGTCGCCCTCCCCGTTCTCGCTCGCCCTGAGCATGGCGATCGAGCGTTCCACTGCGTCCTCCGTCATGGGCTGCCCGGTGCGGAGCACCAGCATCATCTCGTCGAACAGGCGCTGGACGAGAGCGACTTCACCGGCGTCGCCGACCGCACTGATCTCGTTTCCCCGGACGTGGATGTCGGCCGCCGGGAAGGCCTTCTCGATCACGCGCAGCAGGGCGTCTCCGGAACCGAGAACGGTCACCATGGGGTGCTTGGCCGGGACGGTGAAGTGCGCGCGCGCCTGCCCCTGAGCGGGGCCGTGAGCTGTGGGTGTCTGAGTCATGGGCCGGCTCTGTAGGCCTGCGTATCCTCCTCGGTCGGCACGCTTGCCACACGGGCAGCCTTGCGTTCCCCAGCGTACGTCGCGGCACTCACGGAGCCGTAGGGCTTTTCCTGAGGTCACGAGGTCGTGACCTGAGGCCGCGCCGGGATCTGAGGGCGCACCGGCCTCATGACCAGGTGGTCTCACGCCGAGCGGCCGAAACCGATCGTCGGTACCGCCCGGCGCAGCGGCCAGGGGCGGGTGACCTCAGGGAGCAGGCCCTCCAGGAAGGCGTACCGGCTGAGGGCCGCCGGATCCTGGTCGTCGACCGACTGGACCCGGCGCCACCAGGCGGCGATCTCCGACCAGCCGGGCGCCGACAGCGATCCGCCGAACTCCTGGACGGAGAGCGCGGCGATCAGCCCGGCGAAGGCGAGACGGTCGGCCAGCGGCCAGTCGGCCAGGGTCCCCATGACGAATCCGGCGACGAAGACGTCACCCGCGCCGGTGGGATCCAGCGCCTCGACGGCGATCGCCGGGACCTCGGCGCTCTCCCCGGAGCGGCCGTCCACGGCGTAGGCGCCGTCGGAGCCGAGGGTGACGACCGCCAGCGGTACGTGCTCGGCCAGCGCGTGCGCCGCCGCGCGGGGGCAGTCGGCGCCGGTGTACCGCATGGCCTCCTCGGCGTTCGGCAGGAACGCCTCGCAGTGCGCCAGATCGGCGAGGCCCGCCAGGTCCCAGCGGCCGGTGTCGTCCCAGCCGACGTCCGCGAAGATCCGGGTGCCCCGG
The DNA here is from genome assembly GCF_042871525.1 of Streptomyces sp. NPDC005784. Taxonomy (NCBI): domain Bacteria; kingdom Bacillati; phylum Actinomycetota; class Actinomycetes; order Kitasatosporales; family Streptomycetaceae; genus Streptomyces; species Streptomyces sp. NPDC005784. Next base: position 260,067 of record NZ_JBIAIQ010000006.1, read on the forward strand.
CTCGCGGCCTGCGCGATCCAGGGCGCGCGGATTCCCGGGGTCAGCGAGGCGACGGCTGCACGCGCGCGCGGCGGGCAGTCCGGGGCGGGCTCCTCGTGCGGCGGCTCGTGCCCGTGGCTGACCATGGTCCGCTCGCCCTCGTACGCCATCGACACGGTGACCGGCGAGTGCCAGCCGGGCACGGTCCGCGACGGCGCCAGATCGATGCCCTCGCCCTGCTCCAGGGCGTCCCAGCAGTACTCCCCGTAGTGGTCGTCCCCGAAGGCGGCCGCGAGGGAGGTCTTCAGGCCCAGCCGGGCGAGGGCGGTCGCCATGTTCGCGACGCCACCGGGGCTCGAACCCATGCCGCGCGCCCAGGACTCGGTGCCGCGCACGGGGGCGGAGTCGAGCCCGGTGAAGATGATGTCCAGGAAGACGGTGCCCGTGAGGTAGACGTCCCAGGGCGGGTCCTCGGCCGTGCGCAGCCCGGCGAGCGGGTCGACATGGGCCTGGCGGAACGGTCCCTCGCCGTCGATCACGGTGCGCTCCCTGGGATGGTCCGGATCTGGCCAGTGTGCACCACGCGGGCCACGCGGGGCCGTGTGGTCACGCCGGGGCGGGCGTGATCCGTGGTGCGGGTGGGCACGTCACCGACCTGACCGTCGCCCGCTCCGTGCCCGGAGACCCGTGCCCTGTACGCGCGGCACCGACATCGGCATCGGCACCGCACCCGGCTCCGCCCGGCGCTCGAAAAGCGGGCCCTCCTACCCCGGGGACCCCACCACAAACGAAGAGTGCCCCAGATCACATGGCGACGCCTTCTTCGCGGACCCCCCACCTTGATACAAATTGCCCGCGCGTTCCTGTCCGTCGACAGCCGCCCCGATCCCCCCTCTTCTTGAGCCGCTCTCGCCTGCCCTGGGAACGCCCGTGTCCGCCCGCACCCCCACGCCCTGGCCCCTCGTCGCCCTTTTCACGGCCGGGTACCTCGCCGCGTATCTGCTCCCCACCACCGTCGGCCGCCTGGACGCGGGACTCCCGCTCTCGGCCACCCAGGCCGGTGCCGTCGGCAGTGTCCTGCTGCTGAGTTCGGCCTCGGCCGGCTTCCTGCTCGCCTCCCGCGTCGACCGCTTCGGCCCGCGCAGGTTGGCCCGCGCAGGCCTGCTCCTCGCGGCCGTCGGCTACGGCACCGCCGCGCTCTCGTCGGCCGTCCCTCTCGTCGTCGCCGGTGCGATCGTCGGCGGCTTCGGTTCCGGTACGGCCACCGCGGTCGCCGCGACCGGAATCGCCGGTCGGCACGATCCGCACCGGGTCACCACCCTGGGTCTGCTCGGCGTCTCCGGCCTCGCGGGCGCCCTGTATCTGACGATCCCCCATCTGGGCCCGGCCCACGGTGTCCCGCTCGCCGCGATCGCCTGCACGGCGCTGCTCGCGCTGTCCCTGACGGGACGGCTCCCCGCGCGCACCCCGGCCGCCCACACCCCGCGCACCGCCGCCCCGCTCCCGCACCGCCGCTCCGGCCTGCTCCTCGCCGGCGCGATGCTCTTCTGGTCCCTCGCGCAGAACTCCCTGTGGGGCGTGAGCGGCCGGATAGGTCTGACCCAGGCGGGCCTCACCGAGGTCGAGGTCGGGGCGGTCTTCGCGGTGGCGCTCGGCGCCGGACTGCTCGGGACCGTCGGCGCGGGCGCCCTCGGCCCGCGGCTCGGCCGGGCGCTGCCGATCGGCGTGGGCACGGCGCTGATCGCCGGCTGTATCGCGCTGAGCGCGGCGGCCACCGATCTGACGTCGTTCGCGGCGGGTGAGATCGCCTGGAACACGCTGTACCCGGTCGTGCTCTCGTATGTGATCGGCCTCGCCGCGTCCATGGACCCGCGCGGCCGGTGGGCGGTCCTCGTCGGTTCCGCCTCCTCGCTCGGCACGGCGTGCGGCCCGCTCACCGGCAGCCTGCTGTCCGCACGGGCGGGTTACCCGGCGATGGGAACGGTCCTGGCGGTCGGCCTGCTGCTCATCGGCGTCCCGATGACCCTCGTGGCCCTGCGCCCACGGCGCACCACCCGGATCGTGGAGATCCCGGTCTTGGAGACGCCGGTCACGGAGATCCCGGCCGCGGCAGGCCACTACGCGGAGATCCCGGTCGTGGAGATCTCCGTGCCGCCGGTCCCGGCCGTGGACAACGCCGTCGTGGAGATCCCACTGGGGGGCGTGCCCGCCCAGCGGGAGGCCTACGGCACGGCGGGACCCCGGCACACGGCGGCCACCGTGTCCGCGCCGGGGCCCGTGACCGTCTGACGCCCGTCCCCTGTCCGCCCGTCCAACCGTCCAACCGTGCGGACTGGCGGACGGGCAGTCGCTCGCCCGGCTACCCGAACTCGTACGCCTCGACCTCGGCGATGTAGCGCGCCCGGCGCTCCTCGTCGTGCTCCAGGAAGGACGCCTCGAACGAGTTGCGCGCCAGCTCCCGCAGCCGCTCCTCGCCGAGACCGAGGGCCTCGCGCACCGCGTGGAAGTTGTCGCCGACGTAGCCGCCGAAGTAGGCGGGGTCGTCGGAGTTGACCGTGCACAGCAGTCCGGCGTCCATCATGGCGGGCAGCGGGTGCTCCGCCAGGACGTCGACGGCGCGCAGCCGTACGTTCGACAGCGGGCACAGGGTCAGCGGCACGCGCTCCCGGACCAGCCGTTCGACGAGCTCGGGGTCCTCCATGCAGCGCAGCCCGTGGTCGACGCGCTCGACGCCGAGGATGTCGAGGGCTTCGGTGATGTACGCGGGCGGGCCTTCTTCGCCGGCGTGCGCGACGCGGCGCAGACCGAGCTCCGCGGCGGCCTCGTACACCGCGCGGAACTTGACGGGCGGGTGGCCGACCTCGGCGGAGTCGAGGCCTATGCCGACGATCCGGTCGAGGTAGGGCTTCGCGGCCTGAAGGGTTTCCATGGCGGACTCGGCGGACTCGTCGCGCAGGAAGCACATGATCAGCTGGGTGGAGACGCCGTGGGTCTCCTCGCTGCGTCCGAGCGCGCGCCACAGCCCCTCGACGACCGTCCCCATCGGCACGCCCCGGGCGATGTGCGCCTGCGGGTCGAAGAAGATCTCCGCGTGCCGCACGCCCTGCGCGGCGGCCCGCGCGAGGTAGGCGTCGGCCAGGTCGGCGAAGTCCGCTTCCGTCCGCAGGACGGCCATGAGCTCGTAGTACAGGTTCAGGAACGTCTGGAGGTCGTCGAAGAGATACGCCTTGCGCAGCTCTTCGGTGTCCGCGTACGGCAGCGTGACGTCGTTGCGCGCGGCGAGCGCGAAGGCCAGCTCGGGTTCGAGGGTGCCTTCGATGTGGAGGTGCAGTTCAGCCTTGGGGAGGGACATCGCAGCATCGTACGGTCGATTCCCGGGCCTATCGAAACCGGCACCTTCCCGGAACCGGGACACTCCGGCACCGGGACGCCGGTACCGGGACACCCCCGGTACCCGGATGCCGGTGCCGGAACGCCCCGGCACCTCGACACCTCGACGCCCCGGCACCCCGGCACGGCGACACCAGCACACCGACGCCGACACCTCGACACCCCGACACCCCGGCACCGCGACGCCAGCACACCGACGCCGGCACCCGGACGCCCCGGCACCGGCGTCGACGCCGACGCCGACGCCGACGTCACGGACCCTGCGCCGGACCCGAAGCCGACCCCGGGTCCGCCCTGTCCTCACCGTCGCTTCGGGACCGGCACTCTCACCAGGTCGTGCGCCACCGTCAGCTCCCCGTCGAACCCCGCCGCGCGGGCCTCGCGCTCGAACTCCGCGGGATCGGAGTAACGCTGGCTGAAGTGGGTGAGCACGAGATGCCGTACGCCCGCCTCCTTGGCCACCCGGCCCGCCTGACCTGCCGTCAGATGCCCGTGGTCAGCCGCGAGTTGATGGTCCCCGTCGAGGAAGGTCGACTCGATGACCAGCAGGTCGCAGTCCTCGGCGAGCGCGTCCACGCCCTCGCACAGCCGGGTGTCCATGACGAACGCGAACCGCTGTCCGCGCCGCATCTCGCTGACGTCGTCCAGCGTCACGCCCCGCAGCGAGCCCTCCCGTTGCAGCTCCCCGACGTCGGACCCCTTGATCCCGTGCTCGGCGAGCCGCTCCGGCAGCATCCGCCGCCCGTCCGGTTCGACCAGCCGGTACCCGAAGGACTCGACGGGGTGGGAGAGCCTGCGGGCCTCCAGGGTGTACGCGGGGGTCGTCGCGAGGACACCGTCGTCCTCGACCGGCGCCTCGGTCAGCCGGGCGGTCTCGCAGTAGGCGGTGGCGTACCGGAGCCGCTCGAAGAAGTGCTGTCCGGAGAGCGGATAGTGCGCGGTCACCTCGTGCGGTACGCGGTCGAGGTTGATGCGCTGGATCACCCCGCCCAGTCCGAGCGCGTGGTCGCCGTGGAAATGGGTGACGCAGATGCGGTGCAGGTCGTGCGCGGCGACCCCGGCACGCAGCATCTGGCGCTGGGTGCCCTCACCGGGGTCGAAGAGGAGACCCTCGCCGTCCCAGCGGAGCAGGTAGCCGTTGTGGTTGCGGTGCCGGGTCGGGACCTGGCTGGCGGTGCCGAGGACCACCAGTTCACGTGCGGACAAGGCGGGTTATCCCGGCGGCCACTGCATGCCACGGCCGCCCAGGAGGTGGGCGTGCGCGTGGAAGACGGTCTGTCCGGCACCGCTGCCCGTGTTGAACACGATGCGGTAGCTCTCCAGCTTCTCCTCGCCCGCGATCTCGCCCGCCGCGCGCAACAGGTCCGCGGCGACGGCGGGTTCGGCGGCGGCCAGGGTGGCCGCGTCCGGGTAGTGCACCCTGGGAATGAGCAGGATGTGGGTCGGTGCCTGCGGGTTGATGTCGCGGAACGCCACGGTCGTGTCGCTCTCGCGCACCAGCGTCGCCGGAATGTGCCCCGCCACGATCTTGCAGAACAGGCAGTCGTCCTGCGGTCCCCCGCCGTCGTCCCGCCTCGGCTCCTGCGCCATGCGTGTGCCTCCTCACGCCAGCCGATCATTACCTCCGCATGCTAGCGGGCGGACGGCTCGCGGGCGGCTCGCGTCGCCGCCCGCCCGCGAGCCGCCCGCGCCGGGTCACAGCGGCGGCAGTACGGGCGCGGTCTTCGCCGGGTTCTCCTCCAGCGCGGCCAGCGCGATCCTGACCGCCTCGTCGAGCTGGGTGTCGCGGCCGGCCGCGTGGTCCTGCGGTGCCTGGACGACCTCGACGTCGGGATCGACGCCGTGGTTCTCGACGCTCCACTCGTAACCCTCCAGCCAGAAGGCGTACTTGGGCTGGGTGACGGAGGTGCCGTCGACGAGGCGGTAGCGGCTGTCGATACCGATGACGCCGCCCCAGGTGCGGGTGCCGACCACGGGTCCGATGCCCAGCGCCTTGATCGCCGCGTTGACGATGTCGCCGTCGGATCCGGAGAACTCGTTGGCGACGGCGACGACGGGGCCGCGCGGCGCGTCCTCCGGGTAGCTGTAGGGGCGCAGGCCCCGGGGCAGGTCCCAGCCGACGATCCGCCGGGCGAGCTTCTCCACCACGAGCTGGGAGGTGTGGCCGCCGCGGTTCTCGCGGACGTCCACGACGAGGCCCTCGCGGGCCACCTCGATCCGCAGGTCGCGGTGGAGCTGCGCCCACCCGGAGCCGACCATGTCCGGCACGTGCAGATAGCCGAGGCGTCCGCCGGACCGCTCGTGGACGTAGGCGCGCCGGTCGGCGACCCACGCGTGGTAGCGCAGCGGCTCCTCGTCGGCGAGCGGTACGACGACCGCGTGGCGCGGATCTCCGCCGCCGGAGGGCGAGATGGTCAGCTCGACCGGTTTGCCCGCCGTGCCGACGAGCAGGGGTGCGGGTCCGGCCACCGGGTCCACCGGCCGGCCGGCCACGGCGACGATCGCGTCCCCGGCGCGCACCGCGACGCCGGGCGCGGCGAGCGGGGCCCGCGCGTCCGGGTCGGAGGTCTCCGAGGGGAGGATCCGGTCGATGCGCCAACTGCCGTCCTCGTGGCGGGAGATGTCCGCCCCGAGGAGCCCCTGGGCGAGGTCGCCGCCGCGGTGTCCGCCGCGCGGGGTGACGTACGCGTGCGAGGTGCCGAGTTCGCCCTGCACCTCCCACAGCAGGTCGACGAGGTCGTCGTGGGTGGCGACCCGTTCCAGGACCGGCCGGTACCGGTCGAGGATCGCGTCCCAGTCGACGCCGCCCAGGTCGGGACGCCAGAAGTTGTCCCGCATGAGGCGGCCCGTCTCGTCGTACATCTGGCGCCATTCGGCGGCCGGGTCGACGATCTGGCGCACCCGCGACAGGTCGACGGTGATGTTCGTGTCGCTCTCGTCGTCGTTCGAGGCGCGCCGGTCGCTGGGCACGACCTTGAGCTTGCCGTCGGTCCACAGCAGGACCCGCTTGCCGTCGCCGGTGACGGTGAAGTGGTCGGCGTCGGCGGCGAGGTGCTCGATGCGCTGCTGGGCGAGGTCGTACCGCTCCAGTTCGGTCTTCGGGTCCGGGTCGTCCGGAGTGGCGCGGGAGGAGCCGAGCACGCCCCGTACCGGATGGCGCAGCCACAGCAGCCCGTCCTTGGCGGCGCGCAGCGTCGAGTAGCGGGCGGCCTCGACGGGGAAGGGCACGATCCGGTCGGCGAGTCCGTCCAGGTCGATACGGGTGCTGGGGGTGCCCTCGCTGTCGGGTGTCTCGTCCTTGTCGGGGGCCTCGAAGGGCCTGCCGTGGCGCTGCGGTCCGAAGGGGGACGGGGTCGTCGCGGCCAGGGTGATCAGATACGGCCGGGAGCCGCCGACGAACGCCAGGTCGAAGACGTGCTCGTCGTAGACGGGGTCGAAGGCGCGTGCCGACAGGAAGGCGAGGTGCTTGCCGTCGAGGGTGAACGCCGGTGCGTAGTCCCGGAAGCGCAGCGGGGTCGCCTCGGTCACCGACAGGTCGGTGGTGTTGGCGAGCTTGAGCTGGCGCAGCGGGCGCGGCCCGGGGTGCGACCAGGCGAGCCACGCCGAGTCGGGCGAGAAGACGAGGCCGGTGACGTCGCCGTCGTCGCTGCGGTCGACCTCGCGGACCTCGCCGCTCTCGCGCTCGACGAGCAGCACGCGCCCGTCGTGCGAGGCGACGGCGGCGCGGCTTCCGTCGGGTGCCATGGCGAGGCCGAGGACCCGGCCGAGGGCGCCGGCGGCGAGCCGTCGCGGGGTGGCTCCGGGGGCGACGCCGGTGGCGGGGGCGAATTCGAGGGCGTCGTCGCCCTCCGCGTCGGTCACCCACACCACGTGTTCCTCGCCCTCGGCGCGGAAGGTGCGGGGCAGCCGGGCGCGGACGCCCTGCTCGGCGGCGAGCGCGCGGGCCGGTCCGGAGCGGTGGGTGACCCAGTGGACGGCGCCGCGCACGGAGATGGCGCTGCCGCGTCCGGTGTGGTCGGGAGCGGCGGCGGAGAACCAGCGCGAGGCGCTCACGGGGTGCGGCTGCTGGTCGACGCGCTGGCCGCCGAGCCGGATGTCCAGCCGGCGCGGGGCGGCGCCGTCGAGGTCGTCGAGGAGCCACAGTTCACCGGCGGAGGAGTACACCACGCGGGTGCCGTCGGTGGCCGCGTGGCGGGCGTAGAAGGATCCCCCACTCTCGGCTTCGCTCGAGCGGGAGGTGCCCCCATGGGGGGTGTGGCGCCGCAGGTCGGTTCCGTCGGCGAGGGAGGAGTACAGGGCCCCGACGTCCTCGTGGTCCGACAGGAAGGCGATCCGTTCGCCCACCCAGAAGGGGTATTCGAGGTTCCCGTCGATGTCCTCGTGCAGCCGGACGAACTCGCCGTCGCCGTCCCGGTCGATCCACAGCTTGCCCGCCGTGCCGCCCCGGTAGCGCTTCCACCAGGCGGCCTCGCGCCCCATCGGGGCGGACAGCAGGACGACGCCGGGCGTGCCGTGGGCGACATCGCCGACGGGGCCGTACGGCAGGGTCGTCGCGGGGCCGCCGTCGAGCGGGACGGACCGTGCCCAGGTGCGGCGCAGGCTGGCCTGGCCCTGGGTACTGAGGGCGAGTACCTGTCCGTCGGGGGTCCAGCCGCGTACCTGGGTCTTCGAACTGCCCCAGTACGTCAGCCGTTTGGCGGGCCCGCCGGACAGGGAGGCGGTGTGGACCTCGGGGGCTCCGTCACGCGTCGACGTCCAGGCGACGGTCGTGCCGTCCGGGGAGACCCGCGGATGGTTGACCGGTACGTTGTCGGCGCTGACCCGCCAGGCGCGGCCGCCACCGTCGAGGGAGGCGGCCCAGATGTCGTCCTCGGCCGTGAAGACGACCAACTCGCCGTGCAGATGCGGAAACCGGAGATACGCGGAGGGTGCGGACTCAGTCACCCGGTCACCCTATGCAGCGGACGCGCGCCCCGACAGGGGTTTGGATCACTTGATCGGTGTACGGTCCGGCAGGTCACTTGCCCTGTGAGGGCCAGCAGGTGGGGTCGCCCTTGCACCACATGGTCTTCGTCACGGTGACGGTGACGGTGGGGTTGGGCTGCCCGTTCGTGGGGTGGTAGGTGACCGGCGGGGTGGGGCCCGCGGCGTTGCAGTCGCCCAGGCCGTTCACGTGGAACCACTGCTTGCCGCCGACGGTGGCGCGCAGGTCGCCGCGTACGCAGGCGCCGTTGACGGCCCGGGTGACCTTGCCCTTGACGACGATGGCCCGGCCGTCGCTGGTCTGGCCCCGGCAGTCGACGGTCGCCACGGTGTTCTCGGTCGGCGACGGCGACTTCCCGGGCGTGTAGGCCTTGTTGGCATTGCCGTAGCGGGCGGTGCAGGTGAGCCAGCGCACGTCCACGTGCTGTCGTTCGAGTTGCTTGGTCGCCGTCTTATCGGTCGTGTAGGCCACGGTGGCGGTGCTGAGTCCGTCCACCGGCTGGCACGCGGTCACTCCGAACACTCCGGCCGCGCCCAGCCCGACGGCCATCAGTGCCCGCCCGCGCCCCGTCCGGCGCCTGATATGCCTCAAAGCCCCCATGGACGGCAGCGTGCCACCGCACGGCGCGGCGCGGTAGACCGCATGCGGCCATCCGGGGCACAACCACCCGAAGGAGTTGCCCGCCCCCGGGGGTCGGGCGGCGAAGGAGTTCTCCGTCGCCCGCGCGGGCGGGCACGGGCCGCTCGTCAGCCGAGCAGCAACTGCCACTCCTGGAGTTCCACCAGGTTGCCCTCGGGGTCCTTGAGGTGGGCGACTCGCATACGGTCCGTCATGTGCGCCGGGCCGTGCAGCAGGGTCGCGCCGCGCGAGACGACCTGCTCGCAGTAGGTGTCGAGGTCGTCCACCCGCAGCACCACCAGCGACCGGTGTCCGGTCACCACGTCACCGAGCTCCCCCAGGATCTCGGCCATCATCGAGCGGTCCTGGAGGGCGATGCCCGCCGATCCGGCGACGGGACTGAACTTCTCGTACGGGCCCTCGGCCGCGCCCGACTGGGGCCTGAGGCCGAGGACTTCGGAGTAGAAGCGGTAGCAGGCGGCGAAGTCGGAGACGAGCAGCCGTACCTGAGCGAGTTCCATGGATTCCCCGGTGGATGTGCGGGTGATGGTTCGGACCGGCGGGTGGTGGGGTCAGGACCAGCGGCCGGTGCGGGCCAGCAGCAGTGCCGTGGCCACGGTCCCGGCCGTCGAGGTACGCAGCACCGTGCGCCCCAGGTGGAACGTCTTCGCGCCGGCCTCGGTGAAGAGTGCGACCTCTTCGGGGGAGATCCCGCCCTCGGGGCCGACCACCAGGACGATCGCCCCGGAGCCGGGCAGCGCGGCGGTCGCGAACGGCTCGGTGCCGAGTTCGGTGTCCTCGTGGAGTACGGCGGCGAGATCGGCTTTGGCGAGAAGTGCGGCAACCTGCTTGGTCGTCATCGCGTCCGCGACCTCCGGGAAGCGCACCCGGCGGGACTGCTTGCCGGCCTCCCGGGCGGTGGCGCGCCACTTGGCGAGCGCCTTCGGACCCCGGTCGCCCTTCCACTGCGTGATGCAGCGGGAGGCGGCCCAGGGGACGATCGCGTCGACGCCGGTCTCGGTCATGGTCTCGACGGCCAGCTCGCCCCGGTCGCCCTTGGGCAGGGCCTGGACGACCGTGATGTGCGGTTCCTCCGCCTCTTCCTCGGACACCGAGTCCATCCGCACGATCAGCCGGTCCTTGCCCTCGGTGTCGAGGACCACGCAGTCCGCCCAGCGACCGGCCCCGTCGGTGAGTACGACGTCCTCGCCGGCCCGCAGCCGCTTCACGGAGACGGCGTGCCGCCCCTCGGGGCCGTCGAGGACATAGCGTCCTGCGTCGCCCGCCTTGAAGTGCTCGACCAGGAACACCGGTGCCGTCATCGGGCCGCACCCTCTTCCGGGATCTCGTCGGCGGCCGACAACGCTGTCTTGGCGGCCGCGATCTCTGCGTTCAGTACCTCCACCAGCTGCCCGGCGGGCAGGTCGCGCGCCATGCGGTGGCCCTGTCCCGCCCACAGCGCCATGCCCTGCGCGTCGCCCGCCTTGGCGGCCGCCTTGCGCAGCGGCAGGGTGAGGTGATGGATCTCGGGATAGGCGGCGGGGGCGTACGGGCCGTGCTCGCGCATGAAGCGGTTGGCCAGCCCGCGCGCCGGGCGCCCGGAGAAGGCGCGCGTCAGCTCCGTGCGGACGAAGAGGGGGTCGGTCAGCGCCTGTTTGTGCACGGCGCTCGCGCCGGACTCGGGGGTGGCGAGGAAGGCGGTGCCCAGCTGGGCCGCGTCCGCGCCCTCGGCGAGGACTGCGGCGATCTGGCTGCCGCGCATGATGCCGCCGGCCGCGACGACCGGGATCCGCACGGTCTCGCGGACCTGGGCGACCAGGGAGAGCAGACCGACGCCCGTGCCGTCCGTCTCCGGGTTGTCGCGGTGGGTGCCCTGGTGTCCGCCGGCCTCGATGCCCTGCACGATGACCGCGTCGGCGCCGGCCCGCTGCACGTTGCGGGCCTCCTCGGCGGTGGTGGCGGTGACCAGGGTGAGGGTGCCGGCGCGGCGCAGCGAGTCCAGCACGTCCTTGCTCGGGATGCCGAAGTGGAAGGAGACCGCCGCCACCGGGTTGTCGAGGAGGACGGCGAGCTTGGCGTCGTAGCCGTCGTCGCGGCCGCTGTCCGGATCGCCGAGCTCGGTCTCGTACCAGGCGGCCTCACCCGCGAGCTGGTGGGCGTACACCTCGACCGCGGCGGCATCCGCGTACTCCGGCTGCGGCATGAACAGGTTGACGCCGAAGGGACGGCCGGTCAGCCCGCGCAGCTGCTTGATCTCCTGGTACATGCCGTCGGCGGTCTTGTACCCGGCGGCGAGGAATCCGAGCCCGCCGGCCTCGGACACGGCGGCCGCGAGCTGGGGGACGGAGACGCCGCCCGCCATGGGGGCCTGCACGATCGGGTGAGGGAAGAGATCGGTCAGCGCGGAGGACATGACGGCATGTTGTCACGTCCCCAGGACAAGTCCGAATCCGGCCGTCCGCCCGGGATGGGGCGCCGGAGTGGTCGGGCGCGGGGTGGCACGGCCACCCCGCGTCCGGCCTGGGTCAGCGGCCGTTGAAGGCGTCCTTCAGCCGGGAGAAGAGCCCCTGCTGGCCGGGCTGGAACTGACCGGTGGGCCGCTCCTCGCCGCGCAGTATGGCGAGCTCGCGCAGCACCCGCTCCTGCTCCGCGTCGAGCTTGGTCGGCGTGGTGACCTCGACGTGCACGACGAGGTCACCACGGCCGCCACCGCGCAGGTGGGTGACACCCCGGCCGTGCAACGGGATCGACTGGCCGGACTGTGTGCCCGGACGGATGTCGACCTCCTCCATGCCGTCGAGCGTCTCCAGTGGCACCTTGGTGCCGAGGGACGCCGCCGTCATCGGGAGGGTGACCGTGCAGTGCAGGTCGTCGCCGCGCCGCTGGAAGGTCGAGTGCGGCAGCTCGTGGATCTCGACGTACAGGTCGCCGGCGGGGCCGCCGCCGGGGCCGACCTCGCCCTCGCCCGCGAGCTGGATCCGCGTGCCGTTGTCGACACCGGCCGGGATCTTGACCGTGAGGGTGCGACGGGACCGGACCCGGCCGTCGCCCGCGCACTCGTGGCACGGGGTCGGGACCACGGTGCCGAAGCCCTGGCACTGCGGACACGGCCGTGAGGTCATGACCTGGCCGAGGAACGACCGCGTCACCTGGGACACCTCGCCGCGACCGCGGCACATGTCACAGGTCTGCGCGGAGGTCCCGGGCGCTGCGCCTTCGCCGTTGCAGGTGGCGCAGACGACGGCCGTGTCGACCTGGATGTCCTTCGTGGTGCCGAAGGCCGCCTCGTCGAGCTCGATCTCCAGCCGGATCATGGCGTCCTGGCCCCGGCGGGTGCGCGAGCGCGGTCCGCGCTGCGACGCCGTGCCGAAGAAGGCGTCCATGATGTCCGAGAAGTTCCCGAAGCCACCCGCGCCGAAGCCGCCGGCGCCACCGCCGCCCTGCTGGGACAGCGGGTCGCCACCGAGGTCGTAGACCTGCTTCTTCTGCGGGTCCGACAACACCTCGTACGCGGCGTTGATCTCTTTGAACCGCTCCTGCGTCTTCGGATCGGGATTGACGTCCGGGTGCAGCTCGCGAGCGAGCCTCCGGAACGCCTTCTTGATCTCGTCCTGGGACGCGTCGCGGCGCACGCCGAGTACGGCGTAGTAGTCCGTGGCCACTTAAGACTCCGCCAGGATCTGTCCGACGTACCGTGCCACCGCTCGTACCGCTCCCATCGTTCCTGGGTAATCCATGCGGGTCGGGCCGACCACGCCGAGTTTGGCTACTGCCTCGCCGCCCGAACCGTAGCCGACCGAGACCACGGACGTGGAGTTGAGTCCCTCATACGCGTTCTCGTGCCCGATTCGCACGGTCATGCTCGAATCCCCGGCCTCTCCAAGCAACTTGAGGAGCACTACCTGCTCCTCCAGTGCTTCGAGCACCGGCCGGATGGTGAGAGGGAAGTCATGTCCGAATCGCGTGAGATTGGCGGTACCGCCGATCATCAGCCGCTCCTCGGTCTCCTCGACGAGTGTCTCCAGCAGTGTGGAGAGCACCGTCGAGACCGTACCCCGGTCCTCCGACTCGAAGGCGTCCGGGAGGTCCTGGACGAGCTGCGGGACGTCCGCGAAGGGGCGGCCCGCGACCCGGCTGTTGAGCCGGGCCCGCAGATCCGCCAGTGACGTCTCACCGAACGGTGCCGGACTGTTGATCATGCGCTGCTCGACCCGGCCGGTGTCCGTGATCAGCACGAGCATCACCCGCGCGGGGGCGAGTGACAGCAGCTCCACATGGCGCACGGTCGAGCGGGTCAGCGAGGGGTACTGCACGACCGCGACCTGCCGGGTGAGCTGCGCGAGCAGCCGCACGGTCCGGCCGACGACGTCGTCGAGGTCGACGGCGCCGTCCAGGAAGTTCTGGATGGCCCGTCGCTCGGGCGCGGTCATCGGCTTGACGCCGGCGAGCTTGTCGACGAAGAGCCGGTATCCCTTGTCCGTGGGGATGCGCCCGGCGCTCGTGTGCGGCTGGGCGATGTAGCCCTCGTCCTCCAGGGCGGCCATGTCGTTGCGGACGGTCGCGGGCGAGACGCCCAGCCGGTGCCGCTCGGTGAGCGCCTTGGAACCGACCGGTTCCTCGGTGCCGACATAGTCCTGGACGATGGCGCGGAGCACCTCGAGCCTGCGTTCACTGAGCATCGCGCACACCTCCAGAAGTCGACTCGGTGGTCTTCGTGGCCTTCGTGGCTTTCGTCTGGCACTCGGCACACGGGAGTGCCAGCGTTCCCCGGCCCAGTGTACGGCGGTGAGGCACGACCCCGGCAAGGGCGGGCCTGCGATGTCGTGCACGGCACCCGGTCACCGTTAGCGTCGCCGCATGAGGCTGACTTGGGAAGAGCTGGGGTGGGAAAGGGTGGCGCCCCGGGTCGGGCGGCGGCGACTTCCGGACTGGGACTGCACGGTCGGGCTCGTCGTCGGCGAGGGCGCGGCGCTGATGATCGACGCGGGATCGAGCCTCGCGGAGGGCGCGCGGTTGCGCCGGGAGGCGCAGACTCTGACCGGGCACCGTGTGACCCATCTCGCGCTCACCCACCCGCATTTCGACCATGTCTTCGGCGCCGCGGCGTTCGCGGGCACGGAGATCCTCGTCGCGGGCGGCTCGGCCGAGGTGTACGAGAACGGTCGCGGGGAGCTGTGCGCGGACGCGGTGCGCAACGGTCTCGACCCGCGGGCGGCGGAGGAGGCGGCCGACACCCTCGTGCGTCCCCGGCGGCCCGTGTCGGGTACGTCGATCGTGGACCTGGACGGCGGCATCGAGGTCCGGCTGGTGCGGACGGGTGAGGGCCACACCGCCCACGACCTCGTGGTCGTCGTGCCGGGAGACCCGGCGGTGGTGTTCTGCGGCGACCTGGTCGAGGAGTCCGGCGAGCCGCAGGCGGGCCCCGACGCCGTGCCTTCACGCTGGCCCGCGGCCCTCGACCGGCTGCTCGGCCTCGGCGGCGAGGACGCGCTGTACGTGCCCGGTCACGGGGCGGTCGTGGACGCCGGGTTCGTACGCGCCCAGCGGGACGCCCTGGCCGCGCGTTTCGGCGCGGCGGGTTCCAGCGCAACGGGTTCCAGCGCGACGGGTTCCGGCACGGCGGGTTCCGGCGCGGCGGGTTCCGGCGTGTCGCGGTGATCACCGCCGGGTTTCTCCTATCGTCATCCGAATGCGCCAGTACTCTCCGGACCTGACCCCGCCGTGGAAGAAGCCCGAGCACGTGCCCGAGGTCCCGGCGGACCCGGGTCTGGTGGTCGAGGAGCCCGGCACCGGCTTCTGCGGCGCGGTGATCCGCTGCGAGGCGGGCACGGTGACCCTGGAGGACCGCTTCGGCAAGCACCGGGTGTTCCCGCTGGAGCCGCGCGGCTTCCTCCTGGAGGGCAGGGCGGTGACGCTGGTGCGCCCGACGGCCGCGGCGCCCGTACGCCCCAGCCGTACGGCGTCCGGCTCGGTGGCGGTGCCCGGCGCCCGCGCCCGGGTGGCGCGGGCCGGACGCATCTACGTCGAGGGCCGCCACGACGCCGAACTGGTCGAGCGGGTCTGGGGCGACGATCTGCGCATCGAGGGCGTCGTGGTGGAGTACCTGGAGGGCGTCGACGACCTCCCTGCGATCGTCGCCGCGTTCGACCCGGGCCCGGACGCCCGGCTCGGCGTCCTCGTCGACCACCTGGTCCAGGGTTCGAAGGAGTCCCGGATCGCCGAGGCGGTCACGAGCGAGCACGCCCTGGTGCTCGGCCACCCGTACATCGACGTCTGGGAGGCCGTGAAGCCGCCCTCCGTGGGCATCCCGGGCTGGCCCCGGGTCCCGCGCGGCCAGGACTGGAAGACGGGCGTGTGCCGGGCCCTGGGCTGGCCGGAGAACACCGGCGCGGCCTGGCGGCACATCCTGTCCCGGGTCCACTCCTACAAGGACCTGGAGCCGGAACTCCTGGGCCGGGTGGAGGAACTGATCGACTTCGTCACCGCGCCGGAGTGACGGGTGCTCCGGACCCGCCAGAGCTGCCGGAGCCGCCGGAGCCGCCGGAGCGGGAGCCGGGGCCTGAGCGCGGGGCCCGGAGCCGGGGAGCTGGAGAGCGGAGGCCGGAGCCGGGGTGCCGGAGAGCGGAGGCCGGAGCCGGGGTGCCGGAGCCAGGCAGCCAAATCGCGGGAGGCCGGAGCCGGGGGCGCCGCTGCAGGGGCGGCATGCGCTCACCGCCGGGCCGGCGTTCGGCGCCGACCGCCCGGCAGCCCGACCGACCGGCAGCCCGGCAGCCCGGCAGCCCGGCAGCCCGGCGTCATGGTGTGCCGGGAGCGGGCGGGCCGGCGTCCATGGTGTGCCGGAAACTGGCGGGCCGGCGGTGTTCAGTCCACCAGATCCCGGACGACCGCGTCCGCCAGCAGTCGCCCGCGCAGGGTGAGAACGGCGCGCCCGGCGTCGTACGGACCGGCTTCGAGGAGCCCTTCGGACAGGGCGCGGCGGGAGGCCGCCAGCCCGTCGGGGCGGAGCAGGGAGAGCGGGCAGCCCTCGCGCAGTCGCAGTTCGAGGAGGATCCGCTCGACCCGGCGGTCCTCGTCGGAGAGGAGCTCACGCCCCGCGCCCGGCGAGCGGCCCGAGGCCAGCGCGGCCGCGTACGCCCCCGGATGTTTCACGTTCCACCAGCGAACACCGCCCACGTGGCTGTGCGCGCCGGGGCCCGCGCCCCACCAGTCGGCGCCCCGCCAGTAGAGCTCGTTGTGCAGGCAGCGGCCTGCCTCGGAGGTGGCCCAGTTCGACACCTCGTACCAGTCGAAGCCCGCCGCCGACATCACCTCGTCCGCGATGAGATAGCGGTCCGCGTGCACGTCGTCGTCCGTCATGGGGACCTCGCCGCGGCGGATGCGGCGCGCGAGCTGCGTGCCCTCCTCGACGATGAGCGCGTACGCCGAGATGTGGTCGGGACCGGCGCCGAGAGCCGCTTCGAGCGATGCCCGCCAGTCGTCGTCCGACTCCCCCGGTGTGCCGTAGATCAGATCCAGGTTCACATGTGCGAAGCCGGCCGCGCGGGCCTCGGCGACACAGGCCTCGGGGCGGCCCGGGGTGTGCGTGCGGTCGAGCACCTTCAGGACGTGCTGCCGGGCGCTCTGCATGCCGAAGGAGATCCGGTTGAAGCCGCCGGCGCGCAGCGTCGCGAGGTACTCCGGGTCGACGGACTCCGGGTTCGCCTCCGTCGTGATCTCCGCGTCGTCCGCGAGCCCGAACTCGTCGCGGATCGCCCCCAGCATCCGTACGAGATCGCCGGCGGCCAGCAGCGTGGGCGTACCGCCTCCGACGAAGACCGTGCGGACGGGGCGGGGGTCGTCGCCGAGGACCTTGCGGGCGAGGCGGACCTCGTCGGTCAGGGTGTCCGCGTAGTTGTCGCGGGAGGCGAGCACCCCACCGCTGCCCCGCAGCTCGGTCGCCGTGTAGGTGTTGAAGTCGCAGTAGCCGCAGCGGGTCGCGCAGTACGGCACATGGAGGTAGAACCCGAGGGGCCGGTCGGCCGCCCCGGCCAAGGCGTGCGCGGGCAGCGCCCCGTCATCGGGGACGGGCTCACCGTCGGGAAGTGCGGAAGGCATGCCTTCCATTGTCCAGTACGGGCGAGGTGCACGATTCCGCCCCGTACCCGGCCCGACCCGAGCCCGTACCCGGCCCGCCCGTGCCCGGCCCGGTCCATCCCGTACCCGGACCCGGCCGACCCGTACCCGGACTCGGCCCGCCCGTGCCGACCCGTGCCCGGCCCGATCCATCCCGTGCCCGGCCCGATCCGTCCCGCGCCCCGACCAAGCCGACCCGAGCCCGGACCCGGCCGTCCCATGCCCGGACCCGGCCGACCCGCGCCCCGACCCGTGGCCGGACCCGGCCGTTCCATGCCCGGACCCGTGGCCGGGCCGCTGCCCCGTCGGACCGATCGGGCAGCGGCCCGCACCGGCCCCGGACCGGCTAGGCGCAGGGCGCCCAAGGGACGGGCTGCGGACCGCCGGGTACAGCGAGGTGCGGGCACGCGGGGACGCGGGGACGCCGTAGGTGCGGGCACGCGGGGACAGCGCGGTGCGGGCACGCCGAGGTGCGGGCACGCGGGGACAGCGAGGTGCGGGCACGCCGAGGTGCGGGCACGCGATGGCTACTCGGCCTGTAGCACCAGCAGGGCCATGTCGTCCTCCGGCGGGCGCGTGCCGAACTCGTGGACCAGCCCGCGGATCCGTTCCGCGATCAGCTCGGCGTTCAGGCCGGCACAGCCCGCGAGGGCGTGCGCGAGACCGTCGTCGTCGTCGAACTGGCGGGACCCGTCGCGCCGCTCCGTCACACCGTCGGTGACGCACAGCAGGGTGTCGCCGGGGTACAGCTCGAAGGACTCGGCGGTGTACTCGGGGTCCTCGAAGACGCCGAGCAGGGTCTGCGGCCGGGCCATCTCCCGTACGTCGCCGTCGGGGCCCAGCAGCAGCGGCAGCGGATGTCCCGCCGAGGCCAGGGTGCAGCGCACTCCGCCGTCGAAGGGGACCAACTCGCCGTAGAGCATGGAGAGGAAGCGCGTCTGCGGGCCGAGGTCGGTGCCGAGCCCGGGTCCGCCCGCCGCCACCAGCGCGCGGGCCGCCGCGTCCGCGACCTCCGTCGCGTCGTCCAGGAGGAGCTGGTTGAGGCGGTCGAGGACATCCGCGACGTCGTAGCCCTCGCGGGCGAGCAGCCGCAGCCAGGGCCGGGCCAGACCGATCACGACGGCGGCCTCGGGGCCCTTGCCCTGGACGTCGCCGACGGCGAAGCACCAGCGTCCGTCGCCGGCCGGGAACACATCGTAGAAGTCGCCGCTCGGACCGCCCTTGTCGAGCGGCTCGTAGACGAGGGCGGTCCGCACCCCGGGAATCTCGGCGACCGCGCCCGGCAGCAGTCCGCGCTGAAGGACCCGGCTGATGGTGGCCTGGCGCGCGTACTGGCGGGCCGCGCCGATGGCGAGGGCGATCCGGCGGCTGAGATCCTCGACGAGCCCGGTGACCTCGTCGGGGAAGGCGGGCAGTCCGGCCCGCCCGATGACGAGCGTGCCCAGCGGACGGCCGCCCGCGATCAGCCGGTACGCCAGCGCCGCCCCGCTCGCCCCGCGCGCGCCCAGTGCCTCGCCCGGCCAGGGCACCGGGACGGGACGGGACCGCACCGCGTCGGGCAGCCGCGGCGGGTCCTTCTCCAGGGAGTCGCGCAGTCCCTCGATGATGTTCTCGCTGCCGTGCCAGACGCGGGCGAGGCGGGGGCCGAGGGCGAGTCCGAGACCGCCCGCCCGGTCGGTGGCCTCGTCCTCGAGCCACACGGCGCACCAGTCGGCGAGGCGCGGGACGAGGAGTTGCCCGGCCAGCGCGGCGACCAGGTCCTCGTCGAGCTGCCCGGCGAGCAGGTCGGAGGCCTCGGCGAGAAAGGAGAGGGCTCCCCGGTCGAGCCACTCGTGACCCCGCGCGGCGCTCCGGGGCGCCCCGGAGGCGGATGTCGCCGGATACGACTCGCCGCCGGCCCCGGGCCGCCCGTACCCCGGGGCCCACCCCTCGCCGTACGCGCCGGCCCCGGCCCTCACCGCCCCGTCCCCCGTGCCCGCGAGCCCCTCGGCGTCCGCGAACCCGCCCGGTCCCCGGAGCCCGTCGGCATCTGTGAGCCCTCCCGGTGCGGGAAGGTGGTCGTCGGCCTCGGCGAAGCAGCCCGATCCGGAAAGGGCGTCGGCGTCCGCGAACCCACCCGGCACGGGGACACCGTGGGTGTCCGCGAACCCGCCGGTTCCGGGAAGAAGTTCGGAATCCGCCGATCCGCCCGACCGGCGCAGGTCGCCCGCGTCCGCGAAGACGTCCGCCCCGGACGGCGCGCCGGCGCCCCCGTCGACCAGCAGCCTCGACCACACCGTCTTGACGCCCGGACGGTAGGTGATCCCCCAGGCCTCGGAGAGTGCGGAGACGAGGCGCAGGCCACGCCCGTACTCCGGTGTTCCGTAGGGGGGTTCGGTGCCGTCCTCCCGTATGGCACGCGAGGGGTGGTGGTCGGACACCTCGACGACCAGCGGGCCCGGCGGGCCGTCGGCCGCGCACTCCAGGCGGCACAGCAGCTCGACGTCGGTGCCCGCGTGCACGACGGCGTTGGTGACGAGTTCGCTGACCACCACGGCGGCGTCCTCGGTGAGCCGGTCGTCGATGATCTCGGCGCCGGGCATGGCCAGTTCGACCCAGCTCACGAGCGTGTCACGGAGGAAACGGCGGGCGGCTCCGGGGGCGAGCGGAGTGCCCGGCAGTGATGTACGTGACACGACGTCCCGGCCGGCGCGGTGGTGGGCGGGCGCGTCCGGGGCGCACGCCATGGACTCCCGTTGCGTCGGAATGGCCCCCACTGTGCGGCTCCCTGGGCAGTTCGGACGAATACACCTCGCACGATGCGGCCAGGGTGACAGACCGGCGGCACTCATAAGCACCGAGTCACCGAAGTGGGCCGCCATGAATGAGAACAGTGGTATGGATGTGCTCGAAGACGGACAGATTCGAGCATCCGATCCGCGTCCGCTGCTCGCCGCGATGACCGCGGCGCGGGACGGCGACTTCGGCAGGGCGCCCGAGGCAGGTCATGGACCGGTCGCCGAACTCGGCGCGGTGTTCAACCGGACCAACCAGACCAACCAGACCATGGACCGGAGCTCCCGCTCGACTCCGGCGTGGAGCGGTCCGCACGGAGCCGACAGCCCGGCACGGGCGCTCGACGAGCGTCCGGCGGGCGGGCGGGCCGAGGTGACGCGGCTGTCCGGGAGTTGGCGGGACATCGCCGAGGGGTCAACACGATGGCGTCCGGGCTGTCGGGCCGGGCGCGGGACATCGTCCTGGTGAGCCGGCCCGGCCAGGGCTCCATCCGCGTACGGGAGCGCACAGGAGCAGCGCCGGGGGCAGGGGCGCGAGGGCGTTCCACCGCTCGATCGCGGAGAGGTCCTGCGCGCCACCGCCCCCGTACGAACCGGGGGCCGAGGGCTATGCCTCGCGGCTGCCCGCGTACATCTCGTCGATCAGGTGCTTGTACTCCCGCTCGACGACCGGGCGCTTCAGCTTGAGGCTCGGGGTGATCTCGCCGTGCTCGACGTCCAGGTCGCGGGGCAGCAGGCGGAACTTCTTGATGGTCTGCCAGCGCTGGAGGCCCGCGTTGAGCTCCTTCACGTAGCCCTCGACGAGGGCGACCGTGGCGGGCGCCGCGACGACCTCGGCGTACGACTTGCCCGCCAGGCCGTTGTCCTTCGCCCAATCCAGGATGGACGGCTCGTCCAGGGCGATGAGCGCGGTGCAGAAGTTCCGGTCGGCGCCGTGCACGAGGATGTTGGAGACGTACGGGCAGACGGCCTTGAACTGGCCCTCGACCTCGGCGGGCGAGATGTACTTGCCGCCCGAGGTCTTGATGAGGTCCTTCTTGCGGTCGGTGATGCGGAGGTAGCCATCGGGGGACAGCTCACCGATGTCACCCGTGTGGAACCAGCCGTCCGCCTCGAGGACCTCGGCGGTCTTCTCGGGCAGCCCGTGGTAGCCCTCCATGATGCCGGGGCCGCGCAGCAGGATCTCGCCGTCGTCCGCGATGCGCACCTCGGTGCCGGGCAGCGGCTTGCCGACCGTGCCGGTGCGGTAGGCCTCGCCCGGGTTCACGAAGGAGGCGGCGGAGGACTCGGTGAGTCCGTAGCCCTCCAGGATGTGGATGCCGGCGCCGGCGAAGAAGTAACCGATCTCCGGCGCGAGCGCGGCCGAGCCGGAGACACAGGCGCGCAGGTTGCCGCCGAAGGCCTCACGGATCTTTGCGAAGACGAGCGCGTCGGCGACCTTGTGCTTGGCGCCGAGCGCGAAGGGCACGGAGGCCGAGCCGGTACGGCGGAAGTTGTCCTGGCTGGCCTTCGCGTACTCGCGGGAGACCCCGGCGGCCCACTGGAAGATCTTGTACTTGGCGCCGCCGCCGGCCCGTGCCTTGGCCGCGACCCCGTTGTAGACCTTCTCGAAGATGCGCGGCACGGCCGCCATGTACGTCGGCCGCACCACCGGCAGATTCTCGATGATCTTGTCCACGCGGCCGTCGACGGCGGTGACGTGCCCGACCTCGATCTGGCCGGAGGTGAGGACCTTGCCGAAGACGTGCGCGAGCGGCAGCCACAGGTACTGGACGTCGTCCTGGCCGACCAGGCCGGTCGCGGCGATCGCCTTCGCCATGTACGACCAGTTGTCCTGCGGCAGCCGGACGCCCTTGGGGCGGCCCGTGGTACCGGAGGTGTAGATGAGGGTCGCGAGCTGGTCGGCGGTGATCGCGCCGACGCGCTCCTTGATCAGCTCGGGGTGCTTCTCCAGGTACGCGGTGCCGCGCGCCTCCAGCTCGGTGAGCGTGAGGACCCAGTCGTCGGCCTCCACGCCCTCCGGGTCGATGACGACGACCCGGGTGAGCTCGGGAAGCTCCGCGCGCTTCTCCCGGGCCTTGGCGAGCTGGGCGGCGTCCTCCGCGATGAGGACCCTGCTCGCGGAGTCGGAGAGGATGAACGCCGACTCCTCGGCGTTGGTCTGCGGGTACACGGTCGTGGTGGCCGCGCCCGCGCAGAGGATGCCGAGGTCGGCCAGGATCCACTCGACCCGGGTAGAGGAGGCGAGCGCGACGCGCTGCTCCGGCTCCACGCCGAGTTCGATCAGTCCGGCCGCGATGGCGTAGACCCGCTCGGCGGACTGCGCCCAGGTCAGCGACTTCCACTCGTCCGGGCCGCCCGGGGCCGGTACCGGGTAGCGGTATGCCTCGGCGTCGGGTGTGGCCGCCACGCGCTCCAGGAAGAGGGCCGCGACGGACGGCGGACGGTTCTCGATCAAGGTCTGTGTGTCGCTCACGACATCCTCCGGGGCCCGCGGCAGTGCGGCTGGCTCAATTGCGGCTGTTGTTTAACTCGCGAGTAACTACCGAGCGAGATCAGACTAGAGCGCGTCCGGCCGGTGCGTAAGAGGCGACGGCCCGTCTCTTCCTCCAGGACACACCCCGCAGACAAGCACAGGGCCCGCCGCGCCGAAGCGCGACAGGCCCTGAATTGCGGCAATCGGAGCGGCTACTTCTTGCCCTTGGCCGCGGGGCCGCTGTCGTCGCTGGACAGCACGGCGATGAAGGCCTCTTGCGGAACCTCCACAGAGCCCACCATCTTCATCCGCTTCTTGCCTTCCTTCTGCTTCTCCAGCAGCTTCCGCTTACGCGAGATGTCACCGCCGTAGCACTTGGCGAGGACGTCCTTGCGGATGGCGCGGATGGTCTCGCGGGCGATGACCCGGGAGCCGATGGCAGCCTGGATGGGCACCTCGAAGGCCTGCCGCGGGATCAGCTCGCGCAGCTTGGCGACCAGCCGGACCCCGTACGCGTACGCCGCGTCCTTGTGCGTGACCGCCGAGAAGGCGTCGACCTTGTCGCCGTGCAGCAGGATGTCGACCTTGACCAGGCTGGAGGTCTGCTCGCCGGTGGGCTCGTAGTCCAGCGAGGCGTAGCCGCGGGTCTTGGACTTCAGCTGGTCGAAGAAGTCGAAGACGATCTCCGCGAGGGGCAGCGTGTAGCGGATCTCGACCCGGTCCTCGGAGAGGTAGTCCATGCCGAGCAGGGTGCCGCGCCGGGTCTGGCACAGCTCCATGATCGCGCCGATGAACTCCGAGGGCGCGAGGATGGTCGCCCGCACGACAGGCTCGTAGACCTTGTCGATCTTGCCCTCGGGGAACTCGCTCGGGTTGGTGACGATGTGCTCGCTGCGGTCCTCCATCTCGACGCGGTAGACCACGTTCGGCGCGGTCGCGATCAGGTCGAGCCCGAACTCGCGCTCGAGCCGCTCACGGATCACGTCGAGGTGCAGCAGCCCGAGGAATCCGACGCGGAAGCCGAAGCCCAGCGCCGCCGACGTCTCCGGCTCGTACACCAGCGCGGCGTCGTTGAGCTGGAGCTTGTCCAGGGCGTCGCGGAGCTCGGGGTAGTCGGACCCGTCCAGCGGATACAGGCCCGAGAAGACCATGGGCTTGGGGTCCTTGTACCCGCCGAGCGCCTCGGTCGCGCCCTTGTGCAGGGTGGTGATCGTGTCACCGACCTTGGACTGGCGGACGTCCTTCACGCCGGTGATGATGTACCCCACCTCACCGACACCGAGCCCGTCGGCCGCCTTCATCTCCGGGGCCGAGACCCCGATCTCCAGCAGCTCGTGCGTGGCGCCGGTGGACATCATCCGGATGCGCTCGCGCTTGTTGAGCTGCCCGTCGATGACACGCACGTACGTCACGACACCGCGGTAGGAGTCGTAGACCGAGTCGAAGATCATCGCGCGGGCGGGGGCGTCCTGGACGCCGACCGGGGCGGGGATCTCGGCAACGACCTTGTCCAGCAGCGCCTCGACACCCAGGCCGGTCTTGGCGGAGACCTTGAGAACGTCCTCGGGGTCGCAGCCGATGAGGTTGGCGAGCTCCTCGGAGAACTTCTCCGGCTGGGCGGCCGGCAGGTCGATCTTGTTCAGTACGGGGATGATCTTGAGGTCGTTCTCCATCGCCAGGTAGAGGTTGGCGAGAGTCTGGGCCTCGATGCCCTGGGCCGCGTCGACGAGCAGGACCGTGCCCTCACAGGCCGCGAGCGACCGGGACACCTCGTACGTGAAGTC
Source organism: Streptomyces sp. NPDC005784 (assembly GCF_042871525.1). Classification (NCBI taxonomy): domain Bacteria; kingdom Bacillati; phylum Actinomycetota; class Actinomycetes; order Kitasatosporales; family Streptomycetaceae; genus Streptomyces; species Streptomyces sp. NPDC005784. The sequence goes on from NZ_JBIAIQ010000006.1 coordinate 284,184, forward strand.
GACGTGCCCGGGGGTGTCGATCATGTTGAGGATGTGGGTCTTGCCCGGATCCTCGGTCGACGCCCAGGGCAGCCGGACCGCCTGGGACTTGATCGTGATGCCGCGCTCGCGCTCGATGTCCATACGGTCGAGGTACTGAGCACGCATCTGCCGCGCGTCGACCACCCCGGTGAGCTGGAGCATGCGGTCGGCGAGCGTGGACTTGCCGTGGTCGATGTGCGCGATGATGCAGAAATTGCGGATCAGAGCCGGGGCGGTACGGCTCGGCTCGGGCACATTGTTAGGGGTCGCGGGCACGCAGGGTCCTGTCTCTTGAGGCGCCTGTCGCCTCGGGTCGGATCGATACGTAGGTTCCATGGTCCCACGCGCGGGGAGCTGCGCCCGGTTTGGGCCGTGCGAGCGGGGCCGTCCGCGACCGGTTCGGGGGCCTCTCGACCAGGGCGGGCGGCCGGTTTGGGCCGGTCGTACGGGGACTGGTAGCCTGGGTAGCTGTGTCTCGTGCCCTCTCTGCAGGAGACGCACCCAAGAAAATCAAACGGCGAGTGAGACGTGCTGTCTCGCGCGCCTGAACCTGTAAAGGCTCATTCGTGGCGAACATCAAGTCCCAGATCAAGCGGATCAAGACCAACGAGAAGGCCCGGCTGCGCAACAAGGCCGTCAAGTCGTCTCTGAAGACCGCGATCCGCAAGGCCCGCGAGGCGTCTGCCGCGGGTGACGTCGAGAAGGCCACCGAGTACACGCGCGCCGCGTCGCGCGCTCTCGACAAGGCCGTCTCGAAGGGCGTCATCCACAAGAACCAGGCCGCCAACAAGAAGTCGGCGCTTGCTTCGAAGGTCGCCGCCCTCAAGGGCTGAGTCGGCTGAGCCCTCCGGGGCTCAACCCCTGACTTGACCGTCGGCCGGACCCGAGCAGGCCCTCTCTCCCGCTCCCGACCGACACCCCGGATTCACGCACGATCTGCGTTCGCCACGCGGGCGTGAATCCACCATCTTGAACCGAAGGCCCCGCCCCTCCCTTCCCCGGGAGAACGAGCGGGGCCTTCGGTGTGCGGTCACTGTTCCGCTGCGGGGCGTACGGTCACTGCTCCGGTGCGGGGTGCGGTCACTGTTCCGCTGCGGGCCCGCGGGAGTTCGGTGGGGGCGACCCTGCGTGCGGTGCGGGGCGTGCGGGAGTTCGGTCGGGGCGCCCCTGGTTGCGGTGCGGGGCGTGCGGTAGGTCGGTTGGGGCGACCCTGCGTGCGGCTAACGCCGACCAGAGCGAGCTGCCCGGGCGATGGCCACGACCGCCTTCTCCAGGGCGTACTCGGGATCGTCCCCGCCGCCCTTGACCCCGGCATCCGCCTCCGCGACGGCCGTGAGCGCCATGGCGACCCCGTCCGGCGTCCATCCCCGCATCTGCTGCCTTACGCGATCGATCTTCCACGGCGGCATCCCCAGCTCACGGGCCAGGTCGGCGGGCCTGCCGCCCCGCGCCGAGGAAAGCTTTCCGATCGCCCGTACCCCTTGCGCGAGCGCACTGGTGATCAGGACGGGAGCCACGCCGGTCGACAACGACCAGCGCAACGCCTCAAGTGCCTCCGCGGCCCGCCCCTCCACGGCCCGGTCGGCCACAGTGAAGCTGGATGCCTCGGCCCGCCCGGTGTAGTACCGCCCGACGACGGCCTCGTCGATCGTCCCCTCGACGTCCGCGGTCAGCTGCGACACGGCGGACGCCAGCTCCCGCAGATCGCTCCCGATGGAGTCCACCAGCGCCTGGCAGGCCTCCGGAGTGGCCGCCCGGCCCAGCGCCCGGAACTCGCTCCGAACGAACGCCAGCCGGTCCGCCGGCTTCGTCATCTTGGGACACGCCACCTCCCGCGCCCCCACCTTGCGCGCGGCATCGAGCAGCCCCTTGCCCTTGGCCCCACCCGCGTGCAGGAGCACCAGGGTGATCTCCTCGGCGGGCGCCCCCAGATACGCCTTGACGTCCTTGATCGTGTCGGCCGACAGATCCTGCGCGTTGCGTACGACCACGACCTTGCGCTCGGAGAAGAGCGAGGGACTCGTCAGCTCGGCGAGCGTGCCCGGCTGCAACTGGTCCGGGGCGAGGTCCCGGACATCCGTGTCGGCATCGGCGGCTCTGGCGGCGGCCACCACCTCCTGCACGGCACGGTCGAGCAGGAGATCCTCCTGGCCCACTGCCAGCGTGACAGGGGCGAGAGGGTCGTCTTTTGCGCTCTTCTTGGCCATCACCGAAAGCATCCCACGCGCCACTGACAACACGTGCCGCGAGCCACGATCCCCCGGTGAACCTCCCTCTCCCCTTCGCCTCTGCCCTCGCCTCTGCCCTTGCCCTTGCCCTTGCCCTTGCCCTTGCCCTTGCCGAGCTTGGGCTACGGCTCCTCGTGCCAGCCGTCCCACTCGGCCGCGAACTCGTCCAGCTCCTTCGGGTCCAGCCGCGCCTCGGGGTCCGTCAGAACCACCAGCCACTGCGCGTCCTCGGCATCGTCCTCGCCCGCCAGCGCGTCCCGGACGAGTTGCGGCTCCTCCAGGAGGCCGAACCGATCGCCGACGGCTTCCGCCGCCTCTTCCGCAGCATCACGGTCGGGCAGCACCAGTACATGTCTCACATCGCTCACGTGAACATTTTCCGACTACGCGCGACGCGGCCGACGCCGGGGTCGCCCTGTGCGACCACTGCGACCAGTACGACCCGTGCGACCAGTGCGACCAGTGCGACCAGTGCGACCAGTGCGAATGGTGGCGCTGTGCGAGCAGTGCTACCGGTACGACCGGAACTACTGAGCCCCCTCGACCTCCGGCACCCGGTCCAGTTCGATTCCGAAGCGCTCCCGATAGGTGGCGAGCACCTCCTCGTCGGTGGCCAGTTCCCGCACCTCCTTGGTGCCGTCGGCCGTCGACACGGTGAACTTGCGTCCGCTGAGCGTGATCCGCCCTCCGTCCTCGGTGACCCGCGAACAGACCAGTGACCGAGTGAAGTGGGACAGCGGCGAGGTGCTGTGCCACCAGGCCCCGGCGACGAAGTCCGCGAGCACGCGCGGCCGTACCTCCAGGCGGTACTGGCGTTTGTCTCCCAGGAAGACATCGAGGTCCTCGCGTTCCCGCGATCCGCCGGCCCCCCGCACTCCCGCCGCGTCCGGCCCCGACTCCACGACCCGGAACATCCCGCCAGGGTCCCGCTGTTCGCCTCGCTCCATGAACGACAACGGGTAATGGCTGTGCGCCCCGAAGCCGACGTCGGTCAGCCAGTCACCCCCGTCCACCGTCCGCACCCGCAGCGCGAGATGGTCGTAGGGAATCCCGAGTTCTCCCTCGTCCCCGTACACCCGCGCCGCGAGATAGGTCACATCGAAGCCCAGCGACGCCAGCAACGCTCCGAAGACGCCGTTCTGTTCGTAGCAGAAGCCCCCTCTGCGAGCGCCCACCACCTTGTCCAGCAGCCTCTTCTCCTCCAGCACGATCTGCTCGCCGAGATGGATCGACAGGTTTTCGAACGGCACTGTCCGCAGATGGCGCAGTTGAAGCTCGCGAAGCACATCGGACGTGGGCCACGCCGGGTGCTGGGCCCCGATACGGCGAAGGTAGGCCTCGGCCTGTGCGGATTTCATGCCTTCAGTGTCGCGCCACACTCAGCCCTTCGCCCGCACCGGTGACAGCGAGATCACCGTCCTCGTCGGTACGCAGCACCACCGCGCCCCCGGCCCGCAGGGCCGCGACCGTACTCGGGGCAGGATGCCCATAGGGGTTGTCGCCGCCGACCGAGATGAGCGCGAGCCGCGGCGCCACCCTGCGTATGAGCTCCGGATCCTGATACGCCGAACCGTGATGAGCGACCTTGAGCACGTCCACGCCGTCCAGTTCCGCAACCACCGGCGATCTCGACAAGGCCTGCTGCGCGGGCGGCTCCAGGTCGCCGAGCAACAGCAGCCGCAGCCCCGCGGACCGTACGAGCAGGGCGACACTGGCGTCGTTCGGACCGTCCGGAGGCGGAGCCGGATCCGGCGGCGGCCACAGCACCCGCCAGTCGAGGCTTCCCGCGCGCCGCCGCTCCCCCGCCACGGCCCGGGTCATGGGAATGTGCCGTGCGGCCGCCTCCCTTCGTACGAACTCGGCCTGTTCCAAGGGCTCTTCGAAGCCGGTCGTCTCGATCGCGCCCACCGAACGCCCATGGAGCACGCCCGGCAGCCCCGCGACATGGTCGGCGTGAAAGTGCGTCAGAACGACGAGCGGGATTCTGGTGACGCCGAGCGTGCTCAGGCAGCGGTCGACCAACACCGGGTCGGGTCCCGCGTCCACCACCACCGCGCTGCCGTCGCCCACCGCGAGCACGGTCGCGTCGCCTTGTCCCACATCGCACATCGCGAACCGCCAGCCGGGCGGCGGCCATCCCGTGATCACTCTGGTGAGCGGCGGCGGCTGCACCACGACCAGCAGGAACAGCACCGCGCAGACGGCACTCAGCACCGGATGCCTCAGCAGCCGTCGCCCGACGGCCACGACGGCCACCGTGACGAGGGCCAGCAGAAGGGCGCCCGTCCAACTGCCCGGCCAGTCCACTCCCCCACCGGGCTGAGCCGCCCCCGTGCGCGCGATGCCCGCGATCCACCGGGCGGGCCAACTCGCCGACCAGGCAAGGGCTTTGGCCACGGGCATCGCCGGGGAGGCCGTCGCCAGGGTCGCGAACCCCAGCACCGTGGCCGGCGTGACCGCGAACTCCGCGAGCAGATTGCACGGCACCGCCACCAGACTCACCCGGGCCGACAGCAGGGCGACCACCGGCGCGCACAGGGCCTGCGCGGCGGCGGCCGCGGCGAGCGCCTCGGCCAGGCGCGGAGGCACACGACGTCGCTGGAGCGCCGTGCTCCAACGCGGGGCGAGCGTGAGCAGGGCTCCGGTCGCGAGGACGGAGAGCAGGAATCCGAAGCTGCGGGAGAGCCAGGGGTCGTACAGCACGAGGAGCAGAACCGCGGCGGCCAGCGCCGGGATCAGAGATCTGCGGCGCCCGGTCGCGATGGCGAGCAGCGAGATCGATCCGCAGGCCGCTGCCCGCAGCACGCTCGGGTCCGGTCGGCACACGATCACGAAGGCAAGGGTGAGTGCTCCGCCGAGCAGTGCGGTCGCCCGGAGCGGGACACCGAGCCGGGGTGCGAGGCCCCGGCGCTCGACTCTCTGGGCGAGACCCGGTGGCCCGATGAACAACGCGAGGATGATGACGAGGTTGCCTCCGCTGACGGCGAGGAGGTGAGTGAGATCGGTGGCCCTGAAGGCGTCGTCCAGCTCCGGCGTCACGCGTGACGTGTCCCCCACCACCAGCCCCGGGAGCAGCGCCCGTGCGTCCGCGTCCAGACCATCGGTCGCCTTACGCAGCCCTTCGCGCAGCCGGCCGGCGAGCCGCTGCGGACCGGACGGCTCTCCCACCACCTCCGGCGGCGCGCTCCCCCGCACCCGTAACACCGCAGCGACGTCGTCCCCGCCCGACAGGGCGGGCACGAACCGCGCCGCCACCCGCAGCCGGGTGGACGGCAGCAGCGACAACCAGGGCGAGCGCCCACCGGCCTTCCCGGGCGACCCTCGTCGAGAGCGCGCGTCGACGATCACCAGCACCGGCGTCCGGGTGGCCAGCACTGTGCCGTCCGCCTGTGTGACCCGCGTGACTTCGGCGTCGAACAGCAGAGCCGTCGGAACGATGTGGTCCCCGTTGATCCGGGGCCGGGTGAGCCGGGGATCGGAGGTGATCTCCACCTCGGCGGTCACGTTGGCGAACTGCGCCGCGAGCGCGGGAACAGGCCCGCGTCGCAGGTCCGCTCCGTGCAACCCCGCGGAGGCCGCGGCCGCTCCTACGCAAAGCAGCACGGCGGCCACGGACACCCACGGCCACGACCCCGGCCGCGCCGCCTCTCGCCCCTGCTCCTGCTCCTGCTCCTGCTCCTGCTCCTGCTCCGTACACGCGTTTCTCCGCCCCGTACGCGCGCCATTCCGCCCAGCCGCCAGCAGTACGCCACCCGCGACCAGGGACACGGCCACGACACCCGTCACCCAGCCCGGCGACACCTCGACCGTCACGGCCGCCGTGAGCCAGACCGCCGCGGCGGGCGCCACGAGCCGGAGATCGGTCGACGCCTCCACCTTGGGGTGCGAGGCCCCCAGCCGACTCCCGGAGGCGGCGTGCACGGACCTCCGGCCTGTAGCGCCGGGGGGACCTGCCGGCTGCGTCGGGGGACCCTCCGGCTCACCGAGCTCCTCCTTCCCCTCCGGCCCACCGAGCTCCTGCGTCCTCTCCGAATCTCGCTCCTCTCGCATCCTCAGCGGCCCTCGCAGACCTCGCGCCCCGTACAACCCTCGTGCCCCATCCGGCCCGTGCAGCCCTCTCATGCCATCCGGCCCACCCGGTCGGCATCTCCTCGCAGGCCCGGCAGACCCGTCGGGTCCATTCCCGGTCAGGGGCCCGCCCCGCCGCGCGCTCAGCAGCCGTCCGCCCCGCCGCGCGCTCAGCACCGGCCCGCCACCCCGCATGCCCTTCGCCGTCCTCGCCCGCCCAGCCCTCCGCCCGGAGCGGTTCATGGCCGCACCAGGTTCCGGAGATCGGCGAAGCGGCGGTCTCCGATTCCGGTCACTTCGTGGAGCTCGTCGACCGAGCGGAATCCCCCGTGCGCCGTGCGGTAGTCGATGATGTGCCTGGCCAGGACGGGACCGACGCCGGGCAGGCCGTCGAGCTGTTCGACGGTGGCCGTGTTGAGGGGAATCGGGGCGGAGGGCGCCGCACCCGCTGCGGATCCGCCGGTGCCGACCGGCCCCGAACCGTCCGAGCCGGCTCCTGTCGGGGGCGCGGATGCGCCGACCACGATCTGTTCGCCGTCCACGAGGAGACGCGCGCGGTTGAGGCCCTCGGTGTGCGTGCCGTGCCGTACGCCGCCGGCGGCTCGCAGGGCGTCTTCGACGCGGGAACCGGCCGGCAACCGCTGGAGTCCGGGGGTGCGCACCTTTCCGCCCACGTCCACGACGATCACGCTCCCGGCGGCGCCGGCGGGCCCTGCGGCACCGGCGGGACCCGAAGCTCCGGCCGGGGCACCGGATTGCCCGACCGGCCGCTCGCCCGGTCCGCGCTTCTCGCCGTACGGTGTCGCAGCGCCGATCACCTCAGGAGCCCGGACCGGCTGTGTCCTGCCGGACCAGAAGTGCTGCACGGCGAAGACCGCGGCCACCACCAGCAGCACGGTCAGCGCGGCCACGCTCCTGCGCTCAAGACCGCACCTCGACTGCAGCCACAAAGGCAGCCGCTCCCGCACGGCAAGCCCTGCCCTGTCCCGCCAGGTGCCCGCCTCCACGGCCGGCCCACTCACGGCCGGCCCACTCACGGCCGGCCCACTCACGGCCGGCCCACTCACGGCCGACCCACTCACGGCCGACCCCCGCGCGGTCGGCCCACTCGCAGTCAACGCACTCGCGGTCGCCGTCCCGCCGGCCATCGAGCGGTCTGCCCGCAGGGTTCGGTCGGTATCCGGTCCGGTCCCACGGCCGTAGGACCCGGCCTGGTGATTCCGAGGTGCCCGGACATCGGTCAGAACCCCCGTACCCACAGCCGTGTTCGCCCTGGGACCAACCTCGACATCGTGGTCCGCCCCCGGCGGCGCGTTCCCCAACTCCCTTCGTCCCTGGGCGCGTTCGGTGAAGAGCGCGTCGGCGCGCAGACGAAGGGCCGCGGCCGATGCCTCGTGGCGACGGGCCCGGCTTCGCCGATCGCGGCGGCGATGGCGACTGCGGCTGTCGGAGAGAGGGCCACGGCCCGGGCCGCTGGTCGGTGTGACGGTGCGTGAGCTCGATCGAATTGCCATGCGACGAGGATCCGGCATCCCGGCACCCTCGCGATGATCTTGCTCAATTCCGGTGGAAAGCGGCCCAGTTGTGGATAACTTCGTCACCCGCACGAGCGAGGCGCACGGGCAACACAGGGGCCGGTCTCACCGGGGCGAGACAACCGCCCCGAGCAGTCCGGGTCCGGTGTGGGCTCCGATCACCGCACCCACCTCGCTCACATGCAGTTCGGCGAGCCCAGGCACCCGTGCCCGCAAACGGTCCGCGAGAGCCGACGCCCGCTCTGGGGACGCCAGATGGTGAACGGCGATGTCGACCTGTGCGCTGCCCGCCCGGTCGGCGACGATCTCCTCCAGGCGGGCGATCGCCTTGGACGCCGTCCGGACCTTTTCGAGAAGTTCGATGCGGCCGTCGTTCAGCTGCAACAGCGGCTTCACCGCGAGCGCGGAACCCAGCAGAGCCTGTGCGGCCCCGATCCTGCCGCCACGGCGGAGGTAGTCGAGGGTGTCGACGTAGAAGTACGCGGACGTGCCCGCGGCCCGCTTCTCCGCGGCCGTGACCGCATCGTCGATGGTCCCGCCCGCCTCGGCGGACTCGGCGGCGGCCAGCGCGCAGAATCCGAGGGCCATCGCGACCATCCCGGTGTCGACGACACGCACCGGCAGCGAAGCATCCCGCGCCGCGAGCACCGCGGCGTCATAGGTGCCCGAGAACTCGGAGGACAGGTGCAGCGAGACGATGCCGCTGGCGCCGGACTCCGCGACCTTGCGATAAGCCGCGGCGAACGTCTCGGGGCTGGGCCGGGACGTCGTGACGGGGCGCCGCTTCTGCAGTGCCTGGGCCAGGGAGCGGGCCGAGATCTCGGTGCCCTCTTCGAGTGCCTGGTCCCCGAGGACCACGGTCAGGGGAACCGCCGTGATGCTGTGGCGCTCCATCGTCCGCGGCGGCAGGTAGGCCGTTGAATCGGTGACGATCGCGACATGGCGGGACATGAGCTGGAGGTTACCTGGCGGGGCGCGTGGACGGCAGCCCGGCCCCTTCCACCTGCGGTCGGGGCGGCCGGATCATGTCGTGCTCTCGGGCCGGGGCTTCTTCTGCCAAGGGTAGGTGGGCCGTTGGCCGGGCGGTGTGATGGCGGAACGGCCCGGCTGGTCCGCCGGACGGGACTCCGGACTCCTGGGTCGGGTCTGTCCGCCGGAGGTGCCCGCGTCCGCCGTCGGAGCGTCGGGCCAGGACGCGGCGGGCCCCGGCTCCTTGGTCCAGTGACGCAGCGCGCCGGCCTCCACGTCGATCTGGGCGCTCAGGGTGTCCAGGTCGTCCCCGGCGAAGCGGTGGGCCCGGTCGCGGGCGGCCCAGCGCAGCGAGTCCGCCGACTGCGTGATCCGCTGGGTGCGCTCGCGCAGGCCGGGCAGCCGGGTGGCGAGCGTGCCCCGGTCGGGCTCGGCCTCCAGGCGCTTCAGTTCGGCGTCCAGCTCGCGCCCGTGCGCGCTGAGCCGCTCGAAGAGGCTCAGGGACTCCTTGAGGGACTCGTCCTCCGCCACGCTCGCCTGCAGCGCGTCCTGGGTGGCCCGCATCGATGTGCGCAGCGACAGCCTGAGCTGGGCGAGCTCGCCCTGGGGGCCGGGCTGGGCGAAGGTCTTCGCGCGCAGGGTGGTGTCCTCGACCGTGCGGCGGGCCTGCGAGATCGTGCGGTCCACGCCGCGTTTGGCGGCGCCGATCACCTTGACCGTCGCGTACGCGCCGAACACCACGAACAGCAGGAAGAGCAAGGCGATTACGGTGATCACGGTACCCATCACACTCCTCCTCCGACCGGTCGCGGCAACTGCCGCCGCGCTCTCAACGGTAAACGCTGCGGGCAGGTTCGGAGTTCCAGAAGAACCCCGAACCTGCCCGTAGGGGACTACCCCGAGCCGCCGCACGGCCCCGACCTGCGCGGGTACCGGACCGAGGCCCGGCGCCCCTCACACCGTGCCGACTACGCCGTGACGATGTTCACCAGCTTCGGCGCGCGCACGATCACCTTGCGGATGCCCGCGCCGTCCAGCGCCGCGACGACCTTCTCGTCGGCCATCGCCACCTTCTCCAGCTCCTCGTCGGTGATCGACGGGGAGACCTCCAGGCGCGCCTTGACCTTGCCCTTGATCTGCACGACGCAGGTCACGGCCTCGTCGACGACGTACGCGGGGTCGGCGACAGGGAAGTCCTGGTGGACGACCGAGTCGCTGTGGCCCAGCTTGCGCCACAGTTCCTCGGCGATGTGCGGGGCCAGCGGCGCCACCATCAGCACCAGCGCCTCGGCGATCGGGCGCGCGAGCGGGCCGCCCGCCTTGGTCAGGTGGTTGTTCAGCTCGGTGACCTTGGCGATGGCGGTGTTGAAGCGCATGCCCTCCAGGTCCTGGCGTACGCCGTCGATGGCCTTGTGCAGGGCACGCAGCGTGTTCTCGTCCGGCTCGGCGGCGACGACCGTGACCTCGCCGGTCGCCTCGTCGACGACATTGCGCCACAGCCGCTGCAGCAGCCGGTACTGACCCACCACCGCGCGCGTGTCCCACGGCCTGGACACGTCCAGGGGACCCATCGCCATCTCGTACAGGCGCAGGGTGTCCGCTCCGTACTCGGCGCAGATCTCGTCGGGCGTGACCGCGTTCTTCAGGGACTTGCCCATCTTGCCCAGCAGCCGGGAGACCTTCTCGCCCTGGTAGAAGTAGGCGTCGTCGCGCTCCTCCACCTCGGCCGCCGGTACGGCGATACCGCGGCTGTCGCGGTACACGTAGGCCTGGATCATGCCCTGGTTGAACAGCTTGTGGAACGGCTCGGCCGACGAGATGTGCCCCAGGTCGAACAGGACCTTCGACCAGAAGCGGGCGTACAGCAGGTGCAGCACGGCGTGCTCGGCGCCGCCGACGTACAGGTCGACGCCGCCGGTCGGCTGCCCCTCGCGCGGGCCCATCCAGTACTGCTCGATGGCCGGGTCGACCAGCTTCTGGTCGTTGTGCGGGTCCAGGTAGCGCAGCTCGTACCAGCAGGAACCGGCCCAGTTGGGCATGGTGTTGGTCTCGCGGCGGTATTTCTGCGGGCCACGGCCGTCGCCCAGGTCCAGGGTGACGGCGACCCAGTCCTCGTTGCGGGACAGCGGGGTCTCCGGGGACGTGTTCGCGTCGTCCGGGTCGAAGGTGCGCGGCGAGTAGTCCTCGACCTCCGGCAGCTCCAGGGGCAGCATCGACTCGGGCAGCGGGTGGGCGACGCCGTCCTCGTCGTAGACGATCGGGAAGGGCTCGCCCCAGTAGCGCTGACGGCTGAACAGCCAGTCGCGCAGCCGGAAGTTGACTGTGCCCTCGCCGATGCCCCGGCGCTCCAGCCACTCCGTGATGCGGGCCTTGGCGTCGACGACACCCAGGCCGTCCAGGGAGACGTCGTCGCCGGCGGAGTTGACGATCTTCGCGTCGTACGAGGCGAAGGCGTCGTCCCAGGTGGAGGCGTCGGTGCCGCGGTCGTCCGAGGGCTCGACGACACAGCGCATGGGGAGCTCGAAGGCGCGCGCGAACGCGAAGTCGCGGGTGTCGTGCGCCGGGACGGCCATGATCGCGCCGGTGCCGTAGCCCATCAGTACGTAGTCGGCGATGAAGACCGGGACCTTCTCGCCGTTGACCGGGTTGGTCGCGAACGTGCCGGTGAAGACGCCGGTCTTGTCCTTGGCCTCGGCCTGCCGCTCGACGTCGGACTTCGAGGCGGCCTGCGCGCGGTAGGCGGTGACGGCCTCGGCGGGCGTCGCGTGACCGCCGGTCCACACCTCGTGGGTGCCCTCGGGCCAGGCGGCCGGGGTGAACTTCTCGACCAGCGGGTGCTCCGGTGCCAGCACCATGTAGGTGGCACCGAACAGGGTGTCCTGGCGGGTGGTGAAGACCGTGATCGCTTCGCCGTCGATCGGGAAGTCGACGCGGGCGCCCTCGGAGCGGCCGATCCAGTTGCGCTGCTGCAGCTTGATGGCCTCGGGCCAGTCCAGCGCGTCCAGGTCGTCCAGCAGGCGGTCCGCGTAGGCGGTGATGCGCATGTTCCACTGGCGCAGCTTGGCCTTGAAGACGGGGAAGTTGCCGCGCTCGGAACGGCCGTCGGCGGTGACCTCCTCGTTGGCCAGGACGGTGCCCAGGCCGGGGGACCAGTTGACCGGCGCGTCGGAGGCGTACGCCAGGCGGTAGCCGCTCAGGACGTCGGCGCGCTCGGTGGCGCTCAGCTCGTTCCACGCGCGCGTGGTGGAGCCGGTGGCGGGGACGGCGCGCTCACCGCTCTCGAACTGGGCGACCAGTTGGGAGACAGGACGGGCCTTGCCGGCCTCGTCGTCGTACCAGGAGTTGAAGATCTGCAGGAAGATCCACTGGGTCCACTTGTAGTACTCCGGGTCGATCGTGGCGAACGACCGGCGCTTGTCGTGGCCCAGGCCCAGCGCGCGCAGCTGGGACTTCATGTTGTTGATGGCCGCGTCGGTGGTGATCCGAGGGTGCTCGCCCGTCTGCACGGCGTGCTGCTCGGCGGGCAGGCCGAAGGCGTCGAAGCCCAGGGTGTGCAGGACGTTGTGGCCGGTCATCCGCTGGTACCGGGCGTATACATCGGTGGCGATGTAGCCCAGGGGGTGACCCACGTGCAGGCCCGTCCCCGACGGATAGGGGAACATGTCCATGATGAACTTCTTGGGCCTGGCCGCCAGCTCGGGGTCGCCGGCCAGGTCGCCCGTGGGATTCGGAGCCTCGTACGTGCCCTCGGCGTCCCAGAAGTCCTGCCAGCGTGCCTCGATGTCGGCGGCCAGGGCGGCCGTGTAGCGGTGCGGCGCGGCCAGCTCGGCGGTGGCAGCGGTGTTCGTCTCGCTCATGTCCTCAAAGCTCCATCGATCGTCTCTGCCAGCGGCTGTGACACTCAAGAAATGAAAAAACCCCTCGCACAGGAGGGGGCGCCGCGCTGATGCCAACCACGATGCGTCAGTGGTCGGGACTGATCAGCGCGGCTCGCTAAGCAGAAGGCGTACGGCACGCATGGCGTCAGGGTACCCCAGCGTCCACAGGGGCCGCGACGAGCTTTCGGGTCCGTTCGGCACCCCGTGCCGCCCGTCTCGACCATCGAAAACGTTGAACGATGTTCAAATTTTACTTCGCTTAACGGACGCTTGCGGACAACACAAAGACCTCATTGCCCTTTGGTAACAACGCAATAACTCAAACCTGGAACTCGTCGGTATTTCTCGACTTAGAGTGCGCCTTCGGGACCGCTTCCCCGAACCCTTGGGAGTACCCCCCTCATGAACCCTCGTCGTAACAGCAGCTCGCTTCCCCGGATGGGCCGTTCGGCCTACGGGGTGGCCACGGCTGTCGCCCTGTTCCTCATACCCGTGATCGTGCTGGTGGGAGGCAGCGCGGTCCAAGATTTCCTGAACTTCGGCGCCGGCGTCCTGTCGCTGGTCTCCCTGACCTGCTCGGTGATCTGGGGCCTGGTCGCCCAGGACCGGCTCCTCCTCGACACCCGTCAGCGGATCGTCGCGCAGGGCATCCACCGTGTGACCGCCGTCGGCTCGATCGCGTTCCTCCTGGTGCACATCACCGTCAAGCTGGCACTGGACCACACCGTCCTGATCGCCGCGCTGATCCCCTTCAGCCTGGGCGTCACGGGCCTCGGCGGGCTCATCGGCCTCGGCTCGCTGGCCGGCCTGCTCATGATCTTCGTAGGCATCACCGGCGCGTTGCGCAATCAGTTCGCCGCACCAGCGGTGGTCGCCGCCCGCTGGCGCGCGATGCACATGCTGGCCTACCCCGCACTGTGCGCGGCCCTGGTCCACGGCTTGTTCGCGGGGCGCCCGGCGAAGACCTTCTTCATGGTCTCGTACGAGTTGTGCCTGGTCGGCGTCATGGCCGCCCTCATGCTGCGTGCCGCCCCGAACCCCTTCAAGCACAAGGTCGCGGCGCGGATCCTGGCCCTCACCGGCGGCGGCAGCGCCCGCGGGTTCCGCGAGGACCTGGAGACCTCCCGCGCCGCCGCGATGGAGTCGCCGCAGGGAGGTTCCGCGGGTCGCTCCGATCGGCGTTCCCCGGGCGCCGACTCCGTCCCGTCCCCTCGCCAGGAGCCCTCGTCCGCGCTGTTCGGCGGCGCGCAGGGCACCGCGGACACGGCCGGCTTCGCGGCGGCCTACCGGACCGTGGCGACACCCGGCAACGCACCCGCGGCTCCCGGGACCCAGCAGTTCCAGATGCCCGCGAACGCTCAGCAAACAGAGACGTTTCCCCGCGTCGGCAACAGCGGTGCGCAGACCAACTGGCCCGTCCCCACGCCGCCCCCCGTCGGCGAGGCCCCGGCGTCGGCGTACGACCCGCTCCAGGACACCGGATACACCACCCCGGTCTATGGCAATTCGCCCGCCGGCGGCTACGGCACGAGTGATGTGTACAACACCGGTGAGACGAACGCGTCCTACCGCACGTACAACACCAACGACACGTACGACAGCGGTCCCACGACTGACGTACTGCCGGGCGCCTTCGACGCTCCTGGCTCCGGTGAATCCTGGAATGCCCCTTCCGGAGGCTTTAAGTGAACGAGGCCCTGCCCGACGTCCCGGAAGTCCGCGTCGTCGGACTTCCGCAGCTCACGTCGGGTTTCGACCTGGTTGAACGTCTTGACCTACCCATGCACCTCAAGGTGCATGGGCCGCTCGAACCCCTGGGCGGGGAGGAACTCGCGGGCCTCGCCGAGGCCATCAACCTGAAGGGCCGCGGCGGGGCGGGCTTCCCGTTCGGCAAGAAACTGCGCTCGGTCGCCGAGTCGGCCATCAAGAAGGGCATCCGCCCGGTGGTGGTCGTCAACGGAAGCGAGGACGAACCGGCCTGCCGCAAGGACACGGTGCTCATCAACCGTGCCCCGCACCTCATCCTCGACGGCGCCCTGCTGGTCGCGGAGGCCATGGGCGCCCGCACCCTCGTGATCGGTGTGACCCGCGAGTCCACACAGCGCTCCATGGAAGCGGCGCTGGCCGAGCGGGGGCTGAGCAACCGCAGGGGATCGCCCCTTCGCGCGCGTGTGCAGCGCAATCCCATACGCATGGTGACCGGAGCGGCCGCCTCCCTGATCCGCTCGATCGACGGCGGCCCTGCCGTACCGCCGGGCCGCAAGGTCAGCGCGTCCCAGACCGGTGTCGGCGGCGCGCCCACCCTGCTGTCGAACGCCGAGACGTTCGCGCAGCTGGCCATCGCCGCCCGCATCGGCCCCGACCGCTACCGCAACACCGGCCTGTACGACGAGCCCGGCACCGTCATGCTCACCGTCTCGGGCGCGGTGGCGCGCCCCATGGTGATCGAGGTCCCCACCGGCGTACCCCTGCGGTACGTGCTCCAGCTGGCCGGCGCCCCGGCGATGCCGCAGGGCGTGCTGACCGGCGGGTACCACGGCAAGTGGCTGGACGCGGCTACGGTCAACGAGGCGATCATCTCGCGCGACTCCCTGGCCGCGGTGGGCGGCGCGCTCGGCGCCGGCGCGATCCTCCCCATCACCCAGGAGACCTGCCCCCTCGGCGAGTCGCTGCGCGTGGCGCAGTGGCTGGCCGACGAGAGCGCGGGACAGTGCGGTCCCTGCTACCTGGGTCTGCCCGCCGCGGCGCGCGGTCTGGCGGACATCCTCAACGGCGGCGGCCCGGCGGCTCTTGAGGCCGTGAAGCAGGTCGCCAAGTCCGTGAAGAGGCGCGGTGCCTGCTCCCACCCGGACGGTTCGGCGATGTTCATCGAGTCGACCCTCAAGGCGTTCACGGACGACCTGGCCGCGCATGTCCTCGGAAACGGCTGCGGAAGGCCCGTGGAGGGCGTTCTGCCGCTCTTCGAGGACGGTCAGGTACCCATGGGCATCCTGGGCGGCCCCGGCGAGCAGGAGGCGGGTCCCAGCCGACAGAAGATCTTCGTCGACTGGACGCTGTGCCGCGGGCACGGCCTGTGCGCCGATCTCCTCCCCGAGGTCTTCGAACTGGGCGCCGACGGCTTCCCGACCGTCGCGCAGGCGCCGGTGCCCGCGTACGCCGAGGCGAAGGCCCTGCGCGCGGTGCGCCGCTGCCCGGCGCTCGCCCTGCGCCTCGAGGAGGACACCAGGTCCTCCGCTCCGGCGCGCAACCTGCCGGTCCTCTCCCAGGGGCGCGGTCGCCGCGCGCTCGGCAGCGGCCGCTGACGCGAAGGAGCGGGCCACCAGGAACGGTGGCTCGCCTTCGACACGTTCCGCTAGGTCGCCGTACGACCGTGCCGCGAGAGGCGCTCGAGAACGAAGAAGCGGACCACCCTGATCGGGTGGCCCGCTTTCAACGTCTGTGGAGCTAAGGAGAATTGAACTCCTGACCTCCTGCATGCCATGCAGGCGCTCTACCAACTGAGCTATAGCCCCTCGTGGCCACGCGGCGAGGCCGCGTATTCACCGTGTCGCCCGGTTTCCCCGGCGGCGACGCCAACATTACACGGTCCTCCTGGTGCACCACCAAATCGTTTCCCGTGTGCACCGATTCGGGGCTCATGTCGCATTTTATAGGCTTGGCCGCACCCCGGCGCCTGCCCGGATACGCCTGTTGGGCCGAACGGGGTTTTCGGGGGCAGCGGCAGCGCGCGCGGAACTGCGGGGGCGCGGGGAGGGGATGGACAGGGGGACGACTCCCCTGGGCCGTCACGCGGCCCCTGGCGGGCCTCCTGGGCCTCGCGGCGGCCCCTGGCCGCGTACGCACGGACATCGCTCCAGTGCGGCCGTGGCGTCCCGGGCGCGCGTACGCGCCGTGGCGGGCGTCACAGAGGCCGGGCAGCGGGAACTGCACCGGAGCGGCGCCGGATTGACGTCGCCGGCCCGCTACGGGAATCGGGCGCGCGTCCGGCCGCCCTCGGGGTCAGGCAGTGGCGAACGAGTAGAACCGCTTGAGGGTGCAGTGCTCGTCGAGGAGCCGTGCGTAGATCGGCTCACCCTCGAGCTCGCGGTACGTCTCGATGGGGTCGCCTTTTATGATCAGCGCCCGCGCGCACTCCTCACACCAGTACTGGTAGTCGTGGTTGACCGGCTCCATGTCGCGGACGATCGGCGTACCACTGCCGCACCAATCGCATTTCCGCCTGTGCGCACCCATCAATCAGCTCCAGCTGTGGCCGCAGGCCGTGCACACGTAGGAGATTCCACCGTTGTCACCGAGAACCTGGGCAACGTGGACCGATCCGCAGGAAGGGCAGTCGAGGAGGGTGGCTTTCTTACGGTTCAGTGCCACTTCGAGGAGATCGTCGACCTCCTCGAGGATGCTGGCAGGCATCGCTACTCCCTCCCGTCGGGCCGCGCCCCCTTCCGGCCGTTTGATTCTGCCACGGCCGGAGCAATACGGTCAGCGACGCCTGCGTACCAGTCCGGACACAGGCACCCGGCGCAGCTGTTGCGGCCGGCGCATACACGCACGCCAGGAGCGCGTCCGCAAAGGTATACGCCCCGGGGGCCCCAAGTGACTCAAGCCGGTTCAAGAAGAGTGTGCCGAAGACCACGGCGCCCGCGGGCCGGGCCGGCCCGGCCGCCAACTGCGCCCGCCCCGGCACGTTCTTCCCGACCGAGCCCCCAACTCGGGGATGAACAACGAAAGATCCCGCTCCCTGACGGGAACGGGATCTTTCTTCACGAATGTCCGACAACTCGACAGAGAGTCGATCTGTGGAGCTAAGGAGAATTGAACTCCTGACCTCCTGCATGCCATGCAGGCGCTCTACCAACTGAGCTATAGCCCCTTGTGTTCTTCCCGCCCTGCGGGCCGAACAAGAAGAACTTTAGCCTGCGACCAGCCGGAAAGTGAAATCCGGTCCCGCCGGGCCCGCGCGACCGGACGGAGGGCCGCCCGGCGCCGCTCAGTCGTCGTCGCCGAGCACCGGCTCCGGCAGCGTGCCGGCGTTGTGCTCCAGCAGCCGCCAGCCGCGGGCGCCCTCGCCGAGGACGGACCAGCAGCAGTTGGAAAGGCCGCCGAGGCTTTCCCAGTGCTGGGACTCCAGGCCGAGCAGCCGGCCGATGGTGGTGCGGATCGTGCCGCCGTGGCTGACGACGACGAGGGTGCCGTCGTCGGGGAGCTTCTCCGCGTGCCGCAGCACCACGGGGGCGGCGCGGTCGGCGACCTCGGTCTCCAGCTCACCCCCGCCGCGGCGCACCGGCTCGCCGCGCTTCCACGAGGCGTACTCCTCGCCGTGGCGGGCGATGATCTCCTCGTGCGTCAGCCCTTGCCAGACGCCCGCGTAGGTCTCGCGCAGGCCCTCGTCGTGGGTGACGTCCAGGCCGGTGAGCTCGGCCAGCTCGGCGGCCGTGGCGGCGGCGCGCTGGAGGTCCGACGCGACGATGGCGTCGGGCCTCAGCGAGGCGAGCAGCCGGGCGGCGCGCCGGGCCTGCCCGATGCCCGTCTCGGTCAGCTCGACGTCCGTCGAGCCCTGGAAGCGGCGGTCCACGTTCCAGGAGGTCTGGCCGTGCCGCCACAGGATGACGCGACGGCCCCTGCCCGGCTTTCCCTCGCCCTTCGCGCCCGCCGTCTTCCGGGCCTCGGCGCTCACCGCAGCTCCCCCATGTCGGCGGAGTCCTCCTCGGCCTGGAACTTGGCGTGCTCGGCGCCCTTGCCGCGGGTCGCCTTGGCCTCGGCGGGCAGGTCCAGCTCGGGGCAGTCCTTCCACAGCCGCTCCAGGGCGTAGAAGACGCGCTCCTCGCTGTGCTGGACGTGCACGACGATGTCGATGTAGTCGAGCAGCACCCAGCGGGCCTCGCGGTCGCCCTCGCGGCGCACCGGCTTGATGCCGAGCTCCTTGTTCAGGCGCTCCTCGATCTCGTCGACGATCGACTTGACCTGGCGGTCGTTGGGCGCGGACGCCAGCAGGAAGGCGTCGGTGATGGAGAGCACATCGCTGACGTCGTAGGCGATGATGTCGTGCGCGAGCTTGTCTGCGGCCGCCTGTGCGGCGGCGTTGATGAGCTCGATGGAGCGGTCCGTGGCGGTCACTACGCGGCTTTCCGTAGGCGGTCAGTTATGACTCAAGGGTCTCACGGACCGCCGAGGACACCCCACGCGTTTCTCCGGCCACGCCCCGGGTGACCCCCGGGGCGTGGCTCCGGTCACCCCTTCGAACCGCTGCTGACCTTGTAGTCCTGGCCGAGGACGACGGACACATCGGCGCTGCTGGTGACCGTGCCCTTCTTCACCGTGCTGGTGGGCAGACCCAGGGTCTTGGCGACCTCGACGGCGTCGGCCTTCTTGGCGGGATCGCCGTAGGTGATCTGCGACACGCTCTGGGCGGTGCCGGCGGTGCCGGAGTCCAGGAACGTGTAGCCGCCGTTGACCAGGACGATACGGGCCTGGTTGGTGGCCGCCTTGACGCCCGTGGCGTTCTCGATGCCGACGCGGACCGCGGAGCCGGCGTCGGGGCTCTTCGCCGTACCGCCCAGGACGTCCTTGATCACGCTGCTGGAGGCGCTCGCGCTCAGGGTGCCGTCCTGCTGCACGGGCAGCAGCGCGGTCTTGTAGTCGCCGCCCTTGGCGAGGTCGGCGAGCTTGGCGAGGAAGGCGCCGAGGTCCTGGTCGGTCAGGGACGGGTCGAGGATCTGGGCAAGCGTCTGCACGGTGGTGGTCGCGGCCTGCTTGTCCGAGGACAGCTTGCGCATCACTCCCTGCATGACCTGCCCGAACCGCTCCAGTTGCGCGTCCTGCGCCTCGCCGGAGGCCCGGTAGGTGGCGTAGGCGACGGCCGTCTTGCCGCTGAGGGTCTGGTCCGTGCCCTTCTTGACGAGCGGGGGATCACCCTTCTTCTTGGCGTCGGGGTCCGGCACGTCGGTGTTCGTGGTGACCTCGATGTTGCCGACGAGCTCGACGAGGTTGTCCAGGTAGGGGGTGTCGAGCCGCCAGGTGCCCTGGATGTTCGTACCGAGCACGGTGTCGAGCGCGTCCCGCGTCCCGGACGAGCCGTCGCCGTCGACGGACTTGGCGAGCGTGGTCGTCGAGCCGTCGTCGTCCGTCAGGGCCAGGGAGTTGGGCAGCAGGACGGTGGTGCCCTGCTTGGTGGTGGCGTTGTCGACGAGCAGGGCCGTGGAGGTGCCGCCGCCCTTGGTGTTGTGCAGGTGGACGACGATCACGTCGCGCTTCTGCGCGGTGACGGCCGTCGTGGTCCCCGCCTTGCCGTGCGAGGCGGTGCCGGGCAGCTTGCCCGCGTACCAGAGGTAGCCCGCACCACCGACCGCGACCAGGGCGACGACCACGACCAGGGCGACGACCCGGCTGCGGGCGCGGCGCTTGGCCTCCTCACGGCGCTCGGTGCGGTTCTCGGTGAACTTCAGCCAGTCGATGACGTCCTCGGACTCGGCTTCCTGCTCCTCGACGAAGGCGAACTGCTCGGTGCGGTAGTCCCGGTCGGCCCGGGGAGCGCCGTCGTCCTTCGCCGGTCCGTCCTGCCCAGGCCCGGCCTGCTGCGGCCCGGCCTGCTGCGGGATGTAAGCGGTCTGCTCGGCGGCCCGGGGCTGTCGGCCGGTGCTCGCGGTGCCCGCCGTGTCGGCGGTCCGCCCGTAGGGGTCGTACGACGTCGAGGTGGTCCCGGTCCCGCCGGCTCGGGGCGTACCGGTGCCGAACGGGTCGAAGGAAGGGACGGACGGCTGCTGACCGGTGTCATAGGGCGACACGGTTTCGTGCTGACCGGTGTCATAAGGCGACACCGTTTGGTGCTGACCGGTGTCATAAGGCGACACAGGCGGTTGGCGGCCCGTGTCGTAGGGCTGGACAGGTTCCTGGCGGCCCGTCACATAGGGGTCGTAGCCGTAGCCCTGCTGCTGGGCGTCGTAGCCGTCGTACCCCTGGGCAGGCTGCTGCGGGACCTGCCGGTACACAGGCTGCCCGAACTCGTCGTAGCCGACGAGTTCGTACTGGTCGCCGCCCGCGTATCCGTCGTATCGGTCGTTCACCGGGTGCCCCTCTCGGCTCACTGGCCGCGGTACAGCTCACGCTTGTCGATGTAGCGCACCACACCGTCCGGCACCAGGTACCAGACGGGGTCGCCCTTGGCGACTCTCGCACGGCAGTCTGTGGACGAGATGGCGAGCGCGGGAACCTCGACGAGCGAGACACCGCCCTCCGGGAGTCCCGGGTCGGTCAGGGTGTGACCGGGCCGGGTGACCCCGATGAAATGCGCAAGGGAGAACAGTTCTTCCGTGTAGCGCCAGGTGAGGATCTGGCCGAGCGCGTCGGCGCCGGTGATGAAGAAGAGGTCCGCGTCCGGGTTGAGCGCGCGCAGGTCGCGCAGCGTGTCCGTGGTGTAGGTCGGGCCGCCGCGGTCGATGTCGATCCGGCTGACCGAGAACTGCGGGTTCTCGGCGGTCGCGATGACCGTCATCAGATAGCGGTCCTCGGCCGGGGTGACCCTGCGGTCGGTCTTCTGCCACGGCTGCCCTGTCGGTACGAACACCACCTCGTCGAGGTGGAACTGCGCGGCGACCTCGCTGGCCGCGACCAGGTGTCCGTGGTGGATCGGGTCGAAGGTGCCGCCCATGACGCCGAGCCGGCGCTTGCCCGGATTCGAGGGGCCGTTGCCGGGGCCGGCCTTCAGGCGCTTCGCCGTACCGCCGGCCGTGCCGCTCGCGCCGCCCGTGGTGTCGCCGACGGCGCCGCTCTCCGTGTCACTCGCCGGACCGGTAGGCATGTCCTGCTCTCCCATGCGTGCAGACCCTACCGGCCCGGCCGACGGGCTCCGGCAGACAGGGGCCCCGAGCGGGCCCTGTGGAGGCTCAGCGGTCGCGGTTGAAGCGCGTGGTGATCCACAGCAGCAGGAGCAGGATGAACAGGGCCCCGCCGCCGGTCAGGTACGGGCTGAGGCTTTCGTGGTTGCCGCCGTTCTCGCCCTCGGCGGCGACGGTGACCAACTGTGCGGCGGTGTGCTGGAAGCTCATCTCGGCAGGACCTATCCGATGGGGGTCCCCCCGCTCGAGCGAAGCCGAGAGTGGGGACGCGGGATGAAGACGTCGGCCCATCGTATGCGGGCCCCTCGGCCGTGAACACGCCGACTCCGCCGTTGGGGACGCCGGTTGCGGCGACCGCGTCGGCCAACGCCTCGCCCTGCCCTCACCCGACCGCCGCGGCGACGGCTCAGTCGTCGCGCTTGTAGCCGCGCAGCAGGAACCAGGCGGTCAGGACCACGCCGACGATCATGACGATCAGCACGACGCGGAGCAGATTGCCCGGACCCTGCTTGCCTGCCGCGTCGGCGGCTTCCGTGAGCCATGCGGCCGCGGGGATGTGCTCCATGTCGTACGACTCCTTCTCTGTACTGCCCGTCAACGGTATCTCCGCCTAGGCTGGGCTCTGCCTTGGGGGCACATAGGGCACTCAGACGCACATGGGGGAACACATGTCCGACGACGGCCACGACCAGAACGGGCACGAGAAGGTGCCGAGCAGGCAGCGCAGGCGCTTCGAGGGGATCTCCTCGCGGGCGTACGAACACCCGGCGGACCGCTCGGCCCTGGTGGCCCTGCGCAAGCTCAGCGGCTTCGACACGGTCTTCAAGGCACTGAGCGGGCTGCTGCCCGAGCGCAGCCTGCGGCTGCTCTTCCTGTCCGACTCGGTGCGCGTCTCGGACGCCCAGTTCGCGCACCTCAACGACATGCTGCGGGACGCCTGTCACACCCTGGACCTGGAGAAGGTCCCGCCGATGTACGTGAACCAGGACCCGCAGCCGAACGCGATGTGCATCGGCCTGGACGATCCGATCATCGTCGTGACGACCGGGCTCGTCGAACTGCTGGACGAGGAGGAGATGCGGGCGGTCATCGGCCACGAGGCCGGCCACGCGCTGTCCGGTCACGCCGTCTACCGCACGATCCTGCTGTTCCTCACCAACCTCGCGGTCCGGGTCGCCTGGATCCCGCTGGGGAACCTCGCGATCATGGCGATCGTGACCGCCCTGCGCGAGTGGTTCCGCAAGTCGGAGCTGTCCGCTGACCGTGCCGGGCTCCTGGTCGGCCAGGACCTGCGGGCCTCGATGCGCGGCCTGATGAAGATCGCGGGCGGCAATCACCTGCACGAGATGAACGTGGACGCGTTCCTCGAGCAGGCCGAGGAGTACGAGTCGGCGGGCGACCTGCGGGACTCCGTGCTCAAGATCCTCAATGTGCTGCCGCGCACGCACCCCTTCACCGCGGTCCGCGCGGCCGAGCTGAAGAAGTGGGCGGAGTCCCGCGACTACCAGCGGATCATGGACGGCCACTACCCGCGGCGCGACGCGGACAAGGACACCTCGGTGTCGGACTCGTTCCGGCAGTCGGCGGCCAGCTACGCCAGCGACATGAAGAACTCCAAGGATCCGCTGATGAAGCTGGTCAGCGACCTCGCGGGCGGCGCGGGTGACCTCGGGGGCCGGGTACGGCGCGGCTTCGGGGGCTTCGCGAGCGGCGCGCCCAAGGACACCGGGAAGGCCGCGGACGCCACGGATGCCGGTGCCGAGCAGCCGCCGCGTGAGGGCCGCTCCGACGACCAGGACGCCGACGGCCGGGACTGATCGCCCCGCCGGGTGCCGCCGCCCTGACCCCGCGGCGCCGTCCGGCGGCCCGGCCCGTCGGCAGCGGGCTACACCTTCGGCTGCGCGCTCTTGGCCAGCGAACCGCACAACGCGGTCGCGCTGCCCGTGGCGTACGGGTCGGTGCCGGCCGGGCCGCCCGCCTTGGCCGTCTCGCCCGCGAGCAGCGGACGGAGCCTGCTCACCGAGTCGTCGGAGCAGGCGAGCGGGCCTGCCTGGACGTAGGACACCGCCAGCTCGGCCTGGTGCATGCGCAGGTCGTCGCGGTCGAAGCGGAAGGTCAGCTCGCGCCGGACGGTGAACAGGGAGGCCTTGGCCTGGGCGTTCGCGCCCGTCGGCTTCAGCGCGTAGACGAAGGTGTGGTCGGCGACGACTTCCAGGGTGTTCGCGTCGAACTCGGTGGCCTGGAGGGTGCCCTGCACCCGGATCCCCTTGTCGGCGAGCTGCGCCCGGGTCCCGTCGAAGCGGACCAGCCAGCCGGTCGGAGCGTGCCGTCCGTCGGCGGTCGGGTGGTCGAAGCTCTGGTCGAACTGGTCGAGCTGCCGCGGGTCGAGCAGGATCCGTACGGGCCGGGTGGCGCCTCCGGTCAGCACGCTCGGGTCGAGGGACGACTCGACGAGGTAGTCCTTGGCGGTGGTCAGTGCGGTGACGACCTGGCTGTCGGAGAAGTGCGCGGTGCGCCGGACGGCGGGGAACGTGATGCCGTCGGCACCGGTGCGGAACTGGGCGGCCGGGCTGTCGGCGTACAGCTGGTCGGTGCTCGCGGAGCCGGGCACGACGGTCTGCGGGGCCAAGGGGATCACCGTCATCCGCAGCGGTTCGGCCGGCCGGGTGGCGGGGGTCTGGTACGGGTGGCGTACGCCCATGTAGATCGCGGTGCCGAAGGCGATGGCTATCAGCAGGACGAGGATCAGTGCCTGCCGGGACAGTCCGCGCTGAAGGGGCGGGCGGCGGCGTACGGCCGGGCTGTGGTCGGCCATGCGTTCCTGGGCGGAGAACTCCTGGAGGCGGGCAGCACGGACGAACGACTCGTCGAAGACGACGGATCGGTACTCGTCCTCTCCACCAGCGGGAGCACCCTCGGGTGTCCCCTCAGGTGGGTCTCCAGGCCCGCCCATACATTCAGAGTAGGTCTCCGGGAGCTCTGGTAAACGCTGTGGTACGCGACAAGTTCTGACAGGTTCCCACCAGGACGGTCACGCTGTGTGAGGGATCGTCCGCGCCTCGGCGGGGAGCGGGGGCCTCAGGGCGTTCGCGGGACCGCCGACACCGCCGGCTGGGAATAGTCGGCCGAGGCGGAGGGGCCCGTGCCGGTGACTTTCTCCCGCCCCTGTTCAAGGCCGGAGGAGGCGGGTGAGGGGACCTGGTCCTGGCTGCCGGAGGATGCGCCCCGGTAGACCGCGGTGAAGGCGAGGGCGACCATGCCGATACCCATGACGAGGGCGAGGATCCAGGCGACCGGGCGGTGCCAGCGGGTCTGCTTCCCGTAGGGCCGGCCGTACATTCCCGGTACGCCGTAGCGACCTTCCAGGATCTCGGTGTCGTCCGGATCGTCCAGGTCGGGATCGTGGGAGAAGTCGCCGTGGCCGTCGGGGCCGAAGCCGTCCTCGTAGTCATCGCTACGGGCGCCACGGGCGTGCGCCCGGCGCGCCTCGGCCTCGGAGGCCTCCGCGCGGGCCTGGGCGGCCGCGAGCAGTCTCTCCACGGCGGTCGGCTCGTGGATCACCGCCGCCCGTACGAAGTCCTCGTCGAAGACCACGGAGGCGAACTCTTCGTCCGCGCCCCCGCGGTCGTGGTCGTCGTTGGGCTCCCAGCCGTCAGGGAACGGCGTGCCCCCCACGTCCTCCGGCACGGATCCAGAGTAGACCTGGGGGGTCAATTTGGGCAGACGGTACGGAAATTCATCTGCCGCCGAGACCGCGCTTCAGCGGATCGCCGGCCGTGAACCGTCCGCCGCACGCCCCGGCGCCCGGCAGCGCGCCACCCGTACGCCCGGCGCGCGCCCTCCACGACGGCTCAAGGGCGCCCCGTACGCCCTCACAGGGCCCGCCTCCGCGCCTTCGGGGTCCCCCGGGTTCGGCTGCCCGGCACGCCCGGCGCGCGGCTCCGCCTGTACGAGGCCGCCGCGCCCTGCCCGTGGCCAAGAGGTCTCCCACTGCCGCCCCGCGGCCCCGGCCGGCGTCTCAGCGGCGGATGTGGCCGTCGCCCGTGACGATGTACTTCGTGCTCGTCAGCTCCGGCAGCCCCATCGGACCCCGCGCGTGGAGCTTCTGCGTGGAGATGCCGATCTCGGCGCCGAAGCCGAACTGGCCGCCGTCGGTGAAACGGGTGGAGGCGTTCACCGCGACCGTCGTCGAATCGACCAGCTGGGTGAAGCGGCGGGCGGCCTGCTGCGAGGTGGTCACGATGGCCTCGGTGTGGCCGGAACTCCACAGCCGGATGTGGGACACGGCCTTGTCGAGCGAGTCCACGACGCCCGCCGCGATGTCGTAGGACAGGTACTCGGTGTCCCAGTCCTCCGCCGTGGCCTCCACGACGGTGGCCTTGGAGTCCTTGGCGTAGGCGAGGACACGCTCGTCGGCGTGCACGGTGACCCCGGCGTCCGCGAGGGCGTCCAGGGCGCGCGGCAGGAACTCGGCGGCGATGTCCTGGTGGACGAGGAGGGTCTCGGCGGAGTTGCAGACGCTGGGCCGCTGGGCCTTGGAGTTGATCAGGATGTCGACGGCCATGTCGAGGTCCGCCTGGGCGTCGACGTACACATGGCAGTTCCCGGTGCCGGTCTCGATGACCGGGACGATGGACTCCTGGACGACCGTGCGGATCAGGGACGCGCCGCCGCGCGGGATGAGGACGTCGACCAGGCCGCGGGCGCGCATCAGCTCACGGACCGATTCGCGGCCCTCGCCGGGTACGAGCTGGATGGCGTCGGCGGGCAGTCCGGCGCCACCCACCGCGTCGCGCAGGACCCGGACGAGGGCCGTGTTGGACTCGTAGGCGGAGGACGAGCCGCGCAGCAGCACCGCGTTCCCGGACTTCAGGCACAGGGCGGCCGCGTCGACGGTCACGTTCGGGCGGGCCTCGTAGATGATGCCGACGACGCCGAGGGGGACCCGGACCTGGCGCAGGTCGATGCCGTTCGGGAGGGTCGAGCCGCGCACGACCTCGCCGACCGGGTCGGGCAGCGCCACGACGTCACGGACGTCGGAGGCGATCGCGCGCACCCGCTCGGGGGTGAGCGTGAGCCGGTCGATGACACTCTCGCTGGTCCCGGCCTCGCGGGCCTTCGCGATGTCCTTGGCGTTGGCGGCGACGATTTCGCTCGTACGGACTTCCAGCGCGTCCGCGATCGCGAGCAGCGCGTCGTCCTTCTCAGCCCGCGGCAGAGGCGCCAGGTCGGCGGCGGCGGACTTCGCGCGATAGGCGGCCTGGGCCACCGGGGACATGGAGTCGTACGGCGAGAGCGTGGTCATGAGGGAAGGGTAGTGGGCCGGGCGGACCCGTCCAGCGGTTGTCCCACACGGCGAGACAGGCTCAAAACGGGTGAACTCCGACGGGTGTCGCGGGCAGCGGTCCGTACCCCTCGGCGATCCGCTGGTGGTAGGTCTCGCGGTCGATGACCTCCAGGCCGACGATCTCCCAGGGCGGGAGTTTGGCGGTCTGCCGGTGCTCGCCCCACAGGCGCAGCGCGACGGCCGCCGCGTCGTGCAGGTCGCGGGCCTCCTCCCAGTAGCGGATCTCCGCGTGGTCGTTGGCGTACCGGCTGGTCAGCAGGAACGGGTGGTCGTGGGCGAGCTGTTCGAGACCGCGTCTCACCTCGGTCAGCGGGGCTTCACCGCCCGACACGCTCAGCGTGACGTGCCACAGCCGGGGCTGGTCGGCCGGCTGCTCGCCCTCGTAGGTGTCGCCGGCCGCGACACTGGTCAGGGCCCGCTCCTCGCCCACCGCACGGGAGGCGGGACCACCGCGGGACGCCGCCGCCCCAGGGCGCACTCGTCTCACGACGGCCTCCTTTACCCGATGGTCGTACCGAATCCCGGACTCTCCCTGCCACAAAGTTGAGCAGGTGAGAAGCCGCCGTGTGGCGGTTTTACGGAACGTCCCCCGGTGGGGACGGGGGAATCGGCCGTTTACGGGTGTAGTGGACAGCTGTTTCAGCGATGCCCCTGGGGCGCCGGATGCGATGCCGGGCGGATGAGGCCTTCGTGGCGGGCGTACACGCGTCCGGAGGGTGGGACGCATGTCTCACGGATGTGTGACCTACGGGTTCAGGAGGACGAGGTCGTCGCGGTGCACGACCTCGCGCTCGTACGCGGGGCCCAGCTCGCGTGCCAGCTCCCTGGTGGAGCGGCCGATCAGCTGGGGGATCTCCTTGGCGTCGAAGTTCACCAGCCCTCGTGCGACGGCCCGGCCCGTACTGTCGCGCAGCTCGACCGGGTCGCCCGCGGTGAACTCGCCCTCGACGGCGGCGATGCCAGCGGGCAGCAGCGACGTGCGCCGCTGGACGACCGCGCGCACGGCGCCGTCGTCCAGGGTGATCGCGCCCTGCGGGGTGGAGGCGTGCTGGAGCCACAGCAGGCGGTCGGCGGAGCGCTTGCCGGTGGCGTGGAAGAAGGTGCCCGTGTCGCGGCCCGCGAAGGCGTCGGCGGCGTGGACCGCGCTGGTCAGCACCACCGGGATGCCGGCCGCGGCGGCGATCCTGGCCGCCTCGACCTTGGTGACCATGCCGCCGGTGCCGACGCCGGCCTTGCCCGCGCTGCCGATCTCGATGCCGGCGAGGTCCGAGGGCTCCCGGACCTGCGCGATCCTCGCGGTGCCGGGCTTGCCGGGGTCGCCGTCGTAGACCCCGTCCACGTCGGAGAGCAGGACGAGCAGATCGGCGCGAACGAGATGAGCGACGAGGGCGGCGAGCCGGTCGTTGTCGCCGAAGCGGATCTCGTCCGTGGCCACGGTGTCGTTCTCGTTGACGACCGGCAGGGCGCCCATCGCGAGGAGCTTGTCGAGGGTGCGTGAGGCGTTGCGGTGGTGGGCGCGCCGACTGGTGTCGTCGGAGGTGAGGAGCACCTGTCCGACGCGGATGCCGTAGCGGGCGAAGGAGGCCGTGTAGCGGGCCATCAGAAGGCCCTGGCCGACACTGGCGGCGGCCTGCTGGCGGGCGAGGTCCTTGGGACGGCGGCGCAGTCCGAGCGGGGCGAGGCCCGCGGCGATGGCACCGGAGGAGACGAGGACGATCTCCTTCTCGCCCCCGCTGCGCGCCTTGGCGAGGACGTCCACGAGGGCGTCGACCCGGTCCGCGTCGAGGCCGCCGGAGGCGGTGGTCAGGGAGGAGGAACCCACCTTGACGACGGTCCTTTGGGCCTGCGCCACAACTTGCCTTGCCACGGTCACCTTGCTGTCCGCCCCCTTGCCTCGGCTGCCCTGCCCGAAATCTACGCGAAGATGCCGCGGAGGCGCCCGGCGGTCCGGCAGGCGGACGGCTCGTCGGCGGTCGAACCGGTGGGCGAGGACCTGGAATGCGCGACGAACGCCGGCCGACCCCGCAGCGCGAGCAAGAAAAACGTAACGTCAAGAATGCTTGGCAACACCCGAAGCGGTGATCGGGAGAATCGGGAAGAGTTCCGCAGCCGACAGCAGGACGGAATTCCTCGACTTCTCCGCCTCTCGCCCTTGAATCATGGATTCGTGGCCACCTTTGGCTCGTGGAATCGTAACCATTTCCGGAATCCGTCAAATACCGCAGCACTTGATCGCCGCACCAATAGCCCGAGCAGCAGGACCGCGCTCGACGACGTGGCCCTGCTGCTCGCCGACCTCCAGCCCGGTTGCGCGGACCCCTTCCAGGGCTTCGCCGACCACGGGAGCCGCCTCTGCCCGCCGGCACGGCGTACGGCAGGAGGGGCTCCGTCCCGCCGGACGGCAACACTTGCATCACGAGCGTGCACCGGAACACCGACAACGTCGCCGAGCAGAGGCCGGGCAAGGCCCGATACGTCCGCCCCGACCGTCGGCATCTACTGCAAGGACTCAGGGCCTGTACTACAAGGACACAGTGGCGTGACGGACAGGAACGCCGGGAAGCAGCACCGGCCGGTCGCCCGGAAGCAGGCCCGAGCAGGAACGACGGGCACGGGGGCGGATCGTGGACGCGTAAGGACACGGAAGCCACGCCGCACGGCCGCGACGAGCGGGATGAACCACGCCACACTCCGGCAGCCTTGGCCATACCAGAGCGTACGCTAGGGTTCCGGCTACGTTAACCTAGCGCCGTGCCCCCTGCGTCCCGCCGCGGTCCGAAGCGACCGGAATGCGAGGCGCAGATGAGTTTGATCTGCGATCCCAGGAGCCCTGAGTATGCCTGTGCCGAATGGTAACGCTTCGCCCAAAATAAGCGTTGTCGTACCCGTTTACAAGGTACAGGGGTACCTGCGAGCCTGCCTGGACTCCATTCTCGAGCAGTCGTTCACCGATTTCGAGATCGTCGCCGTGGACGACTATTCCCCGGACTCGTGCGGTCGAATACTCGATGAATACGCACAGATCGACAGCCGTGTCGTTCCCGTGCATTTCACCGAGAACCAGGGGATCGGAAAGGCGCGCGACGCGGGCGCGCTGAAGTCGCGCGGTGAGTACATCCTCTTCCTGGACAGTGACGACACCCTCGGCGAAGGCGCGCTCCAGGCCATCGCCGAGCGGCTCGAGGACACTGACAACCCGGACATCCTCCTGCTGAACCACGTTCGCACGTACTGGAACAACCGGGTTCAGGCGAGCGCCGCCGGAGAAATGCTCTCCGCCGCCGGCACCGACGTCTTCACGGCGCTGGAGCGCCCCGAGTACCTGAACATGTTCGCCGTGGTGTGGAACCGGGCGTACCGCCGGGACTTCTACGTCGGCAACGGTTTCACCTTCACCGACGGCATCTACGAGGACGCCCTCATGGTCTACAAGACCATGCTGACGGCCGACCGCATCGCCGCCCTCGACCACGTCTGCGTCGAATACCGCCAGCGCCGCCAGGGCAATTCCATGCGCACGCCGGGTCGCAAGCATTTCGGTATTTTCGAGCAGTACGCCCGTCTCTTCACCTTCCTCGACGAGCGTCCGCACCTGGAGCCCGTGCGGGCCCTTCTGTTCGAGCGCATGGCCAGCCACTTCCTGTTCACGCTGGCCCGCGAGGACCGCATCGTCCCGCAGGACCGGGCGCCGTTCTTCAAGCTGGCCGCCGAACAGTACAAGCGCTTCAAGCCGAAGAACTTCACGGTTCCCGAGGGAACCATGGGCGTGAAGTTCGACCTCCTGGCCCGCGGTTCGTACTCCGCGTACGCCGCGATGACGATCGCGTCCTCCACCCGCCAGAAGGCCATCAAGCGGGTCACGAAGGCGAAGACGAAGCTCGGCAAGACGGCGTACAACCGGCTCTACCGCCTGCACAAGCGCCGCCCCATCGACGAGAACCTCGCGGTCTACGCGGCCTACTGGAACCGCGGAGTCGCCTGCAGCCCCGCGGCCATCTACTACAAGGCCAAGGAACTCGCCCCGAACATCCACGGCGTGTGGGTCGTGCGCCGCGGCGACGAGGAGAACATCCCCGCCGGCGTGGACTACGTGGTGGCGAACTCCCCCCGTTACTGGGAGGTCATGGCGCGCGCCAAGTACCTCATCAACAACGTCAACTTCCCGAACGAGTTCGTCAAGCGCCCGGGGCAGATCCACCTCCAGACGCACCACGGCACACCGCTGAAGCAGATGGGCATCGACCAGCAGCGCTTCCCCGCGGCCGCCAAGAACATGAGCTTCGGCAAGATGCTCGAGCGGGCCGACCGCTGGGACCTGAGCCTGACGTCCAACCAGCACTCCACGGAGATCTGGGAGCGCGTCTACCCCTGCGCCTTCGAGGCCATCGAGTACGGCTACCCCCGCAACGACGTGTACTTCCGCTCCACGGCCGAGGACGTCCAGCGCGTCCGCGCCGAACTCGGCATCGCCGAGGGCAAGACCGCCATCCTGTACTGCCCCACGGTGCGCGACTACCAGACCGGGTACGTCCCGCGGATCGACCTGGAGCGCTTCTGCCGTGAACTGGGCCCCGACCACGTGGTCCTGGTGCGCACCCACTACTTCTACGGCGCCGACCCGCAGCTCCAGGCGCTTCAGGAGCGCGGCCTGATCAAGGACGTGTCGACCTACCCGGTGGTCGAGGACCTCTGCCTGGCGGCCGACGCCCTCATCACCGACTACTCGTCGATCATGTTCGACTACGCCTGCCTGGACCGTCCGATCATCACGTACGCGGACGACTGGGAGGTCTACAGCCGGGCCCGCGGTGTGTACTTCGACATCCTCTCCGGGAACCCGGGCGAGACGCCGGGCGCGAGCGCGACGAGCGAGGACGAACTGATCGAGGTCTTCCGCTCCGGCGCCTGGAACGGCGAGCGCGCCGCCGAGCTGCGCGCCGCGTTCCGCGAGCGCTTCGTGCAGTTCGACGACGGCAACGCCGCCGAGCGTGTGGTGCGCAGGCTGTACCTGGACCAGAAGCCCGAGCCGGCCGTCGTGCCGCTGAACGAGCGGACCCCGGCCCCGGCGCCGAACGGCGATATCGTGCGGGCGCACATCGTGGCACAGCGTTCCGGCGAGCAGCACGGTCTCATCGACGCGTGACCCCGCCGACGTACGCCTGACCGTGAGTGGCCCGGACCTGTGCCGGGCCACTCACCCGTTCAACGAGAGAGACCGAGAAGCAGCATGGCATCGCACCCCAGGATCAGTAAGGCTGTCATCCCCGCGGCAGGCCTCGGTACCCGGTTCCTGCCGGCGACCAAGGCCACTCCCAAGGAGATGCTGCCGGTCGTCGACAAGCCGGCGATCCAGTACGTGGTCGAAGAGGCCGCGTCGGCGGGTCTCGACGACGTCCTGATGATCACGGGCCGCAACAAGCGGCCCCTGGAGGACCACTTCGACCGCAACTACGAGCTGGAGTCCGCCCTTCAGAAGAAGGGCGACGCCGACCGGCTCGCCAAGGTCCAGGAGTCCAGCGACCTCGCGACCATGCACTACGTGCGCCAGGGCGACCCCAAGGGCCTGGGCCACGCCGTCCTGTGTGCCGCCCCGCACGTCGGCCACGAGCCCTTCGCCGTCCTCCTCGGTGACGACCTGATCGACCCCCGCGACCCCCTGCTCGCCCGCATGGTCGAGGTCCAGGAACAGCACGGCGGCAGCGTCATCGCGCTCATGGAGGTCGCGCCCGAGCAGATCCACCTCTACGGATGCGCCGCCGTCGAGACCACCGGCGAGGGCGACCTGGTCAAGGTGACCGGACTGGTCGAGAAGCCGGACCCGGCCGACGCGCCCAGCAACTACGCCGTCATCGGCCGCTACGTCCTGGACCCGCACATCTTCGACATACTCCGCAAGACCGAGCCGGGCCGCGGCGGCGAGATCCAGCTCACCGACGCCCTCCAGCAGCTCGCCCAGGACGAGAAGGTCGGCGGCCCCGTGCACGGCGTCGTCTTCAAGGGCCGCCGCTATGACACCGGCGACCGCGGCGACTACCTGCGTGCCATTGTCAGACTCGCATGCGAACGTGAAGACCTGGGCCCGGACTTCCGGACCTGGCTCCGCAGTTACGTAGCCGAGGAGATCCCCGGCAACGCCTGACCGCGTCCCCGCTCCCAACGCACGTACAGCACGCGTGTCCTGACGCATCCGCGGACACGCGTGCCGCGTGGCACAACCTCCTGTGCGACCTTCACGGTCCCGCACGCATACGCAGACAGAGACGGACCGGCCAGGAATCGGCCGGTCCGTCTCTGCGTAGGTACACCCTGCGGTGACGGACGGTCTCCGGAGCCCACGGGCTCCGGAGACCGTCTTGCGTCGGCCGCTGCCGGCCGAGGACGTCCTAGAACGGCTTGAAGTCGTCGTACTCCTTCTCCGACTCGTCCCGTTCCGCCTCCTTGTCGCGGCGGCGCTGGGCGGCGGGGCGAGGCTCATCGAGGCGGTGGTCCTCGCCACGGCGGCCGAGCATCTCCGCACCGGCCATGACCGTCGGCTCCCAGTCGAAGACGACCGCGTTCTCCTCGGGGCCGATGGCGACGCCGTCGCCCGAGCGGG
Organism: Streptomyces sp. NPDC005784; assembly: GCF_042871525.1. Taxonomy (NCBI): domain Bacteria; kingdom Bacillati; phylum Actinomycetota; class Actinomycetes; order Kitasatosporales; family Streptomycetaceae; genus Streptomyces; species Streptomyces sp. NPDC005784. The sequence continues at coordinate 317,656 of NZ_JBIAIQ010000006.1, forward strand.
CGCCCACCTTCATCAACTGCGCCTCGACACCGAGACGGTTGAGGCGGTCGGCGAGGTAGCCGACGGCCTCGTCGTTGTTGAAGTCGGTCTGGCGGACCCAGCGCTCCGGCTTCTCGCCGCGCACGCGGAAGAGGCCGTCCTCCTCCTGCACCACGGTGAAGCCGGCGTCGTCGACCGCCTTCGGGCGGATGACGATCCGGGTCGCCTCCTCCTTGGGCTTCGCGGCGCGGGCGGTGGCGACCATCTCGGCGAGCGCGAAGGACAGCTCCTTCAGGCCCATGTGGGCGACCGCGGACACCTCGAAGACGCGGTAGCCGCGGCTTTCCAGGTCGGGGCGGACCATCTCCGCGAGGTCCTTGCCGTCCGGCACGTCGATCTTGTTGAGGACGACCATGCGCGGCCGGTTGTCCAGGCCGCCGTACTGCTTCAGCTCCTCCTCGATGATGTCGAGGTCGGAGATCGGGTCGCGCTCGGATTCGAGGGTGGCCGTGTCCAGGATGTGGACGAGCACGCTGCACCGCTCGACATGGCGCAGGAACTCCAGGCCGAGGCCCCTGCCCTGGCTCGCGCCGGGGATGAGACCGGGCACGTCGGCGATGGTGTAGACGGTCTCGCCCGCGGTCACCACGCCCAGGTTCGGGACGAGGGTCGTGAACGGGTAGTCCGCGATCTTCGGCTTGGCGGCGGACAGGACCGAGATGAGCGAGGACTTGCCGGCGCTCGGGTAGCCGACGAGGGCCACGTCGGCGACGGTCTTCAGCTCCAGGACGATGTCCTGCATGCCTCCCGGCACGCCGAGCAGGGCAAAGCCGGGCGCCTTTCGGCGGGCCGAGGCCAGTGCCGCGTTGCCGAGGCCTCCGCGGCCGCCCTCGGCGGCGACGTACGTGGTGCCCTGTCCGACGAGGTCCGCGAGGACGTTGCCCGCCTTGTCGAGCACGACCGTGCCGTCCGGCACTGGCAGGACGAGGTCCTGGCCGTCCTTGCCGGAGCGGTTGCCGCCCTCGCCGGGCTTGCCGCTGGTGGCCTTGCGATGCGGTGAGTGGTGATAGTCGAGCAGCGTGGTGACGGACTGGTCGACGACCAGGATCACGTCACCGCCACGGCCGCCATTGCCGCCGTCCGGGCCGCCGAGCGGCTTGAACTTCTCCCGGTGTACGGAGGCACAGCCGTGACCTCCGCTACCCGCGGCGACATGCAGCTCGACGCGGTCCACGAAGGTGGTCATGTGGGGTGCCTCCAGCACTTCGGTTACTTCTGTACGTACGGAATGTCTCTTACGTAACACGCGAAAGGCGGACCCTCTTCCCGTGGGGGAAGTGAGGTCCGCCTCGCGAGGAACTCTGTTCTACGGAGCCTGGGCCCCGAGGCACCCGACCCGGTCCGCGTGGAACCGGATCAGCCTCGACGGGACTCGATCAGGCGACCGGAACGATGTTCACGACCTTGCGGCCACGGTGCGTGCCGAACTCGACCGCACCGGCGGCCAGCGCGAACAGCGTGTCGTCCTTGCCACGGCCGACACTGACGCCGGGGTGGAAGTGGGTGCCACGCTGGCGGACCAGGATCTCACCGGCGTTGACGGTCTGACCGCCGAAGCGCTTCACACCGAGCCGCTGAGCATTGGAGTCGCGACCGTTCCGAGTGGACGATGCGCCCTTCTTGTGTGCCATGTCTCAGTCCCTACCCTTACTTCGCAGCCGCGGGGATCTCAGTGACCTTGATCGCCGTGTACTGCTGGCGGTGGCCCTGACGACGGCGGTAGCCGGTCTTGTTCTTGTAGCGAAGGATGTCGATCTTCACACCCTTGTGGTGGTCCACGATCTCGGCCTGGACCTTGATGCCCGCGAGGACCCAGGGGTCGCTCGTCACGGCTTCGCCGTCGACAACGAGCAGGGTCGAGAGCTCGACCGTGTCGCCAACCTTGGCGGTGGGAATCTTGTCAACCTCAACGATGTCGCCGACAGCAACCTTGTGCTGGCGACCACCGCTGCGCACGATGGCGTACACGCGGATCTCTCTTTCGCTCGGAACGGGACCCCGCAGTCCAGCCGCCGACTCGCGCGAGCGGCCTCTCCCGGAGCGCGGAGCACGAAGCTCGCGACACCAGGAGGAAGAGGTTTACGGGGGTGCGGCGCGTCAGGAGACACGCCGACGGTCAAGGTTACGGGGCCACGGCCGAAAGGGTCAAACCAGGCCGGGCCCCGCGGGTGTGCCACCGGTCACGCGTCGTCCCCGGCCCGGCGGATGCGGGCCGGGGACGACGTGTGGAGCCTCAGCTCTCGTCGGTGGACGCCGTGACGGTGGAGAGCGTCTGCTCCGCCGCCGCGGTCTTCTTCGCCGTGGACTTGGCGGCCGCCTTCTTCGCGGTCACCTTCTTGGCCGTGGTCTTCTTGGCGACCGTCTTCTTGGCCGCCACGGCCTTCTTGGTGGCGGCCTTCTTCGCCGTCACCGTCTTGGCCGTCTTGCGCGCGGCCGTCTTCTTCGCGGCCGGAGCCTCGGCGTCGGCCTCGGCGGCCTCGGCGGCCTCCGGCTCGACAGGCTCGGCGACCGGCTCCGCGGCGGCCGACGGGACGACCGTGACGGCCGCCTCCGCGGAGGCGGTGGGCGCGGTGGCCTTGCGCACGGCACGACGGCGCGGACGGGCCGGCGCGGCGCTCTCGGCGGGGGCCTCGGCCACCGGCTCGGGCGTCGGCTCGGGCGCGGTCTCGGCGACGGGCGCCGGAGGCTCCGTGACCGTCACCACGGCCTCCTCGGCCGTCCTGGGCGAACCGGCCGGAGCCGACACCTTCCGGGTCGCACGACGGCGCGTACGGCCCTGGGGAGCGGCCTCGGCCTCCGTCACGGCGGCCACGGGGGCAGCCTGGGCGGTCTCGGCCGGAGCCTCGACCACCGGCTCGATCACCGGCTGCTCGGCGGCCGGCGCCTCGACGACCGGGTCCTCGGCCGCGAACGGCTCGGCCTCGGCGGCCTCACGGGACCGCGCGGCTGCCCGCTCGGCCCGCTCCTCGCGCCTGCTCCGGGGAGCGCGCTCCTCGGTCTTCGGCGCACCCGCCGGGGCGGACGCGCGCCGGGGGGTGCGGCGCCGCGAACGGCCCCGGGTCGCCGCGGCCTCCGCCTCGGCGGCGCTGCCGTAGAACTCCTCGTCCGGCTGGAACTCCGTCTCGGCGAGGGCGACGGGCGCGGCGACCTCGGCGGCCAGCTCGGCCTCCGTCTCGACCGTCTCCGGCTCGTCCGCGCTCTCGTGCGTGAACTCGTGGTCGTGGTCGTGCTCGGCACCGCCACGGCCGCGCTTCTTGCGCTTGCCTCCGCCACCGATGGACGTCGGCTGCTCCATGTGCACGATGACACCGCGGCCGTTGCAGTGGACGCAGGTCTCCGAGAAGGACTCCAGCAGACCCTGGCCGACCCGCTTGCGGGTCATCTGCACGAGGCCCAGCGAGGTCACCTCGGCCACCTGGTGCTTCGTACGGTCGCGTCCCAGGCATTCGAGCAGGCGCCGCAGCACCAGGTCGCGGTTGGACTCCAGGACCATGTCGATGAAGTCGATGACGACGATGCCGCCGAGGTCGCGCAGCCGCAGCTGGCGCACGATCTCCTCGGCCGCCTCCAGGTTGTTCCTGGTGACGGTCTCCTCGAGGTTGCCGCCCTGACCGGTGAACTTTCCGGTGTTGACGTCGACCACGATCATGGCCTCGGTCTTGTCGATCACCAGCGAACCGCCGCTGGGCAGCCAGACCTTGCGGTCCAGCGCCTTCATCAGCTGCTCGTCGATCCGGTACGTGGCGAAGACGTCGACCTCGGAGGTCCACTTCGACAGCCGGTCGGTCAGGTCGGGCGCCACATGGGAGACGTAGCCGTGGATGGTCTCCCACGCCTCGCCGCCGCTGACGATGACCTTGGAGAAGTCCTCGTTGAAGATGTCGCGGACGACACGGACGGTCATGTCCGGCTCGCCGTAGAGCAGGGTCGGGGCGTTGCCGCTCTTCGCCTTCTTCTCGATGTCCTCCCACTGCGCCTGCAGGCGCTCGACGTCGCGGCGCAGCTCGTCCTCGCTCGCGCCCTCGGCGGCGGTGCGCACGATGACGCCCGCGTCCTCGGGGACGATCTTCTTGAGGATGGTCTTCAGACGCGCGCGCTCGGTGTCGGGCAGCTTGCGGCTGATGCCGGTCATCGAACCCTCGGGCACGTACACGAGGTAGCGGCCCGGCAGGGAGACCTGGCTGGTCAGGCGCGCGCCCTTGTGGCCGATCGGGTCCTTGGTGACCTGCACGAGGACCGACTGGCCGGACTTGAGGGCGGCCTCGATACGGCGCGGCCCGTTGGCCATGCCGAGCGCCTCGAAGTTGACCTCACCGGCGTAGAGCACCGCGTTGCGGCCCTTGCCGATGTCGATGAAGGCCGCCTCCATCGACGGCAGAACGTTCTGGACCTTGCCCAGGTAGACGTTGCCGACGTAAGAGGTCGCCTGCTCCTTGTTGACGTAGTGCTCGACGAGCACGTTGTCCTCGAGGACGCCGATCTGGGTGCGCTCGCCGCTCTGGCGGACGACCATCACGCGCTCGACGGCCTCGCGGCGGGCCAGGAACTCGGCCTCCGTGATGATCGGAACACGGCGACGGCCCTGCTCGCGGCCCTCACGGCGGCGCTGCTTCTTCGCCTCGAGACGGGTCGAGCCCTTGATGGACTGAACCTCGTCCGAGGGCTGCTCCTCGCGCCTGCCACGCGGCTCGCGGACCTTGACGACGGTGCGCTCGGGGTCGTTCTCGCTGGGCTCGGCCTCGCCACCGGAGTCACCGGCGCGACGACGACGGCGCCGACGGCGACGGCTGCTGCTGGAGCCGCCCGGCTCCTCGCGCTCGTCGGCGTCCTCGGCGTCCTCGGCGTCCTCCTCGGTCTGCTCGGCGGTGTCCTCGGCGTCCTGCGCGGCCTGCTCGGCGGCGTAGTCGTCCTCGCCGGCCTCGCTGTCCGACTCGGCGGACTCGCCGCGGCGGCGGCGACGGCCACCCCGACGGCGACGGCGACGGGAGCCCGCGGACTCCTCCTCGCCCTCGTCACCCTCGACGGCGTCCTCAGCCTCTTCGGCGTCCTCGGCGTCCTCCGTGTCCTCGGCGGACTCCTCGGTCACCTGCGGCTCCTCGGCCACGGTCACCGGCTCGTCCTCGACGCTCCGGCGACGGCGGCGCCTGCGTCCGACGGTCGGCTCCTCGACGGCCTCGACGGCCTCGACCGGCTCGGGGGACTCGACGGACTCGGCGGCTTCCTCGGCGGCCTCGGCGGCTGCCGCGGCGGCGGCCCGCTCGGGCGTCTGGAACATCGGCTCGGTGAAGACCGGCGCCTGGAAGACGGCGACGGCCGGACGGCCGGGGCGCCGCGAGGACTCCTCGGTCGCCTTCGGCGCGGGCGCCGAGAAACCGACGGCGGCCTTGCGGGTGGCGCGGCGGCGGGTGCGGCGCGGGCCGCCGTCCTCGGGCTGCGCGGCCTCGGCCTCGACGGCCTCGGGTCGCGCGGCCTCCTCGGACTTGTTCTCGCTGGTCACGGGCGCCTCCACACGCTCGTCGGCGGTGTCGCCCTCAGGCGCACCGGCGGGGGCGGAGACACGCCGGGTGGCGCGACGACGGGTCGTACGACGCGGGGCTGCCTCTTCGGCGACGGGCTCGGCGGCGGGCGCCTCGGCCTCGGCGGGGGCGGCCACCGGCTCGGCGGCGGTCGTCACGACCTCGGCGGCCTCGGCCGTGGCGGGCGCACCGGTGGGCGCGGAGACACGGCGGGTCGCGCGACGGCGGGTTCGGCCGGCGGGCGCGGTCTCCTCGACCTCGGCCGGGGCCTCCTCGACGGACCGGTCCTCGGGCTCGGCGACCGCGGCGGGGGGCACCACGGTCTCGGCGGTCCCGGCCGTCGCGGGCGCACCGGAGGGGGCGGAGACACGGCGGGTGGCACGGCGACGCGTACGGCGCGGTGCGGCGTCGTCGGTTTCGGTGGTGACGGCGGCCTCGGCCTCGGCCGGAGCCTCCTCGGTCTCTTCGACCGCGGCCGTCTCGACAGCCTCTTCGGCCTCGTCCGTCTCCTCGACCTCGGTGTTCACAGAGGTCTCGGTCCTGGCGGAGGCTTCCTCCGCCAGGAGTTCGGCGGACGCAACGGCCGGTATGGCCGGCGCGGTGGTCTCGGCCGCGGCCTCGGAGGCGGCGGCCGGCGGACCGGCGGGGCGCGACGCCGCACGGCGGCGGCGCCGCGGCGGCAGGGTGTCGCTGGGAGTGTTGTTGGTGTCGGAACCCTCGGTGGGTTCGGTCGGCTCGAGCATGCGGGTGGATCTCCCGTCAGGCTCCCGGGCGCCGCGCCTGGTCCGGCAATGCCGGTGACGTCCGCGGCTCGCGCGATGCGCGGTGCCGCCGTCCGGGGCGCGGGCGCCGCACGGGAGCTCTCTGTGTCCTGTCTCGCCGGTTCCGTACGCCATGTGTGCGTACGGCCTGGCGAAAGTCTTCTGGTCGGTGCGCTGCCCGACCCAGGTGGCTCCCGGATACGAGGGCGGCGTTACGACATCTGTCCTTACGCGGGACCTTCCTTACGCCGACGCCTTCGCGGCGGCAGTTTCGGCGGCCCCTGTGCGATCGGCTGGGGCGGCTGCGACTGCCTCGCGGTCGGGCGCGAGCGGGTCGGTCACCGTGCCGGTCTCTTCATCGAACAGCCCCTGCGCCAGCCTGGTCACCGCTGCGGCAACCGGCGGCGCCAGGTCGGCCACGGCGCGAAGACCGGACAGGACGTCGTCGGGTCGAACGACAGGCGTCACGTGCCGAACAACCAGCCGCAGTATCGCACAGGGCTGGTCGGTCGGCCTATCAGCCTGTGGACTGTTCGTCTCAGGGGTGGTCTCAAGGCTTGCCACGGCACTGCGGGCATCGAACGTCCGCATGCCGTTCTTGGCCTTGCGGCTGACCTCTACGGTCTCGGCCGCGTTGAAGGCCTCCACCGCGCGCTCCGCGTCCGCCGGGTCCACGCCGTCGAGGCGCAGCTCCCACACGGAAGCGGTGAGCCGGTCGGCGAGACCCGAGATGCGGGCCTCGACCGCCTCGATGATGTCGAGCCCCTGGGGCATCGACTCGTCGAGGAGCTCGCGCAGCTTCTCGGGGTCGCGCTTCGCGGTGAGCGCGATCTCCAGGTACTCCGCCTCGCTGCCCGTGCCGGTGGGTGCGGCATTGGCGTACGACACCTTCGGATGCGGCGTGAACCCCGCCGAGTACGCCATGGGTACGGCGGCACGGCGCAGGGCACGCTCGAAGGCGCGCTGGAAGTCACGGTGGCTGGTGAACCGGAGGCGGCCGCGCTTGGTGTAGCGCAGTCGGATGCGCTGCACCGCGGGTGCGGGCGGCGGGCCTTCGGGCTGTCGCTTGCCCAGTGTCGCTCAGTCCTTCATGAGTGCGGTCGTACTGCTACCTAGAGTACGTGTCTCACCGCCCGGTGGTTCCCGCCGGGCGACCGGCTCCGGTTCCGGGGGCGCCCCGAAGAGCATCCGCCGGAAGTCGGCGCGGGCCTGCCGGGCGCTGTCCCGGGCGGCGTCCAGGGCCTGCCGTGTCGCCCGCCGGACGCCGCGCGCCACCTCGGCCGCGGGCTTGAGCACCAGGTCGCGCACGGCGTGCCCGACGGGCGTCAGCACGGTCCGGTAGGCCCAGCGCGCCGGTTCCACGAAGGTCCACCGGAAGAGGCGTGCGAGGAACCGTCCGACGGCGAGCGAGATGTACCCGGCGACGCGCCACGCGTGCCCGAGGGCCTCGCCGATCTCCCTGGCGACGACGGCGAGGGTCCGCCCGAGCGGCACGAGGACCCGGCGCCACACCGCGAGCGCGGGCAGCACCAGCAGGACGCGCGCCGTCCAGTAGAGCGCGGCACCGATGCCCACGAAGACCATCCGTACGATCCACGCGAGCCCCCAGGCCAGCAGGGCGATCGCCCTGCCGACGGGCGTGAGGACCCAGGCGTAGAGCCACTGGGCCGGGACGACGAGCAGGTACCGCGCCAGCCAGGCCACGACGGTGTACATCCCGACCCCGATGGCCGCGAGGACCACCCCGAGACCCTTGAGCAGTCGGCTGACAAATCGTCCGACAGGCGTGAGCAGCCGCACGTACACCCGGTCGAGCACGGTCACGACACCGCCGGCGATCCAGGTGACCACGGCCGCGACGCCCTTGAACAGCAGGGCGAAACCGGCGCCGATCCCCCGGACCGCCCAGGCGACGGCGTGACCGAGTGGGGTCAGGACCGTGCGGTACAGCCACACGGCGGGCACGACGAGCAGCACCTGCCCGAGCCGGGCCAGCGCTCCGCCGACGGGCAGGACGACGTACCGCCACAGCGCGACCCAGGGCCAGACGAACAGCGCCCGTGCCACCCATCCGAGCGCCCGCCCGAGGGCTCGCCCCAGCGGGCGGAACAGGGTGTCCCGAAGAAACCTTCCGCCGACGGCGAGCGCGTCCCACACCATCCGTACCGGCACGACGAGGACGAGCACCACGATCCGCACCGGAATGCGGATCGCGACGACAAGACATCCCTCGGCCTGCGCGCCGGGCCGTCCGGGGGACGGCTTTTCCAGATCCATACCTGCGTAGACGCACCGGGCACCGCGATGGATGCGACAAGTCGGCGCCCGGCGGCAGGACTTCCCATCACGCCTGCCGACAGGCGCTGGGTCCGACGTCGGACCGCGGTCGGACGGCGGTCGGTCCACCGTCGGCCGACGGTGGACCGACCCGTGCCGGGCCGATCAGGTCCGGCACGATGCCCGCTACCTCTTCGCCGCCCTGCCCGCCCGGGATGCCCTCGGCCCGCCGGGAACGGAGGCCGGCGGCGGGACGGTGGCGAGGCGCTGAACCGAGAACTCACGGTTGATGCCGGTCTGGCGCCGGATGGCCTCGGGCAGGTCGGGCAGGGCCAGCAGCCGGTCGCAGGCCTGGACCGAGCCGGCGTGGTCACCCACCCAGTACGCGGTGATCGAGTACTCGAAGAGCAGACCCCAGCGGTACACCCAGCTCCGGGTGAAGAGCAGGTCGTCGGGTTCGGGCCGGTCGAGGGCGGCAGCGAGCAGGGCGTGCGCGGTGTGGTGACGGCCCTGGACCCGCAGCCGGGAGGCCAGTTCGTAGCAGGCTTCGAGCCGCTCCGGACGTGCCTCCCAGGCGCTGGAGAACGCGTCCATCGCCCCCGGCCAGTCCCCGGTGCTCTCGGCCCTGAGGAGACCGGCCTCCAGCAGCGAGCAGTAGACCTCCTCCGGCCAGCCGCCCATCGCCGCGCGCCGCTCGTACAGCGCGATCGCCTCTTCGGCGTGCCCGAGGTCGCGTTCGGTGTTGGCGAGGTAGAAGACCGTGCGGGTGTTGGCGGGGTCGCGCTCCAGCTCGCTCCGGAGCAGGCGGGCGTCGCGTTCGAACTTGTCGGCGCGGCAGCCGCCGTCGGCGTGGTCCTCGATCGCCAGCGCGTCCAGGTTCTCCTGGACGTCGGGCTCGTCGGTGCACGGGTACTCGTGGGTGACGCCCTCGTAGCGCCAGGTGCGGTCCCCCCGCATCAGGTGCTTGAAGCGGTGCTGGGTGCCCGGAGTGTCGTAGCGCAGCATGTACGAGGTCGCCGTCAGCCGGGGCAGCGGGGCGTCCTGGCGCAGGACGTGGTCGGCGTCGACGGTGAGGAGGAAGTCGGCCTTGCCGCGGGCGCGCTGGATGTTCCGGGTGCGATTGTGGCCGAAGTCGACCCAGGGGTCCTCGTGGAGTTCGCCCGGGATGCCGGCGAGTACCGCGCGGATCAGGTCCTGGGTGCCGTCCGTCGAGCCGGTGTCGGAGATCACCCAGGTGTCGATCAGGTGGCGGACCGAGCCGAGGCAGCGTTCGATGATCCGCGACTCGTTCTTGACGATCATGCAGAGGCAGATGGTCTGCGGCTTCACGGCGGCCAATGTGGCATACGCCGGGCGCCCGGGATCGTAAGGCGTGGGCCATGGAGCCGAACAGCGCCCGATTGGACGCAGGGCAAGTCCAACTTCGAACCACTGGCGGACAATTGGCCCGTCGGGTCGCCCACAATTAAGCTGATTTGATGATAAGCGTAGCGCGTTAGCCGGAATGTGACGGTCTGACAGTCATCCGCGAGTCAAGCTCGCGATCGGCTTCGGGGAAATCCCCACCGATCGATTCAAGGAGCGCGCCCGTATGAATCCTGAGTCCAGAACCGCCCGCTTGCTGGGCCCGCCGGGCCGCGGCCGGTTCAAGAAGGCCGGCGTGGTCGCCTCGCTGGCGCTGGTGATGGCGTCGGGAGCCGCCGGCCCCGCGACCCCCGCGACCCGAAGCGCGTCCGATCGCACGACGGGGGCGGCGGACGGCGGCGACAGATGCAGGCCACACCAAGACGAGGTCCGGGTCCTCCCGGGCGGGCCCGCCGACGGCAGGTGGGGGTGCAGGGGTCCGCGGGGCCCGAGGGGCGCCACCGGTGCGACCGGTGCGACCGGTGCGACCGGACTCCAGGGACAGCCCGGAGTCCAGGGACAGCCCGGAGTCACCGGAGTCACCGGAGCCACCGGAGCCACGGGCACCCAGGGCGAAATCGGCGTGACGGGCCCGACAGGCCCGACGGGCCCGTGTATCGGCATCGACGCGGATCAGGCATCGGAGGACTTCGAGATCCGTGTTGCGCTGACCGGCGGAAGGACGTACGCGGGCATCCGCGACCAGCGGACCGGCGAGAAGGAGAACTTCCTGTGGACCGACCTCAGCGGCCGTCCCGACTATCCCGCGGGCGGCGCGGCCGGCCTGCCCTGCGACGTCTCCGTCAACGCGCACAACCGGAGCACCACGGTGAAGCGCATCAAGTTCGACGTCGTCACCACCACGGGCCAGATCTGGGAAGCGGCCTGCGTCGCGTTCACCACCACCCACCCCGCGACCCTGAACTGCGCCGACCGCACGGGCCGTCCCAAGCCCTGGATCCTGGTCGCTATGCAACCGACGCCCGGCGCCGTCAACGGCGGCGTATGACCACCGGCTCTCCGCCACCGGTTCCCCGTACGCCGCCCCGTATCTGAACCGGCCGCACAACCGTCACGCAGAAGGGGTGTCCGGCGGGTCGACGCCAGACCCCAGGACACCCCACGCGGCGGACGACCGCCGCGCCGGCTCAGGCCTCGGTCCACTCCCCCACGTAGAACAGCTCCAGCTGGCCGTACGGTTCGTCGATGTTCGACAGCTCTTCGGCCAGACTGTGCAGCACCGCCACGGACCGCACGAAACCGTGCACGTCCGCGCGGAGGAAGGAGTGGGCTGTCGTGAACACGACGGCGATGAGCCACGGACGGCTCTCACCGCGCTGCTGAAGAAGGTCGCGCAGCGCGTCCCAGTTGTCCGCGTAGCCCTCCGGCTTGACCAATGCCCGGCCCAGCGCGGACTTGAACTGCCGCTCCTCGCGCACCGTCGCCAGGTCGATCTCCAGCACGGAGAAGCCGGAGCGTTCCAGTTCCTCCACCAGGAGGCCGTGCCGTTCCTCACCCACGAAATACGGGTCGAGCGGCAACCAGGGCAGCCGTTCCTCGACGTCCACCCAAGCGTCAAGCATCTCGTCCTCGGTACTCACCAAGTCCCCCGCACGCAGTCTTGTGATGATCGCCGGACGAGTACACCACACGCGGCATGACGAAGCCGCCCACCTGGATATTTCGTGGTGGACGGCTGGTGTCCGGGTGTTCAGAGATCGGAGTCGGCGGCGGCAACGTAGGCATCCTGGGCCACTGGACGACACCGGCCGGGGCCGGCGGCGGGATTCGAACCCGCGTCGCTCTCTGTACAAGGAGAAGTAGCCGCAACCTGCGCACCTGAACGACGCCCACAGTAACGCCGGTCGGCGGTTCGGGCATCCGACTTGAAGCACGCCCTGACCCGGCTGAACCCGCCGGGACGCGGGCGTACGCGACCGCGTCCTCGACACCCCGGGCGCGGCCCGCGTCATCTTCGGCGGGCCCTCCCAACAGGTTCTAGGCGGTGGTGCCGCCCTTGTAGTCGCTGTTGAAGGTGGTCTCGATGGTGGTGGCAACGGATTGGGCCACACCGGTGCCCGTGAGGATGAGGCCCAGTTCCCGGTTGTTGCTCAGCGAGTTGCTGCTGATGTTCATGGAACCTGCCTCCACCTCCTGGGTGGACAGGCCGTAGTCGGCGACCATCGCCTTGGCGTGGATGTAGAAGCCGTTGGGGTCGGAGTATCCGACGACGGTGCCGCCGGCCGCCTTGATCGCGGACACCTGGCTGGAGTAGCTGGAGGGGCTCTCCAGGACCACCCGTACGGTGACGCCCGCCTTCGCCCTGGCCACGATGGCGTTGACCACCGTGCTGTCGCTGAACTCCAGTTCCTCGACGTCGAGCGTCTTGGTGGCGCTGTTGATCACGGACACCAGGCGGCTGCGGGAGTCGGTGGGGGACCAGAGCAGATGGTCGCCGTCGGTCGGGGTGACCACGGTGCCGGCGTAGTCCGCGTTGAAGACCTTCTCGATCGAGGCGACGTCGCGGGTGTCGTCGTCGAACACGCCGTAGTCACGGCCGGTCGGGTAGTACTGGGAGGTGAGGTTGCCGGTGAGGATCAGCGACTTGGTGCCGTCCACCGTGATGGTCTTCTGGTGGGTGTAGACGAAGGTGGACGACGACCAGACCACTCCCGCGCCCGCGCTCGTCAGGGAGTTGTACGCCGACTGGTTGGCGGACTTGTGCGCGCTGTCCAGGATCACCCGTACCGTGACGCCCTTGTTCTCCAGGGCTATGAGGTCGTTGACGGCCGTGGTGTCCTCCAGCTCGTACATGGTCATGTCGAGTGAGGTGGTGGCCGAGTTGATGAAGCCGTAGATGGTGGGCTGGCTACTGCTCTGCGAGAAGGCGAACGCCGTGTAGCTCGCGGCGTTCGCGGGGACGGCGGTGGCGAGCACGGCGGCGCCTGCTGCCAGCGTGACACCGGCGCGACCGAAGACCTTCCACAACATGCGTGACTCCTAGTCGAGTTGACGCCCACCCGGGGGACAGCGGGCATGGGCATGACACCACGCGCGTAGACAGCCGAGGAAGAGAAGGTGGGTGAACACGCAGTTACCGGTCGGCCGTACGGGCGGGCAAAGGGGACTTCACGCAGATGGAAAGCGGTTCATGCGATGCCCGTGCGTTCGCAAAATCTTCGTAGCGAGCCCCGGGAAGTGCGCGAGTCGGGCCCCGGCATCGCCCCAACTGCCGTGCCTCATCGGCCCGCAGGGCAGGGCGACCACTCCCGGAACCCGTTCGACGGGTTGCGCCACAGCTCTGGCGCGAGCAGTCCTTGGCCGGGCCGAGCCCCTACCTCGTCGCCGACCCCCGCGGCTCGCCGAGAGCGCACTCCTTGTGGAGCCGGCCGGCCGAGTTTTCGTCCGGGCCCGTCATGAACGCCGCGACTGGGTCCACCCCTTGCACCCCCCGCACCCCCTGCGAGTCGTCCACCAGCCCCCTGGCCGCGCGCGATCAACCGGCGCACGCCTGCGGGTGCCCAACCCGCGTGCAGCACCGGCGCACGGCCGGCACTGCCCAAATATCACCTAGCACGCCATATGTAAATAATGGCTGCTAGGTTTGATGATGTCGTGAATATTCCATTTCCCACCTCGGGAGGTCCCGTGGCTACGTCTCCGACCGACCTGAGTGCCCTGACAGGCAAATACACCCTCGACGCCTCGCACAGCCGGATCGGGTTCGTGGCCCGGCACGCGATGGTGACCAAGGTCCGTGGCGCGTTCAACGAGTTCGACGGCAGCGCATACTTCGACGGCGCGGATCCCTCCAAGTCGACCGGGAAGGTGACCATCAAGGCCACCAGCGTCGACACCCGCAACGCACAGCGCGATGAACACCTGCGCAGCAACGACTTCCTCAACATGGACGAGTACCCGGAGATCGCCTTCGTCTCCACTTCGGTCCAGCGCAGCGACGACACCAGCTTCGAGGTCACCGGCGACCTCACCGTCAAGGGCGTCACCAATCCGGTGACCATCCCGTTCACCTACGAGGGCACCGCCACCGACCCGTTCGGCAACCTGCGGGTGGGGCTCGAAGGTTCGGTCACCATCAACCGCAAGGACTACGGCGTGATCTGGAACGCCGCGCTCGAGACCGGCGGTGTCCTGGTCAGCGAAAAGATCGTGCTCGAGTTCGAGATCTCCGCGATCAAGAACTCCTGAACCACCGCGCGCCCAGAGCTGCCGTCGGTCGCTCTGTCGGCGGCCTGCCGGCAGGTGTCTGCGACCGGGGGCGGAGGCGCCTCAGTAGCCGGTGCCGCGCTTGACCTTGGCCCGCTCGATCTCATGGGTCGCACCCTTGTCGTCCAAAGTGCGACAGGCGTCGGCGATGTCCTGGCTCAGGCGGTCGATCTGCTCGCGGCTCAGGGTCTCCTTGACCAGGGCGCGCATGATCTTCACCTTCTCCGCGTTGGGCGGGAGCGTGTACGCCGGCACCATCCAGCCGCGCTCGGCCGCGAGTTGCCAGGCGACGTCGGACTCGTCGTAGGCGTGTTTGCCGGCGAGACGGAAAGCGACCAGCGGCAGCTGTTCGAGGTCGCTCCCGATCACTTCGAAGCGGCCGCTGCTCCGCAGGTTGTCCGCCAACGTGTGGGCGTTCTCCTGCAACATCTTCATGACGTAGGTGTAGCCCTGGCGACCGAGCCGGACGAAGTTGTAGTACTGCGCGAGCACCATCGACGCGCCGGTGGAGAAGTTCAGCGTGAACGTCGCGTCGGTCTTGCCCAAGTAGTTCTCCTCGAACACGAGGTCCTTGGGCAGGTCGGACTCCTCTCGGAAGACCAGCCAGCCGATGCCGGGGTAGACCAGCCCGTACTTGTGTCCCGAGACGTTGATCGAACGGACCTGCTCGAGCCGGAAGTCCCATTTCGAGTCCGGGTAGAGGAAGGGCCACACGAATGCGCCGCTGGCTCCGTCGACGTGGATCGGGATGTCGAGGTCCCGCTTCTCGCGAACGTCCCGCAGGAGCTTGTCGATCCCGACGACGTCGTCCTTGTGGCCGGTGAACGTGGTGCCGAGGACCGCGACGACGCCGATCGTGTTCTCGTCGAGGTGGGGCTCCACGTCCTCCGGGCCGATCGTGTACTTGCCCTCGGCAAGCGGCACGATCCGCGGTTCGACGTCGAAGTAGCGGCAGAACTTCTCCCACACGACGTGGACGTCCCCGCCGAAGATCAAGTTGGGGCGGTCGACCGACAGATTGGCCGCCTGGCGGCGCTTCCGCCACTTCCACTTCAGCGACAGCGCCCCGAGCATGATCGCCTCGGACGAACCCTGGGTGCGACATCCGGTTGTCCTGCCCGGCGCGTTGAAGAGGTCGGCGAGCATCCGCACGCAACGCTGCTCGATCTCGGCCGAAATCGGGTACTCCGCATGGTCGATGAAATTACGGTGGAGATTCTCGGCGATCAGCCGTTGCGCCTGCGGCTCCATCCAAGTGGTGACAAACGTGGCGAGGTTGCGCTGCGGGTCACCCTCCATGGCGAGATCCACATCCACGAGCCTCATAGCATCCGTCGCGGCCATGCCCTTCTCGGGGAAAGTCTCCGAAGGAGCGGGCATGGTCAGGAAACGGTTGCCGAACAGAGCCTCGGCGTCACTCTTGGTCATACCGGCGACTCAACCACGGCCGGAGATGAGCCATGCCCAGGACCTACGGTCGGGGCTCGGGATGCACGCGAACGGCGTACCTTCCCGAGCGATCGACGACGCTCGCCGCCGCCGCCGCACGGAACACCACCCGCCCCACGACAAGCGACCGAGCCGGGCCGCACCCAGCTCGGCCGAGGCCGCGTCGAACTGGCAGCCCAGGCTCCGGGAGACGCCTCCCGCTCCGACCCGACAACTACGTGTCGCGCTCACACGGGCACGCTACGTTCGCCTCTTGGGTGGCCACCCCGGGCCCGGCAGATGAGTAGGCAGGCCGCTCCGGGCCCAAGCCCGGCGGCCGGAAACACGACTGAGCCCCGTCCCGGGTCCAGGACGGGGCTCAGAGCGAACCAGAGGCCGCCGAACGTCCGCTGAGGGCTCAGGCCCACCCCGCCTCGGAATGAATGCCCGAGACGGTCCGCGGGCCCGGCAGCGGCGTCCGAGGACCGCTCTCGGGCTTCGGAGGCCGTCGACTCGACGCGCCGGAAGCAGCCGGCGCGGCCGGCACCTCGTCCTCGCTCACCCCCGCCAAGGCATCAATCACCCGATCGCGCGCCTCGCTCACCTCAGTGCGCGTGACCGCTCGGCGTCGGAGCCGCGTTCTTCACCGTCAGCGGCAGCAACTTCTTGCCCGTAGGACCGATTTGGATGCTCGTGTCCATCTGCGGACACACACCGCAGTCGAAGCACGGGGTCCAGCGGCAGTCCTCGACCTCGGTTTCGTCGAGGGAGTCCTGCCAGTCCTCCCAGAGCCAGTCCTTGTCGAGGCCCGAGTCGAGGTGGTCCCACGGCAGGACCTCCTCGTAGGTGCGCTCGCGGGTGGTGTACCAGTCGACGTCCACGCCGAAGTCGGGGAGGGTCTTGTCGGCGCAGCGCATCCAGCGCTCGTACGAGAAGTGCTCGCGCCAGCCGTCGAAGCGGCCGCCGTCCTCGTAGACGGCGCGGATGACGGAGCCGATGCGCCTGTCGCCGCGGGAGAGCAGGCCCTCGACGATGCCCGGCTTGCCGTCGTGGTAGCGGAAGCCGATCGAGCGGCCGTACTTCTTGTCGCCGCGGATCTTGTCGCGGAGCTTCGTCAGGCGGGCGTCCGTGTCCTCGGCGGAGAGCTGCGGCGCCCACTGGAAGGGGGTGTGCGGCTTGGGGACGAAGCCGCCGATGGACACCGTGCAGCGGATGTCGTTCTGGCCGGAGACCTTGCGGCCCTCGGCGATCACGTTCATCGCCATGTCGGCGATCTGCATGACGTCCTCGTCCGTCTCCGTCGGCAGACCGCACATGAAGTACAGCTTCACCTGGCGCCAGCCGTTGCCGTAGGCGGTGGAGACGGTCCGGATGAGGTCCTCTTCCGAGACCATCTTGTTGATGACCTTGCGCAGGCGCTCGGAGCCGCCCTCGGGGGCGAAGGTCAGGCCCGAGCGCCGGCCGTTGCGGGTCAGTTCGTTGGCCAGGTCGACGTTGAAGGCGTCCACGCGTGTGGAGGGGAGGGACAGGCCGATCTTGTCCTCCTCGTACCGGTCCGCCAGACCCTTGGCGATGTCGCCGATCTCCGAGTGGTCGGCGGAGGACAGGGAGAGCAGGCCGACCTCCTCGAAGCCCGTCGCCTTGAGGCCCTTCTCCACCATCTCGCCGATGCCCGTGATGGAACGCTCGCGCACCGGGCGGGTGATCATGCCCGCCTGACAGAAGCGGCAGCCGCGGGTACAGCCGCGGAAGATCTCCACCGACATGCGCTCGTGGACGGTCTCCGCGAGGGGCACCAGGGGCTGCTTCGGGTAGGGCCACTCGTCGAGGTCCATGACCGTGTGCTTGGACACGCGCCACGGGACGCCCGACTTGTTCGGGACCACGCGGGCGA
The DNA here is from genome assembly GCF_042871525.1 of Streptomyces sp. NPDC005784. Lineage (NCBI taxonomy): Bacteria > Bacillati > Actinomycetota > Actinomycetes > Kitasatosporales > Streptomycetaceae > Streptomyces > Streptomyces sp. NPDC005784. Next base: position 335,202 of record NZ_JBIAIQ010000006.1, read on the forward strand.
TCCGTCCGTCGGGGAGGTACTCGACGTCGTAGAAGGCCGGGATGTAGACGTTGCCCGTCTTCGCCAGGCGGAAGAGGACTTCTTCGCGGCCTCCGGGACGGCCCTCCGCCTTCCAGGCGCGGATGATCTCCGTCATGTCGAGCACGGCCTGCTCGCCGTCGCCGATGATCGCCGCGTCGATGAAGTCGGCGATCGGCTCGGGGTTGAAGGCCGCGTGCCCGCCGGCCAGGACGATCGGGTCGTCGAGCGTGCGGTCCTTGGACTCCAGCGGGATACCCGCCAGGTCGAGGGCGGTGAGCATGTTCGTGTAGCCCAGCTCCGTGGAGAAGGACAGGCCGAACACGTCGAAGGCCTTCACCGGGCGGTGGCTGTCCACCGTGAACTGCGGGACCCGGTGCTCGCGCATCAGCTCCTCGAGGTCCGGCCAGACGCTGTACGTGCGCTCGGCGAGGACGCCCTCGCGCTCGTTCAGTACCTCGTAGAGGATCATGACGCCTTGGTTGGGCAGACCGACCTCGTAGGCGTCGGGGTACATCAGCGCCCAGCGGACGTCACAGGCGTCCCAGGGCTTGACCGTGGAATTGAGCTCTCCGCCGACGTACTGGATCGGCTTCTGCACATGCGGGAGCAGAGCTTCGAGCTGTGGGAAGACCGACACGGCGGTTTCGGCAGGCATCTCGCGAACCTTCGTGAGCTGATGGGGGGTGACCATCTAGCGTAACGCGACCGGAGCGACCCGCCGCACCGCCGGACGAACACCGGGCCTCGGCGGCCTCCCGGCCCACGGCAGCATCGTCAGGCCCGTGAGCCCTCACGGACCCGTGAGCCCCGTCAGACCGCCGCCTGTGCCTCGATCGCCTCCCAGGCCCCCGGCAGCGCCGCCTCGGCCGCCGCCGCGCGCTGCTCCTCGCGGCCGTAGAGCACCCCGTAGGTGAACGAGCTCTCCCCCGCCGCGTGCGCCAGGGCGGACAGTTCCCGCAGGGCCTCGCGGGTCATCACGCTGTCCTGGTGGTCGCCGAGCAGGCTCTGCAGCGACTTCATCGACTTCACCAGGCCGGCGGCCGGTCCGCCCAGGGCGGGGGCGGCGGCCTCGGCGGCGTAGCGGGTGCGCTTGGCCTTCTTGCGGGCGTCGTGCATCGCGTGGTCGCGGTCGGCGCCCGGCGGCCGGTCGAGGGCCTGGACGACGAGGTCGGAGACCTTGCCGAAGTCCTTGCGGACGGCCTTCGCGATCACCTTCGCGGGGTCGCCCGCGGCCGCCTTGAGCAGCGGCGGGTCGGTCACGAGCGCGTCGAGCGCGGTCAGCAGCGCCATATAGCGCTTTCCGTCCAGTACGTCGATCAGGCGGCGCCGGGAGCCGCCGTGGCGGGCGTGCGCCCAGGTGCGCAGCCGGGTGCGGACGGGTCCGGAGAGCAGGGTGCGGGGCAGATGGCCGAGGGCCTCGGTGAGCCGCTCGGTGAGGACTTCCTGGTCGCGGTCGACGCCGAGCTCGCCGGCCAGCCATTTCAGCTCGTCGGCGATCGGGTCGGTGACGGCACGGTCGAGGATCTTCCCGTACGAGCGGAAGGTGCTGCGCATCCGGCGGGTGGCGACGCGCATGCTGTGCACGGAGTCGTTGACGTCGCGGCGGACGGCCGGATCGAGTTCGACCATGGCGTCGTACTGGGCGCGGAAGTAGGCGAGGACGTGGTCGCCCGCGGTGACCGGCTCCTTCTCGGGGGCGGGCTTCTTGGCGCGCTTCCCGGTCTCGCCCAGGGCCTTCGCCAGCTTGGAGGACGAGGCGGAGCGGCTCAGACCGGCTTTGCGGAGTTTTTTCTCGACCTTGTCGAGGAAGGCGGGGTCGCCGTCGTCCGCGAGTTCCACCTCGATCTCGGTCCATGCGGCGGTGCCCTTGCCCCCGCTGAGCCGCTCCGCGCGGACCCGGTCGAGGCTGACCTCGGCGAGCAGGGCGCCGGAGTCGTCGACGAGGTGGCGGATGTCGCGGGCCGACCGCAGGCGTACGAGGGGGACGAGTTCGGCGTCGCGCACGCGGGAGCGGACGAGGCCCGACAGTGCGCGGGGCACGGTGTCGGACAGGGGGGCCTGGATCTCGTCGCGTACGCCCTCGGAGACGGGGAGCTTGAGATGCCAGCCGGCGTCGTGGCCACCGGTGCGGCGGCGCAGGGTGAGGGAGGCGGCGGCGAGGCGCTGGTCGGGCGTGTCGTAGTAGGTCGCGTCGAGATCTGCGACGCCCTTGTCGACGACGCCGGCGACTCCGGGGACGCCGCTCAGGTCCGGCAGTTCGGTGTCGCCCTCGGCCGCGGGACCTTCGTACTTACGCTCGATCTCGCGCTTCGTGTCCGCCATGACCCGAATCTAGACGCGTTTGCGGGCCGTGGGCAGTACCCGTTCGGCCCCGGCTTGGCCGGAGGCCGTCCTTTTCCCGTTGGGCCGGGTGTCACCTCGTGTTCTCCGAGGCGACACCCGGGCTCCGCCCGGCCAGGCCTTGGCAGGCCCTCGGCTAGGCCGACATCGGGCGTTGCACTCTTATCGATTGCAGGAGCCCGATCGCGACCCAGACCGCGAACATGGAGGATCCTCCATACGACACGAACGGGAGGGGCAGACCGGCGACCGGCATGATCCCCAGGGTCATGCCGATGTTCTCGAAGGCCTGGAAGGCGAACCAGGCGATGATCCCGGCGGCGACGATCGTGCCGTACAGCTCGGTCGTCTCGCGGGCGATGCGGCAGGCGCGCCACAGGACCACGCCGAGGAGCAGCAGGATCAGTCCCGCGCCCACGAAGCCCAGTTCCTCGCCGGCGACCGTGAAGACGAAGTCGGTCTGCTGCTCGGGCACGAACTGGCCGGTCGTCTGCGAGCCGTGGCCGAGGCCGGTGCCGAAGAGGCCGCCGGATCCGATGGCGATACGGGCCTGGTTGGTGTTGTAGCCGACGCCGGCCGGGTCGAGGTCGGGGTTGGCGAAGGCCGCGAAGCGGTTGATCTGGTACTCGTCGAGGACGTGCAGCCGCCAGGCGGCGACCGCGCCGAGGGCGCCCGCGCCGATGAGCCCGAACACCCAGCGGTTGGAGGCGCCGGAGGAGAGCAGCACGCCGAGCACGATGACGACCGCGACCATGATCGTGCCGAGGTCGGGCATGAGCAGCACGATCATCATCGGGACGGCGGCGAGGCCCAGCGCCTGGAGCACCGTGCGGTGGTCGGGGTACTGCTTGTCGCCCGCGTCCACCCGTGTGGCCAGCAGCATCGCCATGCCCAGGATGATCGTGATCTTGATGAACTCGGCGGGTTGGAGCGACAGGCCGCCCGCGACGAGCCAGTTGCGCTGGCCGTTGATCGTCGCGCCGAGCGGGGTCAGTACCAGCAGGATCATGAAGACCGAGAGCCCGTACAGGATCGGCACGGCCGTGCGCAGGGTGCGGTGGCCGAGCCAGATCGTGCCGATCATCAGGCCGAAGCCGATGCCCGCGTTCATCAGATGGCGGATGAGGAAGTAGTACGGGTCGCCCTGGTTGATCTCGGTGCGGTTGCGGGTCGCCGAGTAGACGAGGGCCGCGCCGATCAGCGAGAGCGCGACGGCCGACAGCAGTATCGGCCAGTCGAGCCGGCGGGCGAGCGAGTCGCGGGCGAACAGTCGTGTCCAGCCCGCGCGCTCGGGTCCGTATCCGGAGACGGAGAAGTTGTTGGCTCCGGTCATGTCAGGATCCTCAGTACCTTGGTCGCCGCCCTCGTCATGTCGGGATCCTCTTCCCCCGCCTCTTGGGCGGGCGTGCCTTGTGCCTTCGGGTGACGCGGTTGACGGCCGTGGGCGAGGCGGTGGTACCGGCGGGCAGGTTCGGGTCGGCGGTGCCGTCCTTGGGGGCCTGGCTGGCCTGCTGGTCCTTGGCCGGGTCCTTGGAGATGGCCGGGGCGTCGATCGAGCCGTCGGTCTGGATCTTCGGCAGGCTCTTCTGCGGGGTCGGCAGCAGGGCCTTCTTCTTGTCGATGGCGCCGTCGGCGGAGACTCCGTAGAGCGCGTTGTAGATCTTGCGCACGGCCTCACCGGACGCTCCCGAACCCGTACCGGCCTGGGAGATCGTCATGATGATCGTGTAGTCCTTGGAGTACGTGGCGAGCCAGGACGTCGTCTGCTTGCCGTAGACCTCGGCGGTACCGGTCTTGGCGTGCAGCGGGATCTTGTCCTGCGGCCAGCCGCCGAACTTCCAGGCGGCGGTACCACGGGTGACGACACCCGCGAAGGCCTCGTTCATGCCCTTGAGCGTCGCCTTGCTGACCGGCAGCTTGCCGTTCACCTTCGGCTTGATCTCCTGGACGGTCCTGCCGTCGGCGCTGACGATCGCCTTGCCGATGGTCGGGGCGTACAGGGTGCCGCCGTTGGACACCGCGGAGTAGATGGCGGCTTCCTGGACGGGGGTGACGAGGGTGTCACCCTGGCCGATGGAGTAGTTGATCGAGTCGCCCTCGCGCATCCTGTTGCCTTCGAGGCAGTTCTCGTAGGCGATCCGCTCGACGTAGCTGCCGTTCTTCTTGCCGCTCTTGCACCAGGCGTCCTTGTTGGCCTTCCAGTAGCTGGACTTCCAGTGGCGGTCCGGGACGCGGCCGGTGACCTCGTTGGGGAGGTCGATGCCGGTCTCCTTGCCGAGTCCGAACTGGTGGGCGGCCTTGTAGAAGAAGTCCTTGGGGGTCTTCTTCGGGTTGATCCCGCCGTCCTTCTTCCACTCGTTGTCGGCGAGTCCGTAGAAGACGGTGTCGCAGGAGACCTCCAGCGCCCTGCCGAGCGAGATGGGGCCGAAGCTCTCCCCCTCGAAGTTCTTGAAGACCTGGCTGCCGACAGAGTACGAACTCGTGCACGGGTAGTGGCCGTCGAAGGCGTAACCGGCCTCGACCGCGGCGGCGGTGGACACCACCTTGAACGTCGAGCCGGGCGCCGACTGGCCCTGGGTGGCCCGGTTCAGCAGCGGGTAGTTGGACTTCTTGCCGGTGAGCGCGGTGTAGTCCTTGCCGGAGATGCCGCCGACCCAGGCGTTCGGGTCGTACGTCGGCTGGGAGGCCATGGCGACGACTCGGCCGGTCTTGGCCTCCATCACCACGACCGCGCCGGAGTCGGCCTTGTAGTTCTCGCCGGTGATCTTGTCGAACTGGGTCCGGGCGACCTTCATCGCGTAGTCCAGCTCGTACTCGGCGACGCGCTGGACGCGGGCGTCGATGCTGGTGACGAGGTTGGCGCCGGGCTCGGCCTTGTCGCTCTTGGCCTTGCCGATGACGCGGCCGAGGTTGTCGACCTCGTAGCGGGTGACGCCGGCCTTGCCGCGCAGCGCCTTGTCGTACTGGCGCTCCAGGCCGGAGCGGCCGACCTGGTCGGAGCGGAGGTAGGGCGAATCCGTGTCCTTGGCCTTGGTGATCTCGTCGTCGGTGACGGGCGAGAGGTAGCCGAGCACCTGTGCGGAGTTGGCCTTGCCGGGGGCGGCGTAACGGCGCACCGCCTCCGGCTCGGCGGTGATGCCGGGGAAGTCCTCGGAGCGCTCGCGGATCTGCAGGGCCTGGCGCGGGGTGGCCTTGTCGGTGATGGGGATCGGCTGGTAGGGCGAGCCGTTCCAGCACGGCTGCGGCGTCTTGGCGTCGCAGAGGCGGACCTTCTGGATGATGTCCTCGGCCTTGAGGCCCAGCACGCCGGCGAGCTTGGTGAGGACGGCCTTCCCGTCGTCCGGCATCTTCAGCAGGTCGGTGCGCGAGGCGGAGACCACGAGCCGGGTCTCGTTGTCGGCAATGGGAACGCCCCGCGCGTCCAGGATCGAGCCCCGTACGGCGGGCTGGACGACCTGCTGGACGTGGTTGCCGGACGCTTCCTTGGCGTATTCGTCGCCGTTGCGGATCTGGAGGAACCAGAGGCGTCCGCCGAGGGTGCCGAGGAGGGAGAGTACGAGAATCTGGATGACGACGAGCCGGATCTGGACCCGTGGGGTCCGGCCGGTCTCGGGAATATTGGTCATGGGCGCGGCCCATCCGCTGGAAGGGTGGTGGTGGGCGACGGGTGGGCGTTGGTCACTGCTGCTGCCTCCCCCTCTCAGTGTGTGTACGAGTCATACGAGTACACGGCGAACCTGTGCGCGCCGGCCCCGCGGCCGGTCAAGTCCCGTGACCCCTGCGGCGCTTGAGTCGTCCGCCGGACGGCGCTCGTCGCTGTCGTCACAGCCGCTTGACCCCCTTGATGCGTCCGGCGCGGGCGACCCGTGCCTTGGCCGCCTTCACGCGCAGTCCGCCGCGCTGGCTGCCGATGCGCAGGCCGGTGCCGCCGGAGGACAGCCAGCCCGAGGCGACGTCGGCCGCCTTGGACGCCGAACCACCGTCGGAGAGCGGATCGTTCTCGGCACGCCGGGCCAGCGCCATCAGCACCGGGACGACGAAGGGAGCGAGCAGCAGGTCGTAGACGGCTGCGGTGACCAGCAGGCTGCTGAGCCCGACGTGGCGGGCGGCGGTGTCGCCGACGAGGGCGCCGACACTCGCGTACAGCAGGGTGGAGCCGATCGCGGCGGCGACGACCACGGCCATCGGTCCGGTGGCCGACTTGAGCCGGCCGTTCTCCGGTTTGGCCAGGCCTGCGAGGTAGCCGATGACGCAGAGCACGAGGGCGTAGCGCCCGGCGGCGTGGTCGGCGGGCGGGGCGAGGTCGGAGAGCAGACCCGCGCCGAAGCCGATGAGCGCGCCGCCGACATGGCCGTAGACCATGGCGAGGGCGAGGACGGTCAGCAGCACCAGGTCCGGGACGGCGCCCGGGAGATGGAGTCGGGCAAGGACGCTCACCTGGATCACCAGGGCGACGACCACCAGGGTGACGGAGAGCAGCATCCGGTTGAAACGCATGGGATTCGGCTCCTCCTGCTACTGCTGCTGGCCGAGGACGGGGGCGCTCGCCGAGGGGGTGACCGTCACGGTCACGGTCGGCGTGGGCGTCGGTCTGGGTTTCGGTGGCAGCACGGTGTCGCGCGGGTCGCTCTTGGGCGCGGCGACGACGACGCCGACGATGTCGAGCTTGGTGAACGAGACGAACGGCGTCACGTAGATCGTGCGGGTCAGGTCGCCGCCGGACGGGTCGACCCGGGAGACGACACCGACGGGGACGCCGGGCACGAACGGCTTGTCGGCCTGCGAGCCGAAGGTGACCAGCCGGTCGCCGTTCTTGATCTTCGCCTTGGCGTTGAGGAGCTCGACGCGCAGCGGGCGGTCGCCCTGGCCGGAGGCGAAGCCGAGTTCGTCGGTCGACTCCATGCGCGTGCCGACGGTGAAGTCGGGGTCGTTGGCGAGCAGTACGGTCGCGGTGTCCGGGCCGACGGTGGTGACCCGGCCGACCAGTCCGTCGCCGTTCAGGACGGTCATGTCGCGCTGGATGCCGTCCTGGGCGCCGACGTCGATGGTGACGGTCCAGGAGAAGCCCTGGGCCGCCCCTATGGCGATCACCTCGGCCCCCTTGATGCCGTACTGACCCTCGCCCGCCACCTTGATCATCTTGTCGAGCTGCTTGAGGCGGCTGCGGTTGCGGTCGTTGCTGCCGAGCCTCGCCTTCAACGCCGCGTTGTCGTGCTCCAGTTGGGCGATGCGATCGTGCCGTCCGCCCGAGTCGCGGACCGCGGAGATCGCGTTGCCGACGGGGTCGACCGCGGACGACACCCCGTTCTCGACCGGGCCGAAGACCGTCGCGGCGGCCTGGCGGGCACCGTCGACCGGTGAGTCCTGCCCGCCGCGGATGTCCACCGTGATCAGTGCGAACGCGATGGCGATCAGCAGCACCAGGAGCAGCCGGCTCTCTCGTGTGTCCCTCACGTGCGGCGGCCGTGCCTTCCTCGTTGTATTGGGTCAACAGGGGCGCACCCCGGGCCAAAAGGATGCCCACGGTGCGATGAGGCTGGGGTGGTGGGGGGTGTGACGGGATGGCTGTTATGGGGGAGGTTATGACTCTATGTCGCAGGAGTTTATGCCTCCATACCAACGATCCGCCGCACGAGAAAGGGTGATCTCGTACGGCGGAATCGAAGTGTTACTTCATCTGCGCGGCTGGGCGTCCAGAACCTGCTGGAGTGCCTCGAACTCCTCGACACACTTGCCGGAGCCGAGCGCCACGCTGTCCAGCGGGTCCTCGGCGATGTGGATCGGCATGCCGGTCTCGCGGCGCAGTCGCTCGTCCAGGCCGCGCAGCAGGGCTCCGCCGCCGGTCAGAACGATTCCGCGGTCCATCACGTCACCGGAGAGCTCGGGCGGGCACTTGTCGAGCGTCGTCTTCACGGCGTCGACGATCGCGTTGACCGGCTCCTCGATCGCCTTGCGGACCTCCGACGCGGAGATGACGACCGTCTTGGGCAGACCGGACACCAGGTCCCGGCCGCGGATCTCGGTGTGCTCCTCGGTGTCGAGGTCGTACGCCGAACCAATCGTGATCTTGATCTGCTCGGCCGTCCGCTCACCGAGAAGGAGGCTGTACTCCTTCTTGATGTACTGGATGATCGCGTTGTCCAGCTCGTCACCCGCGACGCGGATGGACTGGGCGGTGACGATGCCGCCGAGCGAGATGACCGCGACCTCCGTGGTGCCGCCGCCGATGTCCACCACCATGTTGCCCGTGGCCTCGTGGACCGGCAGGCCGGCGCCGATGGCCGCGGCCATGGGCTCCTCGATGATGTGCACCTGACGGGCGCCGGCCTGGGACGACGCCTCGATGACGGCGCGGCGCTCGACGCCCGTGATGCCCGAGGGCACACAGACGACGACACGGGGGCGGGCGAGGTAACGCCGCTTGTGGATCTTCAGGATGAAGTAGCGGAGCATGCGCTCGGTGATCTCGAAGTCGGCGATGACGCCGTCCTTCAGCGGGCGCACGGCAACGATGTTGCCCGGCGTCCGCCCGATCATCTTCTTCGCTTCCGCGCCCACCGCGAGGATCCCGCCGGTGTTGGTGTTGATCGCGACGACGGACGGCTCGTTGAGTACGATCCCGCGACCCCTGACGTACACCAGCGTGTTGGCGGTCCCGAGGTCGACAGCCATGTCACGGCCGATGAACGACATTGAGTTCCCCATCAGGATTCGTCTGGCCTTCCCAAGTGGAGCTTTGACGGCTTTTTAGGACGGCGAGGTTGGTGCAGCGACGTGAACGCTTCCATCGTAGACGCGCATACACGAACACTGCGCGAGGGTCTTCGCCATTGTCAGCAGATGGCGGGCCGACTCGCTTGTGGAGACGGGCCATCGGGGTCACGCGTTCCCTCGATCAGAGCGCATATGCCACGGGACGGCCGGATTTTTCACGGCCGTCCCAGGTCAGACTGTCGGAGCGACGCTGACGCCGTCTCAGAAAATTTCTTTCAAATGTGCTGCCCGGCGTGCTCCGGAGATCGTCCGGGCGGCCTCACCGAGACCTCCCGCGGTCTCGGACGCGACCGTCCGTACGCCGTACCGTGACCGTCCGTGCACGCGGGCGCGCACGCGACGCCGGCGTCCGTACGCTCAGGCGCGGCCGGGGAAGAAGATCTTCACCTCGCGGTCGGCGGACTCCTCGGAGTCGGAGGCGTGGATCAGGTTCTCGCGGACGATGACGCCGTAGTCACCGCGGACGGAACCGGGGGCGGCGGCGATCGGGTCGGTCGGACCGGCCAGGGCGCGCACGCCCTCGATGACCCGCTCGCCCTCGACGATCAGGGCCACGACCGGGCCGGAGGCCATGAACTCCACCAGCGGCTCGTAGAAGGGCTTGCCCTTGTGCTCGCCGTAGTGCTGCTCCAGCGTGTCCTGGTCCAGGGTCCGCAGCTCCAGCGCGGTGATCTGCCAGCCGGCCTTGCGCTCGATACGGCTGATGATCTCGCCGGTCAGGCCGCGACGGACGGCGTCGGGCTTGAGAAGGACGAGGGTGCGCTGGCTCACGGGATGGCTCCTTCGGGTCACACTTGTGCGGATGACCGAGGCTACAGGGCGTGTCCGGGTGGCTGTCGCACAGCGTCAGGTGATACGGGCACACGCTTCCGTCCGCCTGCGCCGCGCGCCCGGGCGCCTCTCGGGTCCGGCGCGAGCCCCCGCCGACACCCCCGACGACGCCAGGCCGGAATACGCCCCGCCCGCCTGCGCCGGGTCGGCACACGCCCGCGCGGCGGGCCGGGTGTCACGCGCGCCCGCCGAGGCCGGACCGTCACACACCCGTCCAGACCGGGTTCCCGTCCGTCCAGGCTGGGTTGCCCCCCCCGTCCAGACCGGGTTCCCGCCCGTCCAGGCTGGGTTGCCCCCCGTCCAGACCGGGTTCCCGCCCGTCCAGGCTGGGTTGCCCCCCGTCCAGACTGAGTTGCCCCCGTCCAGACCGGGTTGCCCCCGGCTAGGCCGGATTGGCGCCCGGCTCGGCCTGTGCCGGGGTCTGCGGCTGAGACTGCGCCTGCGCGGCGAACCTGGCCTTGGCCTCGTCGATCTTCCGGCCGTAGTGGACCGAGGCCCACCACAGGGCGGCGAAGGCCGCGCCCAGGACGAACATCGAGGGAACGACGAAGCCGCCGGCGATCAGCAGGATCTGCAGCGCCCAGCCGAGCTGGACACCGCCGGGCCGCGTGATCATGCCGCACAGCAGCACGCTCAGCGCCATCAGGACCCCGCAGACCGTCCAGACCATGGCCGTGGACAGATCGGGTTCCTTCATGGCGACGAGCCCGGCGAAACCGATGACGAAGAACTCGCCGATCAGTGTGGAAGCACAGAGCGTACGCACGAGAGTCAGCCCCTCCCCAGGAGCAGTCGGACCTCGCCGACCGTGATGACGGATCCGGTGACCAGCACGCCCCCGCCCGCGAACTCGCCCTCTTCCTCGGCGAGCGTGATCGCGGCCTCCAGGGCGTCGTCGAGCCGCGGTTCGACCTGTACCCGGTCCTCGCCGAAGACCTCGACGGCGATCCCGGCCAGATCGTCCGCGTCCATCGCGCGATGGCTGGAGTTCTGGGTGACGACGACCTCGGCGAAGATCGGCTCGAAGGCTTCGAGCAGCCCCCGCACGTTCTTGTCGCCGCTCGCGCCGACCACCCCGATCAGCCGGCTGAAGTCGAACACCTCGCTGACCGCCTCGGCGGTCGCGCGGGCGCCCGCGGGGTTGTGCGCGGCGTCGAGCACGACGGTGGGCGAACGCCGCACGATCTCCAGGCGGCCCGGCGAGGTGACCGCGGCGAACGCCTTGCGCACGGTGTCGATGTCGAGCCGCTGGGTGTGTGCCGAGCCGACGCCGAAGAACGCCTCGACCGCGGCGAGCGCCACGGCCGCGTTGTGCGCCTGGTAGGCGCCGTGCAGCGGCAGGAACACCTCTTCGTACTCGCCGCCGAGGCCGCGCAGCGTGAGCAACTGTCCGCCGACCGCGATCTGCCGTGCCACGACACCGAATTCGAGGCCCTCGCGGGCCACCGTCGCGTCGACCTCGACAGCCTTCTTCAGCAGCACCTGGGCCGCGTCGACCGGCTGCTGCGCCAGGATGACGGTGGCGTCCTGCTTGACGATGCCCGCCTTCTCGGTGGCGATCTCGCCGGGCGTCTCACCGAGCCGGTCGGTGTGGTCGAGGTCGATGGGGGTCACCACGGCGACGTCCCCGTCGATCACGTTGGTGGCGTCCCAGCTGCCACCCATGCCGACCTCGACGACGGCGACGTCCACGGGCGCGTCGGCGAAGGCGGCGTACGCCATCGCGGTGAGCACCTCGAAGAAGGACAGCCGGTACTCCTGCTGCCCGTCGACCATCTCGACGTAGGGCTTGATGTCGTTGTACGTCTCGACGAACCGCTCGGCGGAGACCGGCGTCCCGTCCAGGCTGATCCGCTCGGTGACCGACTGCACGTGGGGGCTGGTGTAACGCCCGGTGCGCAGGTCGAAGGCGCCGAGCAGCGCCTCGATCATGCGGGCGGTGGAGGTCTTGCCGTTCGTACCCGTGATGTGGATCGAGGGGTACGCGCGCTGCGGCTCCCCGAGGACGTCCATCAGCGCCGCGATCCTGCTGACGGACGGCTCCAGCTTGGTCTCGCCCCAGCGGGTGGCGAGCTCGGCCTCCACCTCGCGGAGCGCCTTGTCGACCTCGGGGTCGGAGGGCCGCCCGGGTACGTCGGCCTGCGGGCCGTCGGCGCCCCGGGTTCGCAGGGTACGGCTGCCGGCCGCGATGACCGCGAGGTCGGGGTCCCGGTCGGTCTCGGCCTCGACGATCTCCTCGAAGAGACCGAGCGGATCACGCTCCGAGTCGTCGGACGCGCTGCTGTCGTGCGGGGGGAGGTCGCTCACGGGGCCAGTCTACGGAGAGGGCGGGGGTGTGCGGGCGTGTGGGGCCGTGTGGGGTTTTCGCCCCCTCCGCCCCTTCCCGTCCCGTCCCTGAGGGCTGCGCCCCCGGACCCCCACTTCGGCCTGCCGGCCTCGTCCTCAATCGCCGGACGGGCCAAGACTTTCCAGCGCCGGACGAGAGAAGTTCAACCCCTCCGGCGATTGAGGAGCGGGGGTCCGGGGGCAGCGCCCCCGGGAACGGGGCGGGGCGAAGGGGGCGAAGGGGGCGAAGGGGGCGAAGGGGGCGAAGGGGGCGAAGGAAAGTCTGCCCGCGTACGGCGGAAGGCCCCCCGGACCGAACGGTCCGGGGGGCCTTCGTCACGCGCGTACGACCGGCGGTTACGCCTCGGGCATCCGGTTCAGCTGCTCCTGGATACGGGCGATGTCCTCGTCTGCCTTGGCGAGCCGGCCGCGGATCTTGTCCACGACGTTGTCCGGGGCCTTGGCGAGGAACGCCTCGTTGCCGAGCTTGCCGTTCGCCTGGGCCTTCTCCTTCTCCGCGGCGGCGAGGTCCTTGGCCAGCCGCTTGCGCTCCGCGGCGATGTCGATCGTGCCCGACAGGTCGAGCGCGACGGTGGCACCGGCCACCGGCAGCGTCGCCGTGGCCGAGAAGCTCTCGCCCTCCGGCTGGAGCCGCAGCAACTGACGGATGGCCGCCTCGTGCGGTGCCAGCGCCGTCCCGTCGAGGGTCAGCCGGGCCGGGACCCGCTGGCCCGGCTGCAGGCCCTGGTCGGCGCGGAAGCGGCGGACCTCCGTGATGACCTGCTGGAGCTTCTCGATCTCCTGCTCGGCGGCGGTGTCCCGGAAGCCGCCCGGTGCGTCGGCGCCGGGAACGGACACGGCCGTCGGCCACTCCGCGATGACGACCGACTCGCCGCCCGTGAGGGTCGTCCAGAGGGTCTCCGTCACGAACGGGACGATCGGGTGCAGCAGCCGCAGCGTCACGTCCAGGACCTCGCCGAGGACCCGGCCGGAGACCTTCGCGGGCTCGCCGCCCGCCATGAACGTCGTCTTGGACAGCTCGACGTACCAGTCGAAGACCTCGTCCCACGCGAAGTGGAACAGTGCGTCCGACAGCTTGGCGAACTGGAAGTCGTCGTACAGGGCGTCGACTTCGGCGACCGTGGCGTTCAGCCGGGACAGGATCCAGCGGTCGGTGGCCGACAGCTCCTCGACGGGCGGGAGTTCACCCTCGACCGTCGCGCCGTTCATCAGCGCGAAGCGGGTGGCGTTCCAGATCTTGTTGGCGAAGTTGCGCGAGCCCTGGACCCAGTCCTCGCCGATCGGCACGTCGACGCCGGGGTTGGCGCCGCGCGCGAGCGTGAACCGCAGCGCGTCACTGCCGTACTTGTCCATCCAGTCCAGCGGATTGACCGCGTTCCCGAAGGACTTGGACATCTTCTTGCCGAACTGGTCGCGGACCATGCCGTGCAGGGCGATGGTGTGGAACGGCGGGGTGCCGTCCATCGCGTACAGGCCGAACATCATCATCCGGGCGACCCAGAAGAAAAGGATGTCGTAGCCGGTGACCAGGACGGAGTTCGGGTAGAACTTCGCGAGGCTCTCGGTCTGTTCGGGCCAGCCGAGCGTGGAGAACGGCCACAGGCCGGAGGAGAACCAGGTGTCGAGGACGTCGGTGTCCTGGTGCCAGCCCTCGCCGGTCGGGGCCTCGTCGTCGGGGCCGACGCAGACGATCTCGCCGCTGGGCCCGTACCAGACCGGAATCCGGTGGCCCCACCACAACTGCCTTGAGATGCACCAGTCGTGGAGGTTGTCGACCCAGTCGAAGTACCGCTTCTCCATCTCCTGCGGGTGGATCTTGACGCGGCCGTCGCGGACGGCGTCGCCCGCGGCCTTCGCCAGCGGACCGACCTTGACCCACCACTGCATGGAGAGCCGCGGCTCGATGGTGGTCTTGCAGCGCGAACAGTGGCCCACGGAGTGGCTGTACGGCCGCTTCTCGGTGACGATCCGGCCGTCGGCGCGCAGGGCGGCGACGATGGCGGAACGGGCCTCCAGCCGGTCCAGGCCCTGGAAGGGACCGGGGACGGTGATGACCGCGTGCTCGTCCATCACGGCGATGTTGGGCAGGTTGTGGCGCTGCCCGATCTCGAAGTCGTTCGGGTCATGGGCGGGCGTCACCTTGACGGCGCCGGTGCCGAACTCGGGGTCGACGTGCTCGTCCGCGACGACCGGGATGGAACGCTCCGTCAGCGGCAGCCGGATGAGCTTGCCGACGAGGTGCTTGTACCGCTCGTCGCCCGGGTGAACGGCGACGGCGGTGTCGCCGAGCATGGTCTCGGCACGGGTGGTGGCGACGACGATGGAGTCGTCCCCCTCCCCGTACTTCATGGAGACCAGTTCACCCTCGTCGTCCTGGTACTCGACCTCGATGTCCGAGATGGCGGTGAGACAGCGCGGGCACCAGTTGATGATGCGCTCGGCGCGGTAGATCAACTCGTCGTCGTAGAGCTTCTTGAAGATGGTCTGGACGGACTGGGAGAGACCCTCGTCCATGGTGAAGCGCTCACGCGACCACGCGACGCCGTCGCCGAGACGACGCATCTGCCCGGAGATCTGCCCGCCGGACTCGGCCTTCCACTGCCAGACGCGCTCGACGAACGCCTCCCGGCCGAGGTCGTGCCGCGACTTGCCCTCCTTGCCCAACTCCCGCTCGACGACGTTCTGGGTGGCGATGCCGGCGTGGTCCATGCCGGGCTGCCACAGCGTCTCGAACCCCTGCATGCGCTTGCGGCGGGTGAGGGCGTCGATGAGGGTGTGCTCGAAGGCGTGCCCGAGGTGCAGGCTGCCCGTGACGTTCGGCGGCGGGATGACGACCGTGAACGGAGGCTTGTCGCTCTTCGCGTCCGCCTCGAAGTAGCCGCGCTCCACCCAGCGCTCGTACAGCGGCCCCTCTACATCGGCCGGCGCGTACTGGGTCGGCAGTTCGGCGTTGGGCTCTGGTGGCTGCTGCTGAGCGTTTTCGGTCACGGGATCAGTTTAGAGGCGTCATGGCCCTGTCCCGAAACGCGATTACTTCGTAACGGTGCGGCCCCCGGGGACTTGGGGGCGTGACCTGTACGCCAGGATGTTCGGAACGCGTAAGTATCTGGAGGGGAACCCAGGAATGAGCTACAACCAGCCGGGCCCGTACGGCGGGCAGCCCGAGCAGCCCGGACCGTACGGTCAGCCGGGCCAGCCTGGCCCTTACGGCCAGCCGCCGCAGGCCCCGCAGCCCGGCTACGGCTACCCGCCCCAGGCTCCCCCCGCGCAGCCCGGCTACGGCTACCCCCAGCAGGCGCCCCAGGGCGCCCCGCCGCAGACACCTCCTTACGGCCAGCCGCCCGCCTACGGTCAGCAGCCCCCGTACGGCCAGCAGCCTCCCTACGGCACGGTCCCGATGCCGCCCGAACCGTCCGGCGGCAAGAAGCGGACGGGCCTGATAATCGGCGGCGTCGCCGTGGTGGCGGCCATCGCGGTGGGGGCGTACCTCCTGTTCGCCGGAAGCAACAGCGCAAGCTCCGTCGCCGACGACGGCCCGCACAAGCTGACTACGCCGGCGACGGTCCTCGGCGGCGAGTACAAGAAGTCCACCGGCGCCGACAACGCCGATGGCGGGCTGACCAAGGATGACCTGAAGGACGCCGAGCGCTGGGGTGTGAAGAACGCCAAGGACGTCAGCGCGGCGTACCAGTCGGGGGACAAGAGCAACCCGCTCGCGATGAAGCAGGTCTCGTTCAGCGGCGTCTGGGGAACCATCGGCAACCCGGAGACGACCGTCGACAACATGTTCGCCGGCATGAAGAAGGAGCAGCAGAAGGAAGGCACCAAGGACGGCGAGTTCGTCGGCAGTCCGAAGGCGTACACCCCGAGCGCGCTCGACGGTGCTGTCCTCAAGTGCCAGGAAATCAAGATCAAGGGTGACTCGTCGACTGCGGGCGCCGGTCCAAGCTCGTTCACGATGCAGATCTGCATCTGGGGCGACCACAGCACGCTCGGCCTTGTGATGCCGATCGACTACGCCAGCATGATGGCCGGCAAGGGCAGCACCCCTGAGGCCGCAGCCGACATCGCCGCGAAGCTGCGCAAGGACGTCCGCGTCAAGGTCTGACGCCGCCCGCTCACCAGCAGGCTCATCATCGGGGGGTCCGTCCATCGGCCGGACCCCCCGATGCATGCGGGTCACCCGTCCGATCGACGGACCGATGCTTGTTCAGGCCCACTGGCAGGCGGTGTCCGCCACGTCGTACTTGACGCCGGCGATCACGAGCTTCTGCGGACAAAGGGCATTGGGCGTGCCACGGTAACTCGGCCGGCTACAGGCGGACTCGACCTTCGGCCCGGCTATGTAGCCGTGGTCCCTCACCACTCCCTCGTACTGTTTGACAGTGGCCGACGCCGGACTTGCCGCTACCAGGGGCACAGCCCCTACTGCGGCAACCACGCTTGCGGACACCGCGATCCGCCGGATCCTCTGCGACAGCATGTCGAACCCTCCCGTTTGCTCCACCAACCAACCGAACGCATGGTCGATGCGGTCGAGTTAGGTCGATCATCAAGGGGGGACGACTCTCAAGGGCCGCCGTGAATCTGGCTCGATCGCTTCGCTCCGCGAGAGCCGGACCCGGCAAGCACCCAGAACGAAGGGGCGCCCGGCGGTCGATCGCCGGGCGCCCCTTCTTCGTGAGTGCGTTGACTACGCCGTCTTCTGCTCCCCCGGTCCCCGGCCTCGCGCGTCGCGCGGGATCAGGGTCGGGTTGACGTTGCGCAGGACCACGTCGGCGGTGATGACGACGCGGGCCACGTCCTTGCGGGACGGGACCTCGTACATCACGGCCTGGAGGACTTCCTCCATGATGGCGCGCAGCCCTCGGGCGCCGGTCTGGCGGAGGATGGCCTGGTCGGCGATGGCCTCCAGCGCCTCGCGCTCGAAGTCCAGCTCCACACCGTCGAGTTCGAAGAGGCGCTGGTACTGCTTCACCAGCGCGTTGCGCGGCTCGACCAGGATCTGGAGGAGCGCCTCGCGGTCCAGGTTGTGGACCGAGGTGATGACCGGGAGACGGCCGATGAACTCGGGGATCATGCCGAACTTGACCAGGTCCTCCGGCATGACGGCCTCGAACTGGTCCTTGGACTCCAGCTCGCGCTTCGAGCGGATCGTCGCGCCGAAGCCGATGCCCTTCGCGCCGGCCCTGGACTCGATGAGCTTCTCCAGGCCCGCGAAGGCACCGCCCACGATGAACAGGACGTTCGTCGTGTCGATCTGGATGAACTCCTGGTGCGGGTGCTTGCGTCCGCCCTGCGGCGGCACCGAGGCCGTCGTGCCCTCGAGGATCTTGAGCAGGGCCTGCTGGACGCCCTCGCCGGACACATCGCGCGTGATCGACGGGTTCTCGCTCTTACGAGCCACCTTGTCGATCTCGTCGATGTAGATGATCCCGGTCTCGGCCTTCTTGACGTCGTAGTCGGCGGCCTGGATCAGCTTCAGCAGGATGTTCTCGACGTCCTCGCCGACGTATCCCGCCTCCGTCAGCGCCGTCGCGTCGGCGATGGCGAACGGAACGTTCAGCATGCGCGCGAGGGTCTGGGCGAGGAGCGTCTTGCCGGAGCCCGTGGGGCCCAGCAGGAGGATGTTGGACTTCGCCAACTCGATGGCGTCCTCGCGGTTCTGGCCCGCGCTGTTCTCACCGGCCTGGACGCGCTTGTAGTGGTTGTACACCGCGACGGAGAGGGCCTTCTTGGCCGACTCCTGACCGACCACATAGCCCTCGAGGAACTCGTAGATCTCGCGGGGCTTGGGGAGTTCCTCCCAGCGCACCTCGCTCGTCTCCGCGAGTTCTTCCTCGATGATCTCGTTGCAGAGATCGATGCACTCGTCGCAGATGTACACACCGGGGCCTGCGATGAGCTTCTTGACCTGCTTCTGGCTCTTGCCACAGAACGAGCACTTGAGCAGATCGCCGCCGTCACCGATGCGTGCCACGGTGTGCTTCCCCTTCGCCTGGGAGACGCCTAGGTCCAGCGGCTCCTGGTGCTGCCTTATGTCCGACGGTACCTTGCCGAGCCCCTCGTCCGGGCCCCCCTTGGCGCGGTTCACTTTGTCGTGAACCGTGCCAAGGAGCGGCAGACGATACAGCGATACGTCACACGACCGCGGAGTTGTTCATTTTCCGGGTGGAAATGATCTGGTCGATCAGGCCGTACGCCAGGGCGTCCTCGGCCGTGAGGATCTTGTCGCGCTCGATGTCCTCGCGGATCTTCTCGATCGGCGTGGTCGAGTGCTTGGCCAGCATGTCTTCCAGTTGCGCGCGCATCCGGAGGATTTCGTTCGCCGCGATTTCGAGGTCCGAGACCTGCCCGCGGCCGGTCTCGCTGTACGGCTGGTGGATCAGCACACGGGCGTTCGGAAGTGCCATGCGCTTGCCCGGTGTGCCGGCGGCCAGCAGGATCGCGGCGGCCGAGGCGGCCTGACCCATGCAGACCGTCTGAACGTCCGGCTTCACGAACTGCATCGTGTCGTAAATGGCCGTGAGGGCCGTGAACGAGCCACCGGGGCTGTTGATGTAGACCGAGATGTCACGGTCGGGGTCCATCGACTCCAGGCACAGCAGCTGCGCCATGACGTCGTTGGCGGAGGCGTCGTCGATCTGCACGCCGAGGAAGATCACGCGCTCCTCGAACAGCTTCGCGTACGGGTCGTACTCACGCACGCCCTGCGAGGTGCGCTCGACGAAGCGCGGGATGACGTAGCGGGACTCCGCGCGAGGACCGGTGTACTCGGCCTGCGTGCGGGCGAAGAGGCCGCTGCCGGGGAAGTCGTTCACTGTGTCTCCTGAAAAACCTGAAAGGGCTGAGCGGTCGGCTGAGGGCCCACTGGACGCCCTGCGCCGCCCGGGGGCGGGAAGGGGCCCTGCGCCGCCCTCGGGGGCGCTGGAGGGGCTTTACGCCGCCCCGGTGCCGCCGCCGCCCGGCATTCCGGCAGCGGTGGGCATGATGTCGTCGATGAGGCCGTACTCCTTGGCCTCGATCGGGTCGAACCAGCGGTCGCGGTCCGAGTCACGAGTGATCTGCTCGACGGTCTGACCGGTGTGGAAGGAGGTCAGCTCCGCCATCCGCTTCTTGGTGTGCAGCAGCCGCTCGGCGTGGATCTTGATGTCCGACGCGGAGCCCGCGAGACCCGCGGAGGGCTGGTGGATCAGGATCTCGGCGTTCGGCAGGGCGAAGCGCTTGCCGGGGGTACCGGCGCTGAGCAGGAACTGGCCCATCGAGGCCGCCATGCCCATGGCGATCGTCACCACGTCGTTCTTGATGTACTGCATGGTGTCGTAGATCGCCATGCCGGCCGTGATCGATCCGCCAGGGCTGTTGATGTAAAGGTAAATGTCCTTGTCCGGGTCGGAGGCAAGGAGCAGCAGCTGCGCCGTGATCTTGTTGGCGATGTCATCGTCGACCGCCTGGCCGAGGAAGATGATCCGCTCGCCGAGCAGTCGGTTGTAGACCTGGTCGCCGAGGCCACCACCGATAGGGTCGCCGGCAGCTGTGGGCATCAGATTCGTCACGTATCCACCTGCTCGTCTTACGACGGCGCCGGGCCGTCTCACGTCTTCTGCAGGGACCTGGGACCCCGGGTTCCGCGCCGCCTCCCGACGGCGTCCGGGGACTCCCCTGCCCTCGTATTCATGGACCCTAACGCGCGGGTCCCTCCGGGGAATCCCGCAGAGGGAACTGTTCGCTGTGAGCGCATGCGCTGCGCTGGCCCGACCGGGGTTCCGGGCGCCCTCTCTCACGGGTGCGGGTCGGCAGCGCGCACCCTCGAAAGGCCGCACCCGTCGGGGCGCCGGGGGCCAGGAGCGCGGCTGCGGCGCGGTGGGGGTTGCTCGCGCAGTTCCCCGCGCCCCTGAACAACCGACGGGCCCCCGGGAACAAGTTCCCGGGGGCCCGTCGGACGTACAAGCGAGGCGATCAGGCCTCGGGCTTCTCCTCGGCCTCGGCCTCGGTCTCGGCGGAACCCTCGGTGGCCTCGACGGTCTCGGCCGTCTCGTCCTCCTCGTCGTCGAGGTCGACGACCTCGCCGTTGGTGTCCTTGACCGTGGCGGCCTCGACGACGACCGCGAGGGCCTTGCCGCGGGCGACCTCACCGACGAGCATCGGGACCTGGCCGCCTTCGACGACGGCCTGGGCGAACTGGTCGGGGGACATGCCGGAGGAGGCAGCGCGCCGCATGAGGTGCTCGGTGAGCTCCTCCTGGTTGACGTTCAGCTTCTCCTTGTTGACGAGCTCGTCGAGGACGAACTGCGTCTTGATGCCCTTGACCGCGGCTTCCTTGGTCTCGGCGTCGAACTCTTCCTCGGTCTTGCCCTGGATCTCCAGGTACTTCACGAGGTCGAGGCCCATCTGGCCGAGCTGGTGGTGCTCGAGGTTGTGCTTACGGGTGTTGATCTCGTCCTCGAGCAGCTTCTCGGGGACGGGCACCTCGACCAGCTCGAGCAGCTTCTCCAGGACGCGCTCCTGGGCCTGCGTGGCCTGGTCGTACTGCTTCATGTTCTCGAGGCGCTTGCGGCTGTCCGCCTTGAGCTCGTCGAGGGTGTCGAACTCGGAGGCGAGCTGCGCGAACTCGTCGTCCAGCTCGGGCAGTTCGCGGGCGGCGACCTGGGTGACCTTGACGGTGACCTCGGCCTCCTTGCCGGTGGCGGAGCCGCCCTTGAGCTCGGAGGTGAAGGTGGTCTCGCCACCGGCCTCCAGGCCCTTCACGGCCTCGTCGATGCCCTCGAGGAGCTCGCCGGAACCGATGGTGTACGAGACACCGCTGGCGACGCCGTCCTCCAGGACCTCTCCGTCGACCTTGGCCTCGAGGTCGAGGGTGACGACGTCTTCGTCCTGGGCGGCGCGCTCGACCGGGGAGGTCGAGGCGAAGCGCTCGCGCAGGTCGGAGACGGCCTTCTCGACGTCCTCGTCGCTGACCTCGATGGCGTCGACCTCGACCTCGATGCCGGAGTAGTCCGGGATCTCGATGGTCGGGCGGACGTCGACCTCAGCGGTGAAGTTCAGCGTCTCGCCGTCCTTCAGCTCGGTGATGTCGACCTCAGGCTGTCCGAGGACATTCAGCTCAGCCTCGTTGACCGCTTCGGTGTAGAACTTCGGGAGCGCGTCGTTGACGGCCTCTTCGAGCACGGCGCCGCGACCGAACCGCTGGTCGATGATGCGCGCCGGGATCTTGCCCTTCCGGAACCCCTTCACCGTGACCTGCTGGTTGATCTTCTTGTACGCCGCGTCGAGGCTGTCCTTGAGCTCCTCGAAGGGCACCTCGACAGTGAGCCGAACCCGAGTCGGGTTCAGGGTCTCCACGGCGCTCTTCACGGTTCGGTCTCCTTGTGGCTGACTTCTTGGGGGGTTCTGCTGCGTGCTGCTGCCGGTCGGGCAGAGCTTGGGCGGATTCGCGCGGCCCTCGAGAGAGAGGTAACACTGCAGACATACGGGCGCGCAGCTTGCATAGTAACCGCAGGCGGTACACGCCCCAAAAGGCGATCTTGTCCGGGCGGATGCCTGGCGGGTCGTGCCGGTGGTCGGGGTGGCGGGATTTGAACCCACGGCCTTCCGCTCCCAAAGCGGACGCGCTACCAAGCTGCGCCACACCCCGTCGGTGCGACACGTAGGGTACATGCCCGCAGGCAGCGCGGCTGCCGCATTTCTCGAGCACCGACGCGGGCGGGAACGGGGTGTGCGATGTGGGCGGTCGACCCGCTACGATGCATTCTGTGCCGCGGTCGCTGACCTGCGGCGCACCTTGCGCGGGCGTAGCTCAATGGTAGAGCACTAGTCTTCCAAACTAGCTACGCGGGTTCGATTCCCGTCGCCCGCTCCAGATGACGTAGGGCCAGGCCGGAGGTTCATTCCTCCGCCTGGCCCTAGTCGTTTCCGGGGGCTCCGATCAGCCTTCCGTGCCCGCTACGTGCCCGTTGGGCTTCTGATCTTTCTTCTGCGGCCTCCGCGCGCCTTTCTTCTTCGGCGACTGGCGGTGCAACCAGTGAGCTCCCTGAGGAGTCGTACGCGGCATGATCAATTTGCGCGCACGGCACACTCTCGGCGCCCCCACGCTCGTCGTGGCCCTGGCGTCGTTGCTGCTCTCCTGTTCCGGCAGTCCGGGCACGGGTTCGGGTGATGCGGCTTCGCCCGTCCGCGATGTCCGCAAGACGGCACCGGCCGCCGCGGCCGACGAGCCGACCGCCCCGAGCACGGCAGAGCCGACACCGGGAGTCGAGAAGGTCCGTGACGTGTTCGCGCGGCTTCAGGCCACCTACAACGACGGGTGCACGACTCCGGGGAACTGCGAGTACTTCCTGGGGCGGGTGCTCGATGAGCTCAGCAGCCTCGACGAGTCGATGAAGGCCGACCCTCAGGGCCCCGGACACTTCAAGGAACCTCTCGCGTGGATCGCGAAACTGCGGGCCGAACTGGGCGGCGACAGATCCTTCGAGAACCTCAAGAAGCACCAGGCCCTGCTCACCGGAACGCGGGACAGGATCAATACCTGGATGCAGGGTCACCCGGAGGACTACCGATAGGACCGGGGCCGAGCGGGGGCTTCACGCTTGTCAGGCGCCGGAAACGGGCCATGTAGGGGTTGGGCAGGGATCGGCAGCCGGCGTCGGTCGTCAGGCCCGCCAGGTTTCGGCATGCTCACGCAGGTACGCGGCGAGTTCGGGCGGCTGGAGTTCGAGGGCTGCCAGGGCCGACGCCTCCGGTACGACCCGGACAGCCGAGAAGTCGCCCGTGTCGGGGTCGTCGAGTTCGGGGCCGCTCCGGCGGTTCGGGTCCATGTCGAGCACATCGGCGCGGAAGTAGTGCCGTACGACAGTCGTCCGCTCGCCCGGTTCGGTCAGGGTCAGGAACTCGACGGCGGGGCCGATGGTGGCGCCGATCTCTTCCATGACCTCGCGGCGCAGGGCCGCCTCCAGGCCGGCGTCGTGGGGCTCGACGCCACCGCCGACGGTGGTGCAGTAGGGGGTGCCGCCGGGCCACTCGCGACGGAACACCAGATGGCCGTCGTCGCACAGGACCGCGCGGACGTTGTGGCGGACCTTCGTCATGACGACCGCCCCTTCGGGCACGGTGTTTCGGGCGCAGTGGTGTGCGTGACCGGCGCGTGGAGCCGGTGACGCGCGCCCGGCGCAGGCCGCGCCGCGCGCCTCGCGCACGGCCGCGATCCAGCGATGGGCGACTCGCGCCCATTCCCGTTCAGAAGCTGATCGAGTTGATGGTCTGCGCTATCGAATCGAGAAACCGGTTGATGGACGGAGCCATACCGGTCGACGCGAGAAAGAAACCGAAGAGCACCGCGACGATGGCAGGTCCAGCCTTGATAGATCCTCCTCGGATCAGCACCACGAGGATGATCGCCAACAGCAGCACCACTGACAGCGAAATGGCCACAACTGATCACACCCTACGGTCGGTCCGCTCTCCCGGCCCGGAGGTGCAGCCCCGCACACCCCCGCCAGAACCATCGTGCCACCAACCGGCCGCTCGTATGCGACAGGTGACGCATCGTTGGCCAGGGGCAGACCCGGGACTGGGCCGGTGGCCCACCGGAACGGCGCGGTGCCACCCTCCCCCGGCCTCGCGGAAATATGTCAACCGCACTGCCCCGCACCGCAATTCGAGAGCGTTCCCGGACAGCGAATTCACGGCGACCGTTGCCGTATCCACACATCCTGTTCGCGGGTAATTCAAATTGCCGCCACGGGCACACCGCGAGCACGGAGCACGGGCAGCCATAGCCCAACGAACCGGACATACCCTCGGAGTCGCCTTCGGGTGCTATATACCGCCTAGTCAGCATGAAGTCGGACAGAACGCCCGCCGCCAGTAAGGGAATCGATTACGGAACCACCTGCGGATCAACAGGCACACATCTCCGAATCCGGGGTAGGCGCAGACGATAAGCAGGAATGAGATCGAGCGTTTTACGAGAACGTGCTGACAACGCTAAGGTGCCTCAGATGTTCCACGCCGCCACGCCCCCCATACGCGCAGCGAGGTCCAGAATCGTCTCCCGGAGTTCCTGGCAGGAGGGCCTGTGACCAACTCGCCCCGACCCCACGGATCACCGCTCCCGCCGGCCCGCCGGCCGGCGGACGGATTGCCGGGCCCGCGCTCGCCCCGGACCCCTGCGGCGGCCGTCGCCGCCGCACCGGGCGGCAAGCCCGCCAAACCGCGCGACGCCTTCTTCGACAACGCCAAGTACCTGGCGATCGTGCTCGTGGCCATGGGTCATGTGTGGGATCCGCTGAAGGGCCAGAGCCGCGTCATGGAAGCGCTGTACATGGTCGTGTACGCCTTCCACATGCCCGCCTTCATCATCATCTCGGGCTATTTCTCGCGCAGCTTCGACATGCGCCCCGACCGCGTGAAGCGGCTGGTCACCGGCGTCGTCGTGCCGTATGTCCTCTTCGAGACGGTGTACTCCCTCTTCAGTCGCTGGGTCGGCGGCTCGGACCTGGCGATCAGTCTGCTCGACCCCTGGTACCTCACCTGGTTCCTGGCCGCGCTCTTCGTCTGGCGGCTGACGACCCCCCTGTGGAAGGTGGTCCGCTGGCCGCTTCCGCTGGCCCTGTGTCTTGGCCTGATCGCGTCCGTCTCACCGGAGATCGGTGACGATCTGGACCTCCAGCGGGTGCTGCAGTACCTGCCGTTCTTCGTCCTCGGCCTGTCCATGAAGCCCGAGCACTTCCAAATGGTGCGCCGCCGTGAGGTGCGCGTCCTGGCGGTGCCGGTCCTGGCCGCTGCGCTGGTCGTGGGCTACTGGGCGGCACCCCGGATGAACACCGCCTGGTTCTACCACCGCGACAGCGCACAGGAGATGGGCGCGCCCTGGTGGGCGGGTGTCATCATGACGCTCGCGCTCTACGGCTGCTCGCTGGTCCTCACCGCCTGCTTCTTCGCCTGGGTGCCGCGGCGCACGGTCTGGTTCACGGCGCTCGGCGCGGGCACGCTGTACGGCTATCTGCTGCACGGCTTGGTCGTCAAGGCGTTCGAGTACGGGGGCTGGTTCGACGAAGAGTGGGTGCGCGAGCCGGTCGGCGAGGTCTTCGTGACGGTCGTCGCGGCCGCGCTCATCACCGCCCTGTGCACGCGGCCCGTCCGGCGGATCTTCCGCTTCGCGATGGAGCCGAAGTTGGCGTGGGCGTTCAAGCGGGACGCGACGGAAGTCGCCCGCGAACGGGCGAAGGCCACCGTGCAGCCGACTGCCGCACAGCCGGTCAACGCGTAGCAGGCCGCCGCACAGCCGGCCAACGCGCAACCGACCAACGCGTAACCGGCCGATCGGCATACCAAGTGGGCGGGCCCGGAGACTCCGGGCCCGCCCACTTCGGCTCACGCTCACGCACAAGACAGTGGACGACGACAGTGCACAACTGCGGAAGGCTGTGGAAGGCACCGCGTTCAGCTCGGCGGCAGCCCCAGCAGGGTCCGCATCGTCGCGTACTTCTTCGTCAGGCGGGCCCGGGTGTGCTCGTCGAGGACCGCGAGGCGGCTCGGGTCGGCGTTGTGCGCCAGGTCGGACGCCTTGACCAGCAGGGCGCCCCGTGTGGTGCGGATGCGTCGCGCGTACGACTCCGGGGACTCGCCGTCCTGTTTGGTGAGCGCCAGCACGATGTCCTTCGTACCGGGGGTCAGCGCGGCTTCGTTCAGCCAGTCCTCGGAGAGGGCGTCGTCCTCGACGGCGTCGTGCAGCCAGGCCGCCGCTATCTGCTCGTCGTCGCCGCCGCGCTCGCGGACGCCGTCCGCCACGGCTTGGAGGTGCTCGGCGTACGGCCGGCCGGCCTTGTCGGTCTGGGCGGCGTGCGCCGCGCGGGCGAGCGCTTCGACTTCGGCCAGGGTCAGGAGAGGTTGCGTCACGCGATCAGTGTCTCCTCGGTACGGGCCGCTGCCGCCGCGTTGCCGGAAACAATCGCGTTGCCGGACACGGCCGTGGGGCGCGGTCAGCGTACCGGGGTCAGACCCTCGCGGCAGATCAGGAGGAGGGCCCGGTCGTCGTTGACGTCCCTGGCCACCGCCTCGATGAGGTGCCAGGCCGCGCCGTGGAAGCCGCCGGCGACATAGCGGTCGGCCGCGCCGGTGAGCCGGTCGATGCCCTCGACGATGTCCCGGTCCGCGGTTTCGACCAGACCGTCGGTGAACAGCATCAGCACGTCCCCGGGCCGCAGTGAGCCCTTCACCGGGTCGAACTGGGCGCCGTCGTACACCCCCAGCAGGGGGCCTTCCGCCGCCTTCTCCTCCCAGCGGCCGCTGCCCGCGCTGAGCTGAAGGCCCGGCGGGTGTCCGGCCGAGAAGAGTTCGTAGTCGCCCGAGTCGAGATCGAGCACCAGATGGATCGAGGTGGCGAAGCCCTCGTCCCAGTCCTGGCGCAGCAGATAGCCGTTCGCGGCGGGCAGGAAGGCGTGCGGCGGCAGCGAACCGAGGAGACCGCCGAAGGCTCCGGACAGCAGAAGGGCGCGTGAACCCGCGTCCATCCCCTTGCCGGACACATCCGTGAGGACGACTTCGAGGGTTCGGCCGCCGTTCGTCCGAGCGGCCACGACGAAGTCCCCGGAGAAGGACTGTCCGCCCGCCGGGCGCAGCGCCATCTCGCGGTGCCAGCCCAGCGGCAGCTTCGGCAGCTTGCTCTGCACCCGGATGCGCTCGCGCAGGTCGAAGAGCATGGTGCCGCCGCGCCGCCAGGGCACACCCACCCGGCTGCGGAACTGTGCGATCAGTAGTCCGAAGAAGCCGCAGGCCGCGACCACCAGGACCACGCCCGGGGTGACCCGGGACGGGCCCTCCGTGTACGGGCCGAGCTTCACGGACTCCACTATCAGTGCGGTGGCGGCGGCCGCGTACAGCCCGAGCAGGCTGGCGGGCCGGAGCAGCAGTCCGCCGGCCACGATCGGCAGGACCAGGGCGGAGGGCGAGCACCACACCGAATTCACCAGGGTCGTGGAGGCGATCACCGGGATCGTGATCAGCAGACCGGCCAGCGCGATCCAGTCCGAACCGTCCCCGCGGAAGTAGTCGACAGCGGATCTGCGCAGCCCTGTGCGGGCCCGGTGCCATTGCTTCTTCAACCGGGCCGTGAACGTGTCGGCTTCCGCGCGCCGCTGTCGTCCTGCTGCCATTAGTTCGGGACCCTATCCATCGGACCAGGTGCTTGGCACGGGAGGTCCCACTTGTCCCCCCTCCGAGCGCTCAACTTCACAGAGAACTGCACAGACACATTCCGGTTGGGGGCTGTGGCGGCCGGGCGAAATTCCCTCGCTCGTGCCGCATTGCCCTGGTAGGCATGGGCTATGACGACTGACGTTCGGGTGCTGCGGCAGGCCGACTGGGACAAGTGGTACGACAACCTGATCCGCGCGTTCGGAGGTGTGGCGGAGTCGTCCGAGGAGCGCGAACTGTGGAACGCGCTCACAGAGTACGACCGTTCGCTGGGGGTGTGGGACGGCGATCAGTGTGTGGGTACTGCGGGGGCCTTCTCCTTCCGTGTCACGGTCCCGGGCGGCGCGTCGGTACCGGCGGCCGGGATCACGGCGGTGAGCGTCGCGGCCACCCACCGGCGGCGCGGGGTGCTCACCGCGATGATGCGCCGCCAGCTGGACGACATCCGTGCCTGGGGCGAGCCGCTCGCCGTCCTGACCGCTTCGGAACCGGCGATCTACGGGCGGTTCGGCTACGGCATCGGAACCTTGCAGATCCGCGCGGAGATCGACACCAGCCGCGTAAGTCTGTCCGTTCCGCCCGGGACCGACGACGTACGGCTGCGCTACGCGGTGCCCAGGGAGGTGCTGGACGCCTGCGAGGCGGTGTACGCGCGGCTCGTACCGGAGCGTCCCGGGATGCTGGCCCGGCAGCCCGGCTGGCAGCGGCTCGGGGTGCTCGACACGGAGGACCAGCGCAGCGGCGCGTCACCGTTGCAGTGCGTGGTGGCCGAGCGGGACGGCGAGGTCGTGGGCTACACGCGCTTCCGGGTCAAGCCGGACTGGGGTCCGTCCGGGCACAACGGGGCGGTCATGATGGTGGATCTGGAGGGACTGGACCCGGCGGTGCGGGCCGCGCTGTGGCGGTTCCTCTTCGACATCGACCTGACAACCTCGCTGCACACCCGGGGTCGCCCCGTGGACGAGGCATGGCAGTACATGGTCTCCGACATCCGCCGCTGCCGGCTGCAGGCGAAGGACGCGCTGCATGTACGGCTCGTCGACGTCGGGGCCGCGCTGGAGGCACGGACCTATCAGGCCCCGGTGGACGTGGTGTTCGAGGTCGAGGACTCCTTCTGCCCCTGGAACGAGGGGCGTTGGCGGCTCACCGGCGACACGAAGGGGGCGACGTGCGTCCGGACCGAGGACGCCCCCGATCTCGCCCTGTCCGTACGGGAGTTGGGTACGGTCTATCTCGGCGGGGTGTCTCCGGCCTCGCTCGCGGCGGGCGGCCTGGTGCGTGAACTGCGGCAGGGCGCGCTGGCGGAGGCGTCGTCGGCGTTCGCCTCGGCGGTCGCCCCGTGGCTGCCGCACGGTTTCTAGGAGCTGGTGACCGCGCCCTTGCCCGCCGGACGGGGTCTGGCGGACGGGCAGGGGCGCCGGGTCCCGACTCGGCCCGGATTCAGGCCTTTTGGCAGGCCGGGCACCAGAAGAGGTTGCGGGCGGCGAGATCGGCGGTGCTGATCTCGCCGCCACAGATGTGGCAGGGCAGGTTGGCCCTGCGGTACACGTAGACCTCGCCGCCGTGGTCGTCCACGCGCGGCGGGCGGCCCATCGCCTCGGGGGTGTGTTCCGGGCGGACTGTGTCGATGCGGTTGTTGCGGACGCCCTCGCGCATGAGATCCACGAGGTCGGACCAGATCGCGTCCCACTCCGTCGCGCCGAGGTCCTTCCCCGCGCGGTACGGATCGATGCCGTGCCGGAAGAGGACCTCCGCGCGGTAGACGTTGCCCACACCCGCGATGACCTTCTGGTCCATGAGCAGCGCGGCGATCGTCGTACGGCTGCGGGAGACCCGGCGGTACGCCGCCGCCGGGTCGGCGTCGGGGCGTAGCGGGTCCGGGCCGAGGCGGTCGTGTATCGCGCGCTTCTCGTCGTCCATGATCAGGGCGCAGGTGGTGGGGCCGCGCAGGTCGACGTACGCGGTGTCGTTCGTGAGGCGGAGCCGGACGGTGTCCGTGGGCGGCGGGGCGGGCGTGCCGCCGAAGCCGACCTTGCCGAACAGGCCCAGGTGGATGTGGATCCACTGCGCCGGACGGAAGCCGAGGAAGAGGTGCTTGCCGTGGGCCTGTGCCGCGGTCAGCACCGATCCGTCGAGGAGGGCCGCGGCGTCGCTGAACTTGCCCTGGGGGCTGGTGACGCGGACGCCGCGGCCACCGAACGCGGCGAGGTAGTCCTCCGCGAGCCGGTGAATGGTGTGCCCCTCGGGCACCGTTCCTCCTGCTGTCTCTCGTCCGAGGTCCGATGACACATCGGACGATCGGCCCGACGGCCCGGCGGTGCTATGCCTGCGACTGCTGCGGGTGGTGGGCCGGGATCGGCGGGAGTTCCCGGGTCGTCTCGTAGTCCGCGAGCATGTTGATGCGGCGGACGTGGCGCTCCTCGCCGGTGAAGGCGGTGTTGAGGAAGGTCTCGACGAACTTCGTCGCCTCTTCCTCGGTGTGCATACGGGCGCCGACGGACATGACGTTCGCGTTGTTGTGCTCGCGCCCCAGCGCCGCGGTCTGCTCGCTCCAGGCGAGTACGGCCCGTACGCCGGCGACCTTGTTCGCGGCGATCTGCTCGCCGTTGCCGGAGCCGCCGATCACGACGCCGAGGGCGCCCGGGTCGGCCACGGTGCGCTCCGCGGCGCGGAGGCAGAACGGCGGGTAGTCGTCCTGGGCGTCGTAGATGTGGGGCCCGCAGTCGACGGGCTCGTGGCCGGCGGCCTTGAGCCACTCGACGAGGTGGTTCTTCAGTTCGAGACCGGCATGATCGGAGCCGAGATACACGCGCATGGTCCGAGTGTGACACGACCGTTTCCGGTCGGCCTCGCCGGGGGCCGCCCCCGAAAACAGTGAGCAATCCTACAGAACCTCAAGGAAACCTCAAGTAACGATCTGGATTCAAAGGTTCACGAATTCCTTTGCCTCCGTTTCACTGGACCAACTCGTACGCCGGTCCACACGATGGATCAGCGCGTGCCCCGTACACCGCTCGTACGGGTTGGGCGCTCTGTACGGGAATCTGCCCATCCGGCGCAAAGGAATCCCCCTCATGACCTCGCAGCCGACCCCCACGAAGGCCGCACAGGCCCCCGGAGGCCCCGGAGAACCCGGCGGCGGCCTCCAGGCCGGACTCAAGAACCGTCATCTGTCGATGATCGCCATCGGCGGCGTCATCGGCGCCGGGCTCTTCGTGGGCTCCAGCACCGGCATCGCCACCGCGGGCCCCGGCATCCTTCTCTCGTACGCCCTCGTCGGCACGCTCGTGGTGCTGGTGATGCGGATGCTCGGCGAGATGTCCGCCGCCAACCCGACCTCGGGCTCGTTCTCCGCGCACGCCGACCGCGCGCTCGGCCGCTGGGCGGGCTTCTCCATCGGCTGGCTGTACTGGTTCTTCTGGGTGGTGGTGCTGGCCGTGGAGGCCACCGCCGGCGCCAAGATCCTCGAAGGCTGGATGCCCGGCGTACCGCAGTGGGGCTGGGCGCTCATCGTGATGGTGGTGCTCACGGCCACCAACCTGGTCTCGGTCGGCTCGTACGGCGAGTTCGAGTTCTGGTTCGCCGGGATCAAGGTGGTGGCGATCGGCGCGTTCATCGTGGTCGGCGCTCTCGCGATCTTCGGAGTGCTGCCGGGTGTGGACGCACCGAAGGCCGGGATGGGCAATCTGACCGACCACGGCGGCTTCCTGCCGCACGGGCCCGGTGCGATCCTCACCGGTGTGCTGCTGGTCGTCTTCTCCTTCATGGGCAGCGAGATCGCGACCCTCGCCGCCGGTGAGTCCGAGGACCCGGAGCGGGCCGTCACCAAGTCGACGAACAGCATCATCTGGCGCATCGCCGTCTTCTACCTGGGCTCGATCCTCGTCGTCATCGCCCTGCTGCCGTGGAACGACCCGTCGATCAAGGACAAGGGCTCGTACGTCGCCGCCCTCGACTCCCTCGGCATCGCGCACGCCGGTCAGATCATGAACGTCATCGTGCTGACGTCGGTGCTGTCCTGCCTCAACTCCGGCCTCTACACCGCCTCCCGGATGGCCTTCTCGCTCGGTCAGCGCGGGGACGCGCCGAAGGCGTTCGCCCGGACCACGCGGCGCGGTGTGCCGATGACCGCCATCGTCGTCTCGGTCGTGTTCGGCTTCGTGGCCGTCTTCTTCAACTACAAGTTCCCCGACTCGGTCTTCCTCTTCCTGGTCAACTCCTCCGGCGCGGTCGCCCTGTTCGTGTGGCTGGTCATCTGCTTCTCGCAGCTGCGGATGCGGAAGATCATCCAGCGCGAGGCGCCGGAGAAGCTCGTCGTGCGGATGTGGCTCTACCCGTACCTGACCTGGGCGACCGCCGCGATGATCGTCTTCGTGCTCGGCTACATGCTGACCGACACCGAACACGACGGCCGGGAGACCGTGCTGCTGTCGCTGCTCGTCGCGGCGATCGTGCTGGTCATCGCCATCGTCCGGCAGAAGGCCGGCGCGGGAGCCCGGCCGTCCGCACAACCGATCGCGGGCGGCTCCCGCGACGAGACCCAGGCCGAGGTGCGCGCCTGACCCGCCACCGAAGCCCGAGCGAGGAGGGGCCCGCGGCACATCGCCGCGGGTCCCTCTCCGTTCCCCCCTCTTCAGCCTCTTCCGCCTTCAGCTCTTCCGCCGGGCGGCCCGCGGTGGCTTGCGACTCCTGCCACGTCCTTCCGCCCGGCCGCGGCGGCGGCCGGCTCACAGCACGGTGAAGCTGCTCTTGACCTGGTTGTAGACCGTGAGGGCCTGGTCCTCGATGTCCTGGTGGTACCAGGTGTTGATCTGGTACGACTTCCCGTCGGCGTCGAAGCCGAGCAGCCGCGCGTGCCAGCTCACTCCCTTGAGCGTGAAGGTGTACTCCCAGACGACCGCGGTCCGGCCCCGGAACGTCGTCTCCTCCAGCCGGATCTTCCGGTAGTCCTGCCCCTGGCGGGCGTTCTGCTCGGAGGTCGTCCAGGTGTCCATCAGATTCCCCTTGGCGAGGGAGGACTTGGCGGCCAGTTCCTGGGCGCCGTCGGGCGCCGTGTAGTGCACCTCGGAGCCGGTCTGCAGATCGCGCCGCCAGCCCTTGGGCGTCACCCACGCGTATCCGCCGGCCTCCCGGTGCGCTCCCGGGGGCAGGCTGGGCGGGCGTGAGGTGCCCTCGACGGTGGGAGCCGGGGACGAGAGGGCGCCGGTGGTGGCGGCCGTCGACGCGGACGGGCCCGTGGAGGCCCCGGTGCCGCCGCCGGCCGATCCGCCGGTCATGGCCACGACGGCCCAGGCGATGGCTCCCGCCGCGACGACCCCGGCGGCGAATCCGATACGACGCCTGCCGCGGCTCTGGCTCCGGTCCTGGCTCCGACCCTCCTCGGAGCCGGACGGCACGGCTGGATCCGGGAGTTCACCCCGTGGCGGCATTACGGGCACGGGTGCCGTGGGCAGTTGGTTGGGCGTACGCACGCCGGGCTCCGCGCGCGGTTCGGACGGGGTCTGTGAACTGGGCTCCGTGCGCGGCTCGGAGGGGACCTCCGTGGAGGCGTTGTCCGTTGCCCGCAAGTCGGGGCCCCCGGTGACGGCTTCGGGTCCGGAGACCACGGGGTGTTCCGGGGAACGCGCCCGAGAATCCTTCCGGAAGTCGGGCGGGCTCTTCAGGGTCGGAGTCGGCCGTATCGGAACGGCATCGTGCACGGAGCGGTGCTCCGACTCGTTCCCGTATTGGGCTTGGGCTTGGGGTTCTGGTCCGGGTTCGGGTTCAAGGTCGGGTTCAAGGTCGGGTTCGAGGTCGGGTTCGAGGTCCGGTTCGAGGTCCGGTTCGAGGTCCGGTTCGAGGTCGGGTTCAGCGCGGGTCACGGGTCCCGGCCCCCGCAGCTCGCTCGTGTCGCCGTGGTGTTCGTCCGGAGTCGGAGTGGCTTCGGGAAGGTCCGCCGGGGGTTGTCGCGCCGCCCTCAGGGACTGGGCGTCCAGCAGAGCGGGCGTGGCCGCCTCGGCCAGGTCACGCCCCGCGGTCGGCCCGGTCCGCTCAGGACCCGAGGTCGGATCGGCCGTCGGGGCCGGATCGGACGCTTGCCCCAACGCCGGCTCGGGATTCGGCTCCGGATCCGGCTCGGGATTCGGCTCCGGATCCGGAGTGCGTGCCGGCAAGTGCAATGGCCCGGGGAGGGGTTGATGCGCTGGGCGGTTCTCGGGAGCGGGAGCGGGTTCGTGCGCGGTCCCGAACTCGAACGTGGAGGCGAAGCCGTACCCGGGCTCCCCTGTCGGCGGTCCGGCGGGACTCGGGGTGCTCGTCCTCCGCGGACGGACGACTTCCTCAAGTCCTGCCGCCAGCTCCTCCAGACCGGGCCGTACGGTCGGGTCCTTCTCCAGGAGGGCGGCCAGGATTTCCCTCAACTCGCCTGCGCCAGAGGGGAGTTCGGGTTCCTCGTAGAGAACCGCGTGCAAGGTCGCGAGGGTGGTCGAGCGGGAGAACGGGGAGCGGCCTCCGAGGGCCGCGCAGAGCGTGGCGCCGAGGGACCACACGTCGGAGGGCGGGCCCTGCGGACGGCCGGAGATCCGCTCGGGCGCCATGTAGTCGGGGGAACCGACCAGCATGCCCACCATGGTGAGCGCCTCGGCGTCCTGAAGCGCCGCGATGCCGAAGTCGGTGAGGACGACACGGTGCCGTCCCGCGCCCTCGACCAGCACGTTGCCCGGCTTGATGTCGCGGTGCAGCACTCCCTGGACGTGCACCTGGCTCAGCGCCCCGACCAGTTCGAGGCCGACGCGAGCCGCCTCGCGCACGCCCAGCGGTCCGTCCTCGACCACGATCCGTTCGAGCGAGCGGCCGGCGACGAGCTCCATGACGATCCACAGCCGCTCGCCCGCGTCCACGACGTCGTAGATGCGGACGACGTTGGGATGGTCGATCCGGGCCGTCGCCCTCGCCTCGCGCAGGGTGCGTTCCCGGCGCGTGCGGGTGTCCTCGGGATCGAGTCCGTCTATGCGCATTTCCTTGACCGCGACCTGCCGGTCGAGCATTTCGTCGGCGGCTCGCCACACCCGCCCCATTCCTCCCTGACCAATACTCTCGACCAGCCGATAACGTCCGGTCACCAATAATCCCGGAACACCACCCTGTACGTTCGCCGACAATCTCTGCACCCCCTCAACATCAGCCACAATCGCCCGTCACAGCAGAAACACAATGGTCACACTTCGGGCCGTACCAGCATAGTGCGGAGAAATCTTGTGGTACCTCTTCAAGTACTGCGAATTCAGGCGCAGCCAAGGGGGGCGAACATGAGTTCTCGTCGGACGACGACCATTACGGGATCGCTGCTCACGGCCTGCTTCTCGACCGTGCTGATCCTTTCCCACACCGCCGTCGCGGACGACCAGGGACCGGGGAGCGGCAAGAGCGGAAAGGCGATGGACAAGCCGCCGGCGGGCGTGAAGGTGACCACACTGCTGCCGGAGAGGATCTCGGTCGACAACAGTACTCAGAAGACGGCGATTACCGCCACGGTAAAGAACGAAGGGACCAAGGAAAGCGGCGATATCAGGCTGTTGGTGGTCGGCTTCGACGGCCTGAAGGTCAAGAACGTCAAAGGCTGCACCGCCATGGCCGAAAAAGATCTCCCCAAGGGGTCGAACAGCGGTTTCATCTGTTCCACCGGAAATCTCGCGGTGGGAAAGTCGAAATCGTACGCCGTGGACGCGACGTTCGATCTGAGCAGGACCGGAAAGATCTGCCTTCCGGTCCAGACGAGCGACGGGAAGAAGACGTACTGGCAGCAGGGCCCGGTTCCGTTCGGTACGACGAACCCGTCGCCGAACGCCCCGGCGACCCCGCTGCTGCTGGGCACCGACAACAAGCCGGTGGCACCGGGCGGCGACCGACTGCCGAAGACGGGGGCCGGAAGCGAGGTCCTGCCGCTCGGCGTGGCGGGCGCGGCACTGATGTCGGCCGGAGCGGCGGGACTGTGGTGGGTCGGCCGCAGGCCCCGGCAGGAGCACTGACCGCCGGGCACGGAACCGGGTGAAAACGCGAAAGAGGCTCGCCGGTCGAGGTCGGAACACGACCCGGCGAGCCTCTTGCGCGGAATTACGACGTCACGGACGCGAGCGTCGTACGACCGGTGACCTCGTCACGTCACCGACGTGGGCGTCACCTGACAGCCGCCGCCGTCACGTCACCGACGTGGATGTCACTTCTTGTCGACGAGCTTCCAGGCCGTGGGCAGGACACCCATCGCCAGGGCTGCCTTGAGGACATCCCCGATCAGGAACGGGGTGAGGCCCGCCGCGACGGCCGCGCTCGCCGACATGCCGGTGGCCAGGGCCAGGTAGGGAACACCGATCGCGTAGATGATCGCCTCGCCGAGCAGCATCGTGCCCGCCATGCGCAGCACGGAGCGGTCGGCGCCGCGGCGGGCCAGGGCACCCACGACGGTGGACGCGAGCAGCATGCCGAGGATGTATCCGAAGGACGGTGCCGCGGCGCCGGAGCCGCCGTCCGCGAACCACGGGACGCCGACCATGCCGACCAGCGCGTACACCGCGAGCGACAGGAAGCCGCGGCGCGCGCCGAGCGCCGTGCCGACGAGCAGCGCGGCGAAGGTCTGGCCGGTCACCGGCACCGGGGAACCCGGGACGGGCAGCGAGATCTGGGCGGCGAGGCCGGTGAGTGCGGCACCGCCGAGCACGAGGGCGACGTCACGGACGCGGGAGGCCGGAAGGAGGTCGGCGAGGACCTCGCCGGGTCGGGAGGGCGTGGCGACAGCGGTGCTCATGAGGACTCCGGCGAACGGGATTACCCCCTGGCTCACGGGGAGCTCGGGGGAGGACAGGTCGGGACACGGTGACGCTATCCCAGGGGCATCCGGGTGATCACCGTCAGTGCTCGACAAAGCGCGGATCCGGAGCTTGGTGGGCTCCTTACAAAGAGTGCCCGGTACACCTGTGCGGAGGTGATGCTGGTCACTGAGGTGAAGTCGTTTCCGCTACGGGACGGTTCGGGGCCGGGACTGTGGAGACTCACCAAAGAGGCATGCGCGACGTCGGCCTCCGCCCCGCCCCCGTCGACCCCTCGCCGGAGCTTGCGCGCCGCCGGCTCCGCCGGGCTCTCCCACTCTGGGCGGCGCGGGAACGGGCCCCGGCTGTCCGGTCCTTGGGCGTACCTGGCAGGCCTTCCGGCCAACCCCTACCCTTCACCCCATGGTTCCCCAGGCCCTGAACTTCGCGTCGCGTCGCTATGTCGACCTGCGACGCCAGGGCACTGCCACCTGTCGCCGCCCGTCCTGAGGCGGGGCGGAGCGGATCCGGCTCGCCCCGACGAGACCACAGCGGACCACACCGGTCGCGCGTCGCACCCGTTGTGACGTGGCGTACGTGACGGCGCAGTGCCGGACCAGCTCCCGAGGAAGAACTCCATGGCCAGTACCGTGGCACCCCCTTCGACGTCCCCGCCCTCCCCCGTTCTCGACCGGCGCCGGGCCAGCGCCAGCGTGATCCTGCGGTCCGTGCTGGAGCACGGGCCGGTCGCCCGCAGCACCATCTCCCGGCTCACCGGACTCTCCCCGGCGTCGGTGACCGACTACTGCGCCCGGTTCACCGAACGGGGCCTGATCCGGGAGGCCGCCGCGCCCCACCGGTCGGGCGGGGTCGGGCGGCCGCATCTCCCGGTCGACCTGGACCGCTCCCGGTTCGTGGTCGGCGGAGTGCATGTGGCCGTGCCGTACACCACCGTCGCGCTGCTGGACCTGCGCGGGCGCGTCCTCGCCGAGAAGCGCCTGCGGCACGACCGCACCGAGCCGGGCCTGGTTCTCGCGAACGCGGCGGACGGGATCGCCGCCCTCCTCGCGGGCGTTCCCGGCCGTACCGCCCTGGGCATCGGGGTGGCGGCCGGCGGCTGGGTCGACCCGGACTCCGGCACGATCGTGGAGCACACGCTGCTGGGCTGGCGCGACGTCGCCGTCCGGGAGGCCATCGGGGCGCGCACGGGACTGCCGGTCCATGTGGACGGCCACGCGCGGGCGTTGGTCAACGGGGAGCGGCTGTTCGGGCGGGCCCGGGGCAGCCGGAGCGTGTTGCATCTCTTTGTCGGCAATGTGGTGGATGCCGCCTTCGCCACCCACGACCAGGTGCACTACGGGCCCCGCTCGCAGGCCGGTGCGATCGCCCATCTGCCCCTGACGGGAGGGTCGGAGCTGTGCGACTGCGGGCGGACGGGGTGCCTCCAGGCCGAACTGAGCGAACGGACATTGTGCCGGCGGGCCAGGGAGCTGGGTGTCATCGACGGCTCGAACCCGATGCACGTGGTCTCCGCGGCGGCCGCCGGCGACCCGCCGGCCGTACGGCTGCTGACGGAGCGGTCCCGGATGGTCGGGCGGGCGGCGGGGCTCCTGCTCGACGTGCTCAACCCGGAGACGGTCGTCGTCACCGAGATCGGTGCCGTGCACCGGGAGGACTGCCTCCGCGCGCTGCGCGAGGCGGTGGGCCCGGAGCGCGCGTCCGCGGTCGTCCCGACCAGCTTCCCGGATTCGGTGCTGGCCGTGGCGGGCGGTTCGGTCGCGCTCGACGTCCTGTACCGCGATCCGCTGGGTTCCGCGGGCTCCGCCGCCCGCTGAAATCCTCATGGCCGTCCGGACCGCTGCGGCTTCCCCGGGCTCCCCACCGGGAGCGAATTAATTCAGAAAGTCGGAATGTTGACAGGGTTCATTCCCGGACAGGAGCATCGTGTGCATGAGCAGCGCGCGGGTGCAGGTTCCGCTCACCAAGTGCCGTGTGGTCGACCTGATGCGGGTCGCACGCACACGTTGTTGCTGACCCCTTGTCGCTGACACCTCGCTGACGCGCTGAAGCGCCGAGGTTCACTCGGCAGCCTTCGCCCCGAGGGCCACTCGGCAGTAGTCGCGCCGCGGATCGGTCGGCCCTCGTCGTCCCGAAGGCCGTCCGGCCGCCGCCCTTCAACGTCGGTCGGCCGTCGTCGCGCCGTGGACCCGTCGGCCGTCGTCTCCCGTGGACCGGTCCGTCGTGGCGCAGCGGACCGTTCAGCTGTCGTCGCCCTGGTCGGCTCGTCCCCATCGGCACGCCATCGGCGTGTGTCCTTCTCGGCGCGCGTTCCGCTCTTCCGGCCTCGCCCTGTCCGGAACTCCGCGCGCTCTCCCGCCACTTGGAATCCCTGGAGTCCTTCCATGCCACCACTGTCCCCGCCTTCCCGCTTGTCCTCCTCGCCCCCCTCGTCCTCCTCCAGGTCCGGTGTCGACCGGCGTGTGTTCCTGTCCTCCCTGCTCGGTGTCGCCGCCGCGGCCGGGCTGAGCGGTTGCGCCGGTGCCAGTGCGGCCGACACCGGTTCCCGGGCGGACCTGTCCGCGCCCCTGTCCGACAAGGTGCCGCGGGGCACCAAGCTCACGATCGCCTCTTACCAAGGTGTCCAGGAACTCCAGTTCAAGCTGGCGGGGTTGGCCGATCTGCCGTTCACCGTCTCCGACTGGGTGAACATCGGTGCCGGTCCCGATGTCATCAACGCCTTCCGCGCCAAGTCCCTGGACGTGGG
The DNA here is from genome assembly GCF_042871525.1 of Streptomyces sp. NPDC005784. NCBI lineage: Bacteria > Bacillati > Actinomycetota > Actinomycetes > Kitasatosporales > Streptomycetaceae > Streptomyces > Streptomyces sp. NPDC005784. Next base: position 374,250 of record NZ_JBIAIQ010000006.1, read on the forward strand.
GAACAACGCGGGCATCCCGCCGATCCAGGCGCACTTCCAGGGCTTCGACGCGAAGATCGTCGCGATCAACATCACCCGCAAGCCCAACTACCTGTTCGCCACCAAGCCCGGCAGCGACATCAAGGATGTCCAGGACTTCAAGGGCAAAAAGCTGGCCTTCTCGCAGGGCCAGGCGCAGGGTGTCGTCCTGCTGCGCGCCCTGAAGCAGGCCGGCATCGCCTACGGCGACGTGAACCTCGTACCGCTGACCAGCAACCAGTTCCTCACCGCGCTCCAGGCGGGCCAGGTGGACATCGCCCCGCTCGCCAACAGCCAGGCGCCGGCCTACCTCAAGCAGTACGGGCCCAAGGGCGCCCACACCATCGACACCGAGGTGGTGGACCTCCTCAACCTGCTCTGGGCGCCGACCTCGGTACTGGCCGACCGCGCGAAGGCGGCCGCGGTCGCCGCGTACATCCCGCGCTGGGCGAAGGGCCAGGTGTGGGCGTACGAGCACCCCGACGCCTGGAACGAGGAGTTCTACGTCAAGACGCAGAACCTGACGCTCGCCCAGGCGCAGTCGATCACCGAACTCGCCAACAAGCCTTTGTTCCCGCCGAGTTGGGACGAGGCGGTCAAGTGGGAACAGGAGACCGCCGATCTGCTGGCGGAGGGCGGCTTCGTGAAGGGGTTCAAGGTCGACTCGCTCTTCGACCGGCGCTTCGAGGCCATCGCGGCCAAGTCCGTACCCGCGGAATACCAAAGGTGACGGCCATGACGACCAGGACCACGACCGCGGCCAGGAGCGCGACCTCCGCCACGCCGTCGACCGCGATCACGGAGGAACCCACCTCCGCCTCCCTCGCCGACTCGATCCCCACCTTGCCCACCGACGCCGGAACCGGAACCGGAACTGACACCAGCACCGAGGCGGACGGAACCAAGGCCGACAGTCGTCGGTTCCGCCGGTCTCCTGGTTCCCGGCGCCGCGGTCTCGCGCCCGGAAAGCGGCTGCCCGCCTCCCGGCTGATCGGTCCGGCGCTGTTCCTCGCCCTGTGGGCCGTCGCGTCGGCGGCCGGACAACTGGATCCCGGCGCGATTCCCGCGCCGTGGACGGTGCTGAAAACCACCGGTCATCTGTGGACCGACGGCACCCTGCCCACCGATGTGCTGACGTCCCTGGAGCGCGCGGCATACGGATTCGCGTTCGGCCTGACCGCCGGCGTCGTCCTCGCCCTCGCGTCCGGGCTCAGCCGGGTCGGGGAGGCGCTGATCGACGGGACCGTGCAGCTCAACCGGGCGATCCCGACCCTCGGTCTGATCCCGCTGTTCATCCTCTGGCTCGGCATCGGCGAGACCTTCAAGATCGCGATCATCGCCATCGTCGTCTACATCCCGATCTACCTGAATCTGCACTCCGCCCTGTCCGGCATCGACCACCGGTATGTGGAACTCGCCGAGGTCCAGGGGCTGTCGAGGCTCCGTTTCGTCCGGGAGATCGTGATCCCCGGCGCACTGCCCGGCTTCTTCGTCGGACTGCGGCTCGGGGTGACCGGCTCCTGGCTCTCCCTGGTCGTCCTGGAGCAGATCAACGCCACCAGCGGCCTCGGCTACATGATGTTCCAGGCCCAGAACTACGGCCGGACCGACATCATCCTCGTCGGCCTGCTGATCTACGGCATCTTCGGGCTCGTCTCCGACAGCGCGGTTCGTCTCATCGAACGAAAGGTGCTGTCGTGGCGACGCACACTCAGCAACTGACCCGCCGGTCACCGACCCGCTCCCACACGGTCCAACTGCGCGGTCTCACCCGGTCGTTCGAGGGTCATACGGTTCTCGACGGAATCGACCTCGACCTCCCGGCGGGCCAGTTCACCGCCCTGCTCGGACACAGCGGCTCCGGCAAGAGCACGCTGCTGCGCGCCATCGCCGGCCTGGATCACGGCGTCGCCGGCAGCGGGCAACTCGCCGCCCCGGACAGGGTGTCCGTCGTCTTCCAGGACTCCCGGCTGCTGCCCTGGCGCCGCGTCCTCGACAACGTCCTGCTCGGCACGGACGGCCGGGAGGCGGCGGAGAAGGGCCGCTCCGCCCTCGCCGAAGTGGGACTCGCGGGACGCGAACGGGCCTGGCCCAACGAGCTGTCCGGCGGGGAGGCACAACGCGCCGCCCTGGCCCGTTCGCTCGTACGGGAACCCGAACTGCTTCTCGCCGACGAACCGTTCGGGGCGCTGGACGCGCTCACCCGGATCCGGATGCACGTGCTGCTGCGCGAACTGTGGGAGCGCCACCGGCCGTCGGTACTGCTCGTCACGCACGACGTCGACGAGGCGATCGTGCTGGCCGACCGGGTGCTCGTGCTCGACCACGGACGCATCGGCCTCGACCTGGCCATCGACCGCCCGCACCCCCGCTCGTACCGCGATCCGCTGCTCGGCGAGTACCGCGAACGCCTGCTGAACGCCCTCGGGGTGACCGAGGACGTGACAGGAGCACCGGAAGGAACGGAACGCGGAGGACGGGCGGCACACCCCGCTGCAGAACCGGACGGAACGACGGTACACCCCGCCGCGGAACCGGACGGAGCCACGGCCCAGCCCGCCGCAGGACCGGACCGAACGGCGGACGAAGTCGCCGTACGAGCGGACGGCACAGCGGCGGGCGTCGCCGCAGGACCGGCCGACACGGCGGACGACATCGCCGGGCACGAGCTGTCCGCGCACCCGAAGGAGAAGCACCCGTGACCAGCCCGCGCCGACTCCATCTCAACGCCTTCCTGATGAACACCGGCCACCACGAGGCCTCCTGGCGGCTCCCGGAGAGCGACCCGTACGCCCATGTCGAAACGGCCCACTACATACGTCTCGCCCGGATCGCCGAACGCGGCACCTTCGACTCGCTCTTCCTCGCCGACGGACCGGTCCTGTTCAACAGCGTGGGCCAGCGCCCGTCCGGTGCCCTCGAACCCATCACCCTGCTCACCGCGCTGGCCACCGCCACGGAGCACATCGGCCTGATCGCCACCGCCTCCACGTCCTACAACTCCCCCTACAACCTGGCCCGCAGATTCGCCTCCCTCGACCACATCAGCGGCGGCCGCGCGGGCTGGAACATCGTCACCACCGCGGGCGCCGAGGCCGCCCGCAACTTCGGTCTCGACGACGAGCCCGCGCACGCCACCCGCTACGAGCGCGCCGCCGAGTTCCTGGACGTGGCGCTCAAGCTCTGGGACAGCTGGGAGGACGACCTGGTCGTCGCCGACAAGACGGCGGGCGTCTGGGGCGACCCGGGCAAGATCCACCCCGCGCGCCACAAGGGGACGTACTTCAGCGTCGACGGCGCCCTCAACGTGCCCCGCACACCGCAGGGTTACCCGCTCCTCGTGCAGGCGGGCTCGTCGGAGGACGGCAAGCGGTTCGCGGCCCGGTACGCGGAAGCCGTGTTCACCGCCCAGCAGACCCTGGCGGACGCCCAGGACTTCTACGCCGACCTCAAGTCCCGTACCGCACGGGCCGGCCGGGACCCGGACCACATCAAGGTCCTGCCCGGCATCGTCCCGGTCATCGGCTCGACCGAGGCGGAGGCGCGCGCCCATGAACGTGTCCTCGAGGACCACATCGTCTACGAGCACGGGCTGAACCGCCTGGAGCATCTGCTGCACCTGGAGCCGGGCACCCTCGGCCTCGACGCGCAACTGCCCGCCGACCTGCCGCCGGAGAGCGCGATCGAGGGGGCCAAGAGCCGCTACACCCTCGTCGTGGAACTCGCCCGGCGCGAGCGGCTCACCGTGCGCGAGCTGATCGGGCGGCTCGGCGGCGGACGGGGCCATCTGACCTTCACCGGCACGCCCGAGCAGGTCGCCGACGAGATCGAGGAGTGGTTCCGGCGGGGCGCCGCCGACGGCTTCAACATCATGCCCGCCGTGCTGCCGTCCGGCCTCGACCTCTTCGTGGACCACGTGGTGCCGATCCTGCGCGACCGGGGTCTGCTCCGCAGGGAGTACGGGCCCCGGCAGACCCTGCGGGAGCGCTACGGCCTCCCGCGCCCGGCCAACCAGTACGCGATCCCGCCCACGACCACCGCACCCACAACCACATCTGAACCAACGCCCGCATCCGCCCTCGCCTGACCGCACGCCCGCCCGATCCGTTCCGAAAGGACCCGCACCCCATGGCAGACATCGAGATCCAGAAGGTCACCGCGCACATCGGTGCCCGTGTCGCAGGCGTCGACATCTCCAAGCCCTTGGACGACGTCACCGCCGCCGCCCTGCGCACCGCCCTGAACCAGCACAAGGCGCTGGTCTTCGACGACGTCGACCTGGACGACGAGGGCCAGCAGGCCTTCGCCCGCCACTTCGGCGACCTCACCACCGCGCACCCCACCGTGTCCGCCGTGGACGGCGCCCCGAACGTGCTGCCCGTCGACAGCGAACGGGGCCGCGCCAACCACTGGCACACCGACGTGACCTTCGTGCTCAACCCTCCGCAGGCCAGCACCCTGCGCAGCATCACCGTCCCGTCGTACGGCGGTGAGACGCTCATCGCCAACTCCGCGTCCGCCTACCGCGATCTGCCCGAACCGCTCCGCGCGCTCGCCGACACGCTGTGGGCCGAGCACACCAACGACTACGACTACGCGGTACCGGACGAGAACATCGACGAGGAACAGGCCGCGCAGCGGGCCCAGTTCACGTCCATCAAGTTCCGCACCGCCCACCCGGTCGTCCGGGTCCACCCGCTGACCGGTGAACGCGGGCTGTTCATCGGCGGGTTCGCCCAGCGGATAGCCGGGCTGTCGGTGGGCGAGTCCCGCAAGATCCTCGACCTGCTCCAGTCGTATGTCACCCGGCCGGAGAACATCCTGCGCTGGCGCTGGTCCCCGAACCAGCTGGTCCTGTTCGACAACCGGATCACCCAGCACTACGCGATCGACAACTACGACGGTCAGCCGCGCCGGCTGCACCGTGTGACGGTCGCCGGTGACGTGCCGGTCGGCATCGAGGGCAAGGAGAGCTACTCGATCGCGGGCGACGCCTCGCACTACACCTCGGTGGCCGCATGACGCTGTTCCCGGCGGCGGTCGGCCAGGCCCGGCGGCAGGCGCCCGCCCGCGCCTGACCGGTATTGCCGCCTCATCGAAGGGGCCCTCGCGTGACGCCGTTCGTCATGCGAGGGCCCCTTCGCGCATCCGGACGGCAGACGGAGAAGGGGAGGCCCCCCGCGCGGACGTGCCGCACGGGGGTCCGTCACGGGGCGCACGGCACATTGAGCGAGAGCAGGGCGGCCGACCCGTCCTCCATCCGGAGTGCGGTGATCGCCGCGTTGCCGAGGCTCGGCAGAACCCGGCGGTACTCGCCCAGCGGGATGGACAGGGCGGTGCACAGCACGAGGCGCAGCAGGGTGTTGTGGGCGACGACCAGCACGCGTTCGCCGGGGTGGGCCGCGGCGATGCGGCGCAGGGCGCGCGTGCCACGGGCCGCCGCGGTGCGCGGATCCTCCGCCTCGGGGAAGGGGAAGGACACCGGATCGGCCTGGAACGCCTTGGCCCGGACCGGGTTCTCCAGCTCGAACTCGGCGAGCGTACGGCCCTCCACCACCCCGAAGTCGCATTCGCGCAGCCCTGGTTCGCGCTGCGCGGTGAGTCCGAGGGCGCGGCACGCGGGCTCGGCGGTGGCGACGGCGCGGGACATGGTCGAGGTCCAGATCGCGTCGACCGGGTGCGCGGCCGCCCAGCGGCCGAGGGCTTCCGCCTGGGCTCGGCCCTCGTCGGTGAGGGGGACGTCACTCACTCCGACGTAGCGGTTCTCCGCGTGCCGGACGGTCTGCCCGTGCCGGGCCAGGAGGAGGGTCGTACTGCGGCTCGTAGTACTCATGAGGCCGCAGTATCCAGGTCGAGGCGGGCGCGTGGGAGCGCCGTGAGGAGACCGGGGAGCCGGCCGCGCCGCTCCGGTTCACCGACGAACCAGCGTGCACGGGAGCGGCGGGACCGGGCCGGCCCCGCGAGCGCATACGCTCGCGGGGGCGGCGTCCGGCACCCGGACCGTTCTCATACGGAGGTATCGCCGTGGATGTGCGCTGCCCGAACTGCGGAGGACCACTGCAGACGTTCCGCAGGCTCACCAGGGACGAGGAGGAGGCCGTACGGCGGATCAAGCAGGTGGACGACCCGGCCGCCTACCATCGCTGCACCCGTGCGGGCTGCCGCCGCTTCCAGCGCTGGAGCAACTGGCGCGACGGCGACAACTTCCCCGAGCCCAGGACCACGTGACTACAGGTTGCTGAAGTCAGGTCCCGCCGTACGCGTGCGCTTGATCTCGTAGAAGCCCGGCACCGAGGCGACCATGAGCGTGCCGTCCCAGAGCTTGGCGGCCTCCTCGCCCTTGGGGGCCGGGGTGACGACCGGGCCGAAGAAGGCGAGCTGCTCACCGTCGGCGCCGGGGACGGCGATGACCGGGGTGCCGACGTCCTGGCCGACCTTGTCGATGCCCTCCTTGTGGGAGGCGCGCAGCTCGGCGTCGAACTCGAAGTCGTCCTGGTCGGCGTAGTCGATCAGGTCGGCGGGCAGCCCGACCTCTTCGAGGGCGCCGGCTATCGCCTCCTTGGTCGGGCCCGCGCCGGCGTTGTGGAAGCGGGTGCCGAGCGCGGTGTACAGCGGGCCGAGGACGTCGTCGCCGTGCTTCTGCCAGGCGGCGGTGACCACCCGGACGGACTCCCACGCGGTGGTCGCGAGCATCTCGCGGTAGTGGTCGGGAAGCTCGTCCAGCTTGGGCTCGTTCAGTACGGCGAGGCTCATGATGTGCCAGCGGACCTCGATGTCGCGGACCTTCTCCACTTCCAGCACCCACCGAGAGGTCATCCAGGCCCAGGGGCACAGCGGATCGAACCAGAAGTCGACGGGGGTCTTGCCGGAACTGGTCTGAGCGGTCTGCTCGGGCATGGCTCTCCTCGGAACGCGGTCTTTCCCCTCACCAACACCGGCACTCGCCCGCACCATTCCCGGGTGTCTGTGCGATTCCGACCGGTCCGAGGGATTCCCCTGTGTCTGCGTCGTGGCTGTGCCCGCCGTCAGGGGCACATGGCAGGATCGGTCCTGTTCACACATGTCTATGACGTCATGAGGGAGTGCAGCCGTGCCCGGTGAGAATCTGTCCCGCGACGAGGCCCAGGAGAGGGCGGCGCTGCTGTCCGTCGACGGCTACGACGTCTCTCTCGACCTGCGCTCGGCCGCCGGGGACACGGAGCCCGGCGAGGCGGCCGGCGAGCCCCGCACCTTCCGCTCGGTCACCACGCTCCGCTTCCGCTGCGCCGAGCCGGGCGCGACGAGCTTCGCGGACCTGATCGCACCGCGTGTGACGGCCGTCTCACTCAACGGCCGGGACCTCGACCCGGGTGAGGTCTTCGACGGCTCCCGGATCCGGCTGGAGGACCTCGCAGCCGAGAACGAACTCGTCGTGGACGCCCAGTGCGCCTACTCCCGCACCGGCGAAGGCATGCACCGCTTCGTCGACCCCGAGGACGGCGAGGTGTATCTGTACACGCAGTACGAGCCCGCCGACGCGCGGCGCGTCTTCGCGAACTTCGAGCAGCCCGACCTCAAGGCGCCGTTCCGCTTCGAGGTGCGGGCCCCCGAGGGCTGGACCGTCTGGAGCAACGGCGCCGGTGAACTCGCCGACGGCGTGTGGAAGTTCGCCGAGACGAAGCCGATCTCGACGTACATCACGGCGGTCGTGGCGGGCCCGTACCACTACGTGACGGACTCCTACTCCCGCACCTTCGACGACGGTACGAAGCTGGAGATCCCCCTCGGCGCGATGTGCCGCAAGGGCCTGGCCCCGCACTTCGACGCCGACGACGTGTTCCTGGTGACCAAGCAGGGGCTGGACTTCTTCCACGACCACTTCGACTACCCGTACCCCTTCGGGAAGTACGACCAGGCGTTCGTGCCCGAGTACAACCTCGGCGCGATGGAGAACCCGGGGCTCGTCACCTTCCGCGAGGAGTACATCTTCCGCGGCAAGGTGACGCAGACGTCGTACGAGGCGCGGGCGAACGTCATCCTGCACGAGATGGCGCACATGTGGTTCGGGGACCTCGTCACCATGGTGTGGTGGGACGACCTGTGGCTGAAGGAGTCCTTCGCCGACTTCATGGGCACGTTCGCGAACGTCGGCGCGACCCGCTTCACCGACGCCTGGATCACGTTCGCCAACCGCCGCAAGGCCTGGGCGTACCGCGCGGACCAACTGCCGTCCACGCACCCGATCACGGCCGACATCCGCGACCTGCAGGACGCCAAGCTGAACTTCGACGGCATCACCTACGCCAAGGGCGCCTCCGTCCTGAAGCAGTTGGTGGCGTACGTCGGACAGGACGCCTTCCTGGAGGGCGCGCGCCGCTACTTCAAGCGGAACGCGTACGGCAACACCCGCCTCGGCGATCTGCTGTCGGCCCTGGAGGAGACGAGCGGACGGGACATGGCCGCCTGGTCCCGGTCCTGGCTCCAGACCGCGGGCGTCAACTCCCTCACCCCGCAGGTGATCCTGAGCTCCGAGGGACGCGTCACCGAGTTGGCCGTCGTCCAGGAGGCCGCCGAGTCCCATCCCGAACTGCGCCCGCACCGCGTGGCCGTGGGCCTCTACCGGCGGCAGTCGCTGCGCGAGGGCGGGGACGGCTCGCTCGTCCGCTACGCGCGCGCCGAGGTGGATGTCGACGGGCCGCGCACGATCGTCGCCGACCTGGTCGGCGCGGAGGCCCCCGATCTCGTCCTCGTCAACGACGACGACCTCACGTACTGCAAGATCCGCTTCGACGAGGGCTCGCTGGCCACGCTGCGGGACGCGCTCGGCGAGATGACCGACCCGCTCGCCCGGGCCCTGTGCTGGTCCGCGCTGTGGAATCTCACCCGCGACGCTCTCATGCCCGCCCGGGACTTCATCGCTCTGGTGCTGCGTTTCGCGGGCCGCGAGTCCGACATCGGCGTGCTCCAGATGCTGCACGCCTGGGCGAACTCCGCGCTCGTCAACTACGTGGCGCCCGACTGGCGCGCACAGGGCGGACAGCTGCTCGCCGAGGGCGCGCTGAAGGAGCTGCGGCTCGCCGAACCGGGCGGCCAGCACCAGCTCGCCTGGGCCCGCTTCTTCGCCGACGTCGCGTCGAGTGAGGCCGATCTCCAGCTGCTCCAGGGCCTGTTGGAGGGGACGGCCAAGATCGACGGACTGGAGGTCGACCAGGAGCTGCGCTGGGCGTTCCTGAAGCCGCTGGCCGCGCAGGGCGCCGCCGACGAGTCCGTCCTCGCCGCCGAACTCGCCCGCGACGACACGGCGTCCGGCAAGCGGCACCAGGTCCGCTGTCTCGCCGCCCGCCCCTCGGCAGCGGTCAAGGCCCAGGCCTGGGCGGCCGTCGTGGAGTCCGACGCGCTCTCCAACGCCCTCGTCGACGCGACCATCTCCGGCTTCACCCAGCCGTCCCGGCGGGATCTGCTCGCGCCGTACGCGGCCAAGTACTTCGCCGCGATCGAACGCGTCTGGGCCGAGCGGTCCATCCAGATCGGCATGGACGTGGTCAGGGGGCTGTTCCCCTCACTCCTCGACCACCCGGAGACCCTGGAGGCGACGGACGCCTGGCTCTCGGCGCACGAGGACGCGCCGCCCGCGCTGCGCCGGCTGGTGCTGGAGTCCCGGGACGATCTGGCGCGGGCGCTGCGGGGTCAGGCCTGCGACATCGCCGCGGCGGGCTGACAGCCGCCCCACGCGAACCACACCCGAGAGGGCACCGGCGCCGGTCGCGTCCGGTGCCCTGTCCGGTGAGCTGATCACCTGCGCGCACTGGTTACGAAGTCCGGTGAGCTGATCACCTGCGCGCACTGGTTACGAAATGCAGGTATTCAGAGCCGTAACCCCTATTAATCCCCCGCCGGACCAGCGCCTTTCGTCACTCGAACGCCCGTACTTCGGGACGCAGTTGTCCCGATTTGCCGACGGGCCGGTAACAGCGGTTAGAGAGCGGCTCCCGGGCGGGAATCCCCGGTTCATGAACCCCAGCACCCCCCTCTCCCCCCACCCCTGTCGCTCCTCGTCCCCCGTGCGGCACCGGGTCGTGACCGCCGCCCAGCTGCGCGGCCGCGGCGTGACCACCGCGGACACCAACGAGCGGTGCCGGCCCGGCGGGCCCTGGCAACGGCTCCTTCCCGGCGTCTTCCTCCTGCGTCCCGGCCCGCCCACCCCCGAGGAACGACTGCACGCGGCGCTGCTCTACGCCGCCCGCACGCCCGCCGCCCGGACCGCGGCCGGCATCCCCGCCCAGCCGGTCTCCGACGAACCGCGGACCACCCGGCCCCCCGCGGACGCGCTGGTCACCGGACTGGCGGCGCTGGCCCTGCACGGCTTCACCTCCGCACCGCCGCTGGACTCCCTCGACACGATCGACGTGCTGGTCCCCCGGCTGCGCCGGCTGCGCTCGACCGGCTGCGTCCGCATCGTGCGCACGACCACGCTGCCCGCGCCCGCGTTCGTGGCCGGCGTCCCGGTCGCCGCCGTGCCGCGGGCGCTGGCCGACGCGGTCGCCGAGCTGACCGACGCGGAGGCCGTGCGCGGGCTGCTGACGGAGGCGGTACGCCGCGGCCACTGCGAACCGCGCCCGGTCGTGGAGGAGTTGACGGCTGCCCGGCTGCTCGGCCGCCCGCACGTGGTGAGCGCCGTGGACTCGCTGGTGGCGGAGGGCAGGGCGATCGCGGAGAACCGCCTGTACCGGATGGTCTACAAACACGGGCTGCCGGATCCGGTCTGGAACGTCGACCTGCGGCTGCCCGGCGGCCCGCACCTCGGCGGTCTGGACGCGTACTGGCCCGAGCAGGCGGTGGCCGTCGAACTGGACACCCGCAGCCCGTGCCAGGACGCGGACGCCGTGCGGTCCGAGCACGCCCGCAAGCGCGAGTACCTGGAGCGGCTGGGCATCACCGTCGTCCACATCACCCCGCGGCGGCTCCGGGACGCGATGGAGCAGCAGGCCACGGTCGTGCGCACCGCGCTGATGGCCTCGAACGACCGCGATCCGGCCGCGCATGTCGTGGTTCTGCCCCGGTAGCGACGGACCGGGCGGCGCCCGGAGGGGAGGGAGGGGCCCACGAGGTGTTCTCGCGGGCCCCTCCCCGCGTTCCGGTGGCGTTGTCAGTGCCCCGATCTAGTGTGGTCGAGCAGAGGAACCATGGCCGGACGCGGCTGCCGTGACGAGCGGCCGAGAGACAGACGAGAGACAGGAGACCCTGATGACGACCCTGCCCGATCGCCCGAACACCGCGCTGCTGGTGATCGACATGCAGCACGGCGCGGTGGACGGCGCCCACGACCTCGCTCGTGTGATCGCGAACATCGACACCCTCGTCGCCAGGGCCCGCGCCGAGGCGGTGCCGGTGATCTGGGTGCAGCACTCCGACGACCAGATGAAGCGCGGCAGCGAGTCCTGGCAGTACGTGCCGGAGCTGGTCCGCCAGGACGCGGAGCCTGTCGTCCACAAGAACTACGGCGACTCCTTCGAGGCCACCGACCTCGAGGACCTGCTCGCCGAGCGCGCCGTCGGCCATGTCCTGGTCACCGGCGCCCAGACCGACGTCTGCGTCCGCTCCACCCTCCACGGCGCGTTCACCCGCGGGTACGACGTCACCCTGGTCGGCGACGCCCACACCACGGAGGACCTCACCGCGTACGGCGCCCCCACCCCGGCCGAGGTCGTCGCCCACACCAACCTGTACTGGAAGTGGCAGAGCGCGCCCGGCCGGCGCGGGGACACCGTCGAGACGGCGAAGGTGAGTTTCGCGACGAGAGCCGCTGACTAGAAGCGGCCGACCGTGGACGGCGAGGGCGGGAGCGGGGTCAGGGCCCGGGCCGGTGCGACCGGATCGACGGGGCCGGCTACTTCCCGCAGAACTCCGCCTCGACCACCGCCTCGCTGTCCCCCGTCCAGTCGCCGTTGAAGTTGAAGGCGAGGGAGTGGCGGCCGTCGGCCGTGGTGACGGCCACGGAGGACGAGCCGTGGATGCCGCCGTCATGGCCCCAGACCTGGACGCCGCAGCTCAGCTTCTGCTCCAGGAGGCCGAGGCCGTAGCGCATGTCCGGGACGCCGTCGATCCCGACCGTCGTCCGCATCTCCGTGAGCTGCTTGCGCGGCAGGAGCCTGCCCCGCAGGAGGGCCGTGTAGAAGCGGTTCAGGTCGGCGCTGTCGGAGATCATCTCCCCCGCGGAGGAGGCCATGGAGGGATTCAGGGTGGTGACGTCGTACGTCGGTCCCGTCGTCGTCGCGGCCAGCTTGGAGTAAGCCCTGCTGCTGGGCCGCGGGACCGTCACCCTGGTGCCGGGGACCGAAGTGGCGTGCAGACCGAGGGGTTTGATGATCCGGTCGCGGATCTGCGAGGCGTAGGAGTGGCCGGTGACCTTCTCGATCACCATGCCGGCGAGGACGTAGTTCGTGTTCGAGTAGTTCCAGGACGTGCCCGGTGCGAAGTCCGGTTTGTGGGACAGGGCGACGGCGACGAGTTGCTCGGGGGTCACCGTGTCGTAGCGGTGCCGGAGGAAGCCGTCCTTGAGGAAGTGGGTTCCGATGAAGTCGTCGTCGGTCGTGTAGTTGAAGATCCCGCTGGTGTGGTTGAGGAGTTGGCGGAGAGTGATCCTGGTGCCGTCGTTGCCGTTACCCCGCACCACGCCGGGCAGCCAGGTGTCCACCGTGTCGTCCAGCGACAGCCGTCCCTCCGCCTCCAGTTGGAGCAGGACGGTGGAGATGAAGGTCTTGGTGATGCTGCCGACGCGGAAGTGGTCGGCCGTCGAGCGGGGTGCGCCGGTCCGCAGGTCGCCCACGCCCGCCGTGGCGGACCACGCCCCGTGCCGGTCCACGACCGTCGCCGTCGCACCCGGCACACCGTCCCGCACGGCCGCCTCCATGGCCTGCCGGGTCGGTGAGTGGGCGCCTCTCGCGGGCGCCGCCGCCGCGGGTCCCGCCAGCGTCACCGCGACCGCCACGGCGGTCGCCCCCACCAGTCCCGTACGTACCCTCATGTCTTCCCCATCTCACCGTCGGACTTGGTCAACGGGACGGACACGAGGGCACACCGGCGGGTTGCCCGGACAGCGCGGGTTGAGCCGTTTTCAGCCCTTCTTCAGGATCAGCTCGGTGTTGCGGTCGCGCGAGGTGCCCGCCAGGTCGGTGCGGGAGTCGGGCGCGTTGAAGGAGAGCTCGCGGTAGAGCGCCGCGAGGCCCGTCTGGGTGAGGTCGGAGAAGTCCGTGGCGTGCGGGGCCGCGGACTCGATGAGGGTGGTGAACAGCGAGAGCGTGCCGTCCTTGTTGTCCACCAGCTCGATGACACGGGCGAGTTGGGGGTAGTCGACGTGGGAGGCGGTGGAGATCTCCCAGAAGGAGCGGTTGCCGGGGGCGGCGTGCGGAATGATCTCGTTCTCGTGGGTGTGACCGTTCACCCAGGCCAGGGTGTTGCTGAATTTGGCGAGGAGGGCGACGACCTCGTCCCCGCCGTGCCGCTTCTCGGCCGCGTGGGCCGGGTCGGCCTGGGTGTTGCGCATCGTCTTGCTGGTGTGGTGACTGAAGACGACGACGTACGAGTCCTTGTTCTCGCGCAGCGTCTTCTCCAGCCAGCGCAGCTGCGCCGTGCCGATCGAGCCCTCGAAGTGGCCGCCCGGGTCGGTGGTGTCCAGGCTGACGCCGATGACGTCCTCGGCGATGCGGAACGTGTAGTACTGGGTGCCCGCGGAGAGGTTCGCGGAGGAGTAGCCGTGGCCGATCGGGCCGGGCCCGGTGTGCGCCGGGTCGAGGTGGGCCTTGACGTACTCGGCGGGCGTGAACGGAGCACGCCGCTCGTCGGGCGTGACCGAGCGCATCTGCCGGGTGTGCGCCTTGAGCAGGTTGTGGAACTCGGCGCCCTTCGGACTGCGGGCGTACTTGATGGACGCGAGGAGCGCGTTGCTCTCCGCCGAGCCCAGTGACATCAGCTTCTTGCCGCCGACGGCGAACTCGGTGAGGTACGAGTCGCCGCGCGATCCGTAGACGCCGAGCGGGAGAGCGTCGTGGTTGCCGACGGTGGAGTACCAGGGCAGGCTCAGGCCGGGGCTGCGCAGCTCGCGGATCGCCGCCTCCAGGAAGCCCCTGATGTGCGGGAAACCGACCTGCTTGTCGGCGTCGCGCAGGGCGGCGTCGGGCTGCCAGTACGTCTTCAGGCCGCTGGCCTGGACGCCTTCGTAGTGCCGCGGGTCACCGCTGTTCGGGCTGATGCGGCCACCGCTCATGACCTTCAGGAACCAGTCCAGTTCCGTCTTGGAGTTGTTGTCGGTGTTGTCCCCGGTCGTCATGACGAAGTGCAGCGGAGACCCGGTGACGGGGGCTCCGTGAAGGGCGTTGACGCGCTCGACGAGCGAGACCGCGCCCGCGACGGTCAGCGCCTCCTGCGGGCGCCAGGCGTTCCTTTTCCCGGAGCGCAGATACTCCACACGCATCGGGTGCTGGACGTCGGTCAGATGCAGGTCGGTGAGCTGTACGAACGCGGCGAGCGCGGTGCGCCGGTCCGCGCGGCCCGTCCTGCCCGCGGCCAGTTCGTCGCGTACGACCCGCTTCCAGCCGGGGCCGTTCCCGAGCCGGCGGTACCCGGTGGAGCCGGAGTGGGGAGTGGCGACGCTGCTCAGTGTCGTGCCCCGGGTGTACGGGGCGAGCGAGGCCGGTGTCGTGCGACCGACCGCGGCCGACTGGTCCTTGGCGTGGGCGACGGAGTCGGCGACGGGCGACTGCCCCGGCGTCGCGGCGTGCGCCGGGGACTCCGGGCGCAGGGCGAGACCGATCCCCGCGGAGAGGGACACCGCTCCGGTGGCGGCCAGCAGGGTGCGGCGGTCGAGGGCGGGTACGGTGGCGACAGAGCGTATGCGCGGCATGGCGCGGTCTCCCCGAGTGCGAATGCGTCGGCAGTGGCCGCGGGGCGCTCGACTCACGAACTCCCCGCTCATACTGGATCGTTGGCACTGGGGATGACCTGCGCGTTAACTGGGCGGCAACGGGCAACACCGATCACCGTACGTCGATCTTGGCGCGCCCTGGACGTCCATGGAGTCCTGTCCGAACCGCCGGTGGGCGGTCACTCCGTGTTCATCTTGCGGGGTAGGGGAGGTGATTTGGGGCCGTCGCCCGGCCGTTCACGGATTTGCCGGTGAGTACGCGGGCGCGGACCAGCGCAGGGGGCTGGCGCCGGGTGTCTCGACGGCTTCGGCGAGGGTGAACCGGACGGTCCGTTCGCCGTCGGGGGCGAACTCCGTGCGGGCCGTGCCGGTCAGCTGGAGCACCGCTCCCGATGTCCAGTCCAGGAAGAGCAGACCGGCGCGCGGGTCGGCCGCGAGGTTGCCGAGGGTCAGGAACATGGAGTTTCCGGGGTAGTCGCGCCAGCTCAGTTCGCCGGTCGAATCGACGTGCACGAAGCCGGGGTTGCCGCCGCGATGGCTCGCGTCGGCGCCGTGCGCGTGGACCGTGGCGAGGAAGAAGGTGTCGGCGGCCTCGACGAACTGCCGCTGGGACGGCGTGAGTTCCCTGCCATGCCGGGGAACGCCCGTCGTACGGTCGGCCACTGTCTCGTACGTCTCCCGCTTCTGGAGGTACTTGGGGCAGTTGGCGAAGACCTGGTCGGCCTCGACGGCGAAGCCGCGTGGGGTCGGCCGGACCCGGCCGTTGAGGCGCATACGGCGGCGGGTGCGCGGGTCGAGCGCGATGGTGCCGACGGGAGTGCCCGCGGTGACGAGCGCGACCGTGAGCGGATCACCGGCGGGGAGTCCGCCCGCGACCGAGACCTGGTGGGGCCCGGTGGCGCGCACGAATCCGGGCCTCCCGGTGAGCAGCGAGGCCCACACGTCACCGCCGCCCGGAGCCGCACCGCAGTCGGGGCCGGGGCCGCTTGCCGGGGCCGCCGCGCCGACGACCAGCATCGGCTGCTGTTCGAGGAAGGCGGCGGCCACCGGGCGGATGCCCTGGCCGATGGCCCGGCCCACATGATCGGCGAGGTCGCGGACGCCGACGCGGTCCTGGATCGCCCGCGAGCCCGAGTGATACGTCATGACCGCTCCCCAGTGCCGGAAGAAGAGTGTTAGAAGAAACCGCAGGTCGGCGCGGACGCGTTCGGTGCCGGCGCCTCCTCGGCGCCGTCGGCCGCGAAGATCTCCAGACGGGTGCCGTCCGGGTCGTGGAAGAAGATGCCGCCCGAGGCCGCGCCCTCGCGGTGGGCGACCACGCCCTCGTACGCGAACGTCGAGCCGCAGGCGAGCAGGGCCGCCTCGTACTCCCTGACCTGCTCGACGGAGTCGACTTCGAGGGCGAGGTGGTGCAGGCCCGCCAGGCCGGCGTCGTACGCGCCGCGCGCCTGCTGCCAGAGCGTGACCACCGGGCGGCCGTCCCCGGACAGGGAGCCGAGGAACGCGTACCGCCGCTCCCCGTCGTCGCCCTCTTTGCCCTCGCCGAGCACCCCGAAGCCCAGGACGTCGCGGTAGAAGGCGAGCGAGCGGTCGAGGTCCGTGACGTTCAGGCCTATGTGGCCGGTGCGCAGCGTCATGGCGGTCCCTTTCTGTCGTCGGCCGCCCCCACAGCAGGGCTAACCCTTGTCTGTGACATTAAAGGTTAGAATCGACACCGTCAACCGGTGACCTACTCTTGAGCGGTTAGTAGCGAAGGGAGACCCACCCATGTCCACCAGCCCCGACCCCCGCCCCCTCACCGGTGAGCCGGTCTCGCTCGACCTGCTCAACACGCGCTGGATCCACGAGGGAGTGGTGCGGGACCTGCTGACCGGCACCGAGGGCCTCGCGGTGTGGCTGGCGGCCAACGGGCTCGACTTCCCGGCCGACGACACCGTCCTGCGCCACACGCTCGAAGCCCGTGACGCCCTGCGCGCCGCGATCGACACACCCCAGGGACAGGGCGACGAGAGGCGGAGCGGAACCGCCGACGATGACGGGTCCGGCGGGACCGCGGACGGCGACGGGCCGGTGAGCGTCGGCCCCCGACTCGCGGCGGAAGCCGCCGCCCGCGTGGACGCCGTGCTCGGGCACGGGCGTGTCCGGCTGACGCTGACCGCCCAAGGGCCGGGCGGGACGCCCGAGTTCGACGATCCCTCCTGGGGGCCGGCCTGGCTCGCCGCGCGCGACTACCTGGAGCTGCTGGACACCGCCCCGGACCGCATCCGCCGCTGCGCCCACGACGCGTGCGTCCTGCACTTCTTCGACACCTCACGGAACGGCACCCGCCGCTGGTGCTCGATGGCGGCCTGCGGTAACCGCGCGAAGGCATCCCGCCACTACGCGCGCACAAAAGAGAGCTGAATCGACAAAGAGAGACATCCGGGTCGCCCGGGATATCCACTGATAACACGCCATCACCGGCATGGCGTGTGGCGGAAGTACGCCATGGCTCTATCCCGCCTCGGTCAACTCTCCCCAAACAACTGCCCCTTGGGTAAAGCTGAGCGGTCATCCGGGTTCACATACCGGACTGACGCGACCGGTCCGCACTAACCGCCGGAACCGGCCGTTCCGCGCTCGTTCCTTTACCTACAAGGGATGCAGATGATCTCCGACCCTCAGCGCGCTCCGATATCGGGCGCGAGACGCGTGGCTCGCATTGCGGTGGCCGCGGGCCTGGTGGCCGCGCTCTCCGCGGCCGGGCCGATACCCATGGCCTTCTCCTCGGACACGGGCGCGCCCACGGCCGACCCGGGCACCAAGTCCGCCGCCGCCAAGCTCGGTTCGACCGACGCCGACCTCCTCGCCGAGGCCAAGGCCAACGGCGACAAGAACGTCACGATGATGATCGCGACGGCTCCGGGCCAGACCGAGCAGGTCGCCAAGGAGCTGGACGCGGTCAAGGGCGGCTCGGTGGGCCGCAGTTACGACAAGCTCGGCTACGTCCGGGCCACCGTCCCGACGAGCAGGGCCGACTCGGCCATCGCCGCCGCCGCGAAGCTTCCCTCGGTGCACGGGATCGACCTGCGCCAGGAGATCGCGCTGGACGACCCCACCCCGAGCGCCGACACCGCCAAGCACGGCAACAACGCGACCACGGCCGCCACTTACCCGGGTCCCGGCAAGAACACCCCCGCCGAGAACCCCTACAACCCGTCCTTCGAGACGGGTGCCGTCGACTTCGTCAAGGACCACCCGAAGGCGGACGGCCGGGGCGTCACCATCGGCATCCTGGACTCCGGTGTCGACCTGGGCCACCCCGCGCTGCAGAAGACCACCACCGGCGAACGCAAGATCGTCGACTGGGTCACTTCGACCGACCCGATCCTCGACAGCGACGCGACCTGGCGCCCGATGATCACCCCCGTGGCCGGGCCCACCTTCACGTACAGCGGCAAGACGTGGACGGCGCCCGCGGGTTCGTACGAGATCAGCACGTTCCGGGAGTCGGCGACGGCGGGCGGCGACGCCGCGGGCGACGCGAACCGCGACGGTGACACCACCGACGCCTGGGGCGTTCTCTACGACCCGGCGGCCGGCACGGTCACCGTCGACCTGAACAACAACAACGACTTCACCGACGACACGCCGATGAAGCCGTACAAGGACGGCTTCCAGATCGGCTACTTCGGTACCGACAACCCGGCGACCGACGTCGTCGAGCGGCAGCCGTTCGTCGTCGAGATCCGCAAGGACGTGCCGATGGACCCGTACGGCGGGTCCTGGATCGGCAAGAAGGCCGACTTCGTCAACATCGGCGTCATCGAGGCCGAGCACGGCACCCACGTCGCGGGCATCACCGCCGCGAACGGCCTGTTCGGCGGCAAGATGAGCGGTGCCGCGCCCGGCGCGAAGATCGTCTCCTCGCGCGCCTGCACCTGGACCGGCGGCTGCACCAACGTCGCGCTCACCGAGGGCATGATCGACCTCGTCGCCAACCGCGGCGTCGACATCGTCAACATGTCCATCGGCGGTCTGCCCGCGCTCAACGACGGCAACAACGCGCGCTCCGAGCTCTACACGCGTCTCATCGACACCTACGGCGTCCAGCTGGTGATCTCCGCGGGCAACTCCGGCCCCGGCGCGAACACCATCGGCGACCCGGGCCTGGCCGACAAGGTCATCTCGGTCGGCGCGACCATCTCCAAGCAGACCTGGGCCGCCAACTACGGCTCGCAGGTGGAGAAGAAGTACGCGATGCTGCCCTTCTCCTCGCGCGGCCCGCGTGAGGACGGCGGCTTCACGCCGACGCTGAGCGCGCCCGGCGCGTCCATCAACTCCACCCAGACCTGGATGCCGGGCTCCCCGGTCGCCGAGGCGGGCTACACCCTTCCGGCCGGCTACTCGATGCTCCAGGGCACCTCGATGGCGTCCCCGCAGGCCGCGGGCGCCTCGGCGCTGCTGCTGAGCGCCGCGAAGCAGAAGGGCATCGCCCTCAGCCCGGCGAGCCTGCGCACCGCGCTGACGTCGACCGCCGACCACATCAAGGGCGTCCAGGCGTACGAGGAGGGTGCGGGCCTCATCAACATCGGTGACGCCTGGGACGCCATCAAGGACGGCGCCACCGCTCACGACTACACCGTGAAGGCCCCGGTCGACACGGCGATCGACTACGCGCTGAAGACACCGGGCTTCGGCACCGGCCTGTACGACCGCGAGGGCGGCCTCAAGGCCGGCGAGCGCAAGACGTACGACATCACCGTCACGCGTACGTCGGGCGAGGACCGGCCGATCCGGCACGAGCTGTACTTCGAGAACAACGCCTCCGACACCTTCCGGATCGTCGGCTCGGACGAGGTGAAGCTCCCGCTGAACCAGCCGGTGACCGTCAAGGTCCAGGCCGCGCCGAAGTCGGCCGGTCTCAAGAGCGCGATCCTCGAGGTCGACGACCCGCGGACCGAGGGCGTCGACAAGCAGATCCTGTCGACCGTCGTGGTCTCGGCTCCCCTCAAGTACACCTACGCCGCGTCGAGTTCGGTGCAGCGCAACAGCACCGCGTCGTACTTCGTCACGGTCCCCGAGGGCGCCAAGTCCCTGGAGGTCGCGATCGGCGGGCTGAAGGACAAGAGCCAGACCCGGTTCATCGCGATCCACCCGTACGGCGTTCCGGTCGACAACACGAGCACCCCGTACTGCTACAACAACTACCTCGACGGCAACGGCTGCAAGCCCGACGTGCGTTCGTACGCGGACCCGCAGCCCGGCGTCTGGGAGATCGAGGTCGAGGCGCGCCGTACGTCGCCGCTGCTCGACAACCCGTACAAGCTCGATGTCGCCGTGCTCGGCGCGACCTTCGACCCGGCCGTCGTGACCGTCCCCGAGGCGAAGGTCGGCACCCCGGCCACCGCCTCCTGGAAGGTGACGAACAACTTCGCCGCGCTCGACGGCAAGCTGAAGGGCGGCCCGCTCGGTTCCTCGAAGAACGCGCGGCCGACCATCACCGAGGGCGCCACGCAGACCACCACGGTCGAGGTGCCCGCGGGCGCCGCGTCGCTCGACGTGGCCATCGGCAACGTCTCGGACAACGCCGCCGACCTCGACCTGACGGTGTACAACGCCGCCGGGACCGTCGTCGGCCAGTCCGCGGACGGCGACTCGGAGGAGGCCGTCTCCATCGCCTCCCCCGCCGCCGGGACGTACACCATCGAGGTCGCGGGCTACTCGGTCCCGTCGGGTTCGACCGCGTACGACTACCGGGACGTGTTCTTCTCGACCGCGCTCGGCACGGTCTCGGTCGACGACTCCACCCCGGTGAAGCTCGCCACCGGCGCCTCGGCCACGGTGTCCGGCTCGGTCACCGCCGCCGCGGCTGCGCCCGAGGGACGCGAGTTCTTCGGTCAGGTCCAGCTGGTGAACGCGCGCGGCACGGTCGCGGGCCTCGGTAGCGTGAAGATCGAGAAGGTCACGCCGTGACGGCGTGACCCCCGGCCGCGAGAGCGGCCCGGGGAGAACGGGGCGGGCGTCCGGAAACGGACGCCCGCCCTTTCGCGTCCCGTCCCTTTCGCGTCCCGTCCCTTTCGCGTGCCGCCCGGCCCGTTGCCGCGCGTCACCGCCCGCGCGTCATCGCCCGCACTTCACTGTCCGCATTTCATGCCCTGGGACTCGGGCAGCGCCTTGACGATCCAGGACCGGTCGCGGGCGATGTTCTCCTCCCCCGTGGTCCAGATGTCGGGTGTCACGGCGTGCTGCTGGATGCCGACCAGCACCTCGTCGCCCCGGTGCAGCCGCGGGCGGGCGTCCCGGTCCATCAGGAAGGTGACCTCCTTCTCTCCCTTGGCCGGCTTGTAGTAGTGGTAGACGTCGAGGGTGATCCGGTCCTGGGCGGTGCCGGGAACCGGGGTCACCTTCGTGACCGTGCCCTCCGCGAGGAGCCGGGAGCAGGCGATGTGGCCGGGGGCGCTGTAGGAGCCGGCGGCGGGGCTGCCCGCCTTGGCGTCGGAAGAGGTCTTGGCGTCCGCTCCGCCCCCGCCCTGCGCGACCAGCCAGCCCATCCCGACGACCAGCGTGGCCACCGCGGTCGCCGCCAGGGTGCCTACGGCGAGGGCACCCGGATGCCAGGAGCGCTTCTTCGGGACGCCCCCCGGACGCCCGCCCCCGGACGCCGCCCGTGCCCCCTGTGCCTGCTGCTGATTCCCGGACTTCTCGAATCTCCGGAGCTTCTTGGACTTCTTGGACTTCTTGGATTTCTGGGACGCACGGGCCGGCTCGGCCGCCTTCCCGGAGCCCGCCAGCGTGTCTCCGATGATGACCAGCTGCTCCCGAAGCACGTCCAAGTCCGCGACGGCCGACTGGTGCTCGGCCATGAACAGGACGTCGTAGCGGGCGCCTTCGGGCAGTGCGTCGTCCGTGATCGCGGCCAACAGCGCGTCCACACCTTCGTACTCGGCCACGTCACACCACCTCGTCCTCGTGCAGGCGGGCGCGCAGCGCGCGGACCGCCGTGTGCAACCTGCTCTTGACCGTGCCCTCGGGTACGCCGAGCTCGTCGGCGATGTCACGCACGGGCAGGTCGGCGTAGAACCGCAGGACGAGGACCTGGCGCTGGGCGTCGGGCAGTTCGTCCAGGCCGCGGGCGACGGCCAGCGAGAGCACACTGGCCTCCTCGTCCGAGGGCTGCTCCAACTGCCGCAGCGAGGCGAGGCGTTCACCCAGCCGCTCCTGCCGACGCTTGGCCCGGTGCCAGTCCATCGCGAGGTTCGAGGCGACGACCGCCGCCCAGGCCGACACATCGCGCGGCGCCTCGTCCCCCTTGGCGGCGCGCTCCAGCAACCGCAGCCGGACCTGCTGTACCCCGTCCGGCAGGTCCGCCTGCGGTACGCCGCCGAGCGCGAGCACCGCCCGCACCCGGCGTTCCTGAGCCGCGTCCAGGGGATCGTCCGCCCCCGGAGCCCGACGTGGCTTTCTGCGCAGCACAGCCACCCCTCCCCTCCCGCGTCTGCCTCTACGACGCCGGTGCGGGCCAAAACGTTCGGCCCGGTTCGAGTCGTACGTCACACCGGGCCCGGATCCATCACGGCGCCCACACCGTACGGCTTGCGGTTCCCCTCCGTCGCCGGGCGATTTCTTCGTACCCGGACGCCCGGCCGCCGCAGGATCGGGCTCCGCGGCGCGCGTCCCGGCGTCCCACGCTGTGAGCGGCGCGGCGAAAGGATTGGACACGCGGACCCCGGTCAGACGCATGATGGAAGCGCTGGACCACGTAGAACGCACGCTAAGGGAGTCGCCGTGAGGGTCGGAATCGTCGGAGCCACCGGTATGGTCGGCACAGCCATGCGCAAGATCCTCGTCGAGCGGGCCTTCCCCGTCGAGGAGCTGCGCCTGTTCGCCTCGGCGCGCTCGGCCGGGACGGTCCTCGACGGTGTCACGGTGGAGGACGCCTCCACGGCGGACTACTCGGGCCTGGACATCGTGCTGTTCTCGGCGGGCGGCGCCACCTCCAGGGCGCTGTGCGAGAAGGTCGCCTCCCAGGGCGCGGTCGTGATCGACAACTCCTCCGCCTGGCGCAAGGACCCCGAGGTCCCCCTCGTCGTCTCCGAGGTGAACCCGCACGCGATCGCCGACCGCCCCAAGGGCATCATCGCCAACCCGAACTGCACGACGATGGCCGCGATGCCGGTCCTGAAGCCGCTGCACGACGAGGCCGGCCTGGAGGCGCTGGTCGTCGCCACCTACCAGGCGGTGTCCGGCTCCGGCGTCGCCGGTGTGGCGGAGCTGCACGGCCAGGCCCTGAAGGTCGTCGGCGACGCCGACAAGTTGACCCACGACGGCGAGGCGGTCGACTTCCCCGAGCCGCAGGTCTACAAGCGCCCCATCGCCTTCAACGTGCTCCCCCTCGCGGGTTCGATCGTCGACGACAGCCTGAACGAGACGGACGAGGAGCAGAAGCTCCGCAACGAGTCCCGCAAGATCCTGGAGATCCCCGCCCTCAAGGTCTCCGGCACCTGCGTCCGTGTCCCGGTCTTCTCCGGCCACTCGCTCCAGGTGAACGCCCGCTTCGCGCGCCCGCTCTCCGCCGAGCGCGCCACCGAGCTGCTCGCGGGCGCCCCGGGTGTCGCCCTCTCCGACATCCCGACCCCCCTCGAGGCCGCCGGCAAGGACGCGTCGTACGTCGGCCGCATCCGGCAGGACGAGACCGCCGAGCACGGCCTCGCGCTGTTCATCTCCAACGACAACCTCCGCAAGGGCGCCGCGCTGAACGCGGTCCAGATCGCGGAGCTGGTGGCGGCCGAGCTCAAGAGCTGACACCCGGATACACCGCGCGTCAGGGCTGACACCCTGATGCACCGCGCGTCCGAGGGGGCGGGGCACCGGCCGGTGCCCCGCCCCCTCCGGATTCCACGGGTGCGGCGCTTCCGCGGCGCCTCGGGCGACGCAACGGATACCGTCACGTCGTACCCGCATGACGAAAGCCCGGAGGTCCCCGTGGTCGTCGATGCCGTGTGCCCGAGTTGCGGAAAAGCGCTGCCCGACCGGGCCGGGCGCACCGGGCGGAGCTCGGTGTACTGCTCCGCGGCCTGTCGGCAGAAGGCGTACCGGGACCGCCGGACGGCACCGGCCGACACCGTGCGCGGACTGATCGAGGAGGTCGGGCGGCAGGTCGAGGCGCTGGTGCCGCAGCCGCCGTCCGTCTTCTACTCCGGCGTGAGCGAACTGGCCTCCTCGGTCGGGCGGCTGCGCCGCGTCGCCCGGGTCGCCCGGGACACCGCCCGCGACGATTCCGTCACACGGCCCGCCGTGACGAAAGCCCCGGGCGCACCGGCTCCGGTCGGCGAAGCGGCCGCCGGGGACTCCGCCGCGGCCGATGAAGCGGCCACGGGGGACTCCGCCGCGTCGCGCACCGCCGTCCCGCGGGCCTCCGCCGGCCGGCACCCCTCCCCCGCGCCGGGTTCCGTCACGCACGACTCCGTGACGTTTCAGTCCGTGACGCCCGGCTCCGTGACCCACGAACCCGCGACCCACGAAAGCGCGACCGGCGACTCCGTGGCGCGGCGCTCCGAGGCGCGCGGCTCTCTCGGTGAAAGCGACTTCGCCGCGCTCGTCGAGCCGCACCGGCGTGAGCTGCGCGTGCACTGCTATCGCATGTCGGGCTCGTACGACGACGCGGAGGACCTCGTCCAGGAGACGTTCCTGCGGGCCTGGCGGGCGCGGGAGGACTACGCGGGGCGGGCGAGCCTGCGGACCTGGCTGTACCGGATCGCCACCAACACCTGTCTGGACTTCCAGCGGCGCACCGCCCGCCGCCCCCGGCGCTACGAACCGGTGCCCGGCATGAACCACGGCACGGCCGACCCCCCGGCCCGCATCACCTGGCTCCAGCCGTACCCCGACGAGGACTTGCCCTCGGCCGAGGAGCAGCCGGACGCCCGTGCCGTCTCCCGGGAGACCCTGGAACTGGTCTTCCTGGCCGCCATCCAGCATCTGCCGGCCCGCCAGCGCGCCGTCCTGGTCCTGCGCGACGTTCTCGGGTTGTCCGCCGCCGA
This sequence comes from Streptomyces sp. NPDC005784, assembly GCF_042871525.1. Taxonomy (NCBI): domain Bacteria; kingdom Bacillati; phylum Actinomycetota; class Actinomycetes; order Kitasatosporales; family Streptomycetaceae; genus Streptomyces; species Streptomyces sp. NPDC005784. The sequence continues at coordinate 399,189 of NZ_JBIAIQ010000006.1, forward strand.
GACCGCCGAGGCCCTGGAGATGACGGTGGCCTCGGTCAACAGCGCCCTGCAGCGCGCCCGGCCCGCCCTGCGCGCCCGGCTGCCCGCCCGCCGCACCGAGTGGACCGCCGAGGCGGACGACCGCGAGCGCGCGATCCTCGGTCGTTACATGGCCGCCGCCGAACGTCTCGACCTCGACGCGTTCACCGACCTGCTCAGCGAGGACGTCAGGCTGACCATGCCGCCGAACCCGTTCTGGTTCGTCGGCCGCGCCGCGATCACCGAGTTCCTGCGGATCAGCCTCGACCCCGCGTCCCCGCTGTTCCTCGGCCACTGGCGCCACCTTCCCGCCCGCGCCAACGGCCAACTCGCGGCCGGAGGCTACGTGCGACGCCCGGGTACGACGGTGTACCGCGCCCAGGTCCTCGACGTACTGCGCGTCGAGGGCGACCGCATCGTGGAGATCACCTCCTTCGAGCCCCACCTGTTCCCGGCGTTCGGACTGCCGCTGCGGCTGCCTGCCGACAGGTGAGCGGCCCGCGCCGCACGCCGGACGATGAGTGCCGACCGATGAATGCCGGAGGTCACGTACGTCTGCATGACCGACACGTACGACCGGCTCGTACGGCGAACACCTCAGGAGATCATCATGCTGCTCACCGACAAGACCGCGGTCGTCTACGGCGCCGGCGGATCCATCGGCGGTGCGGTCGCCCGTACCTTCGCCCGCGAGGGTGCCCGCGTGCACCTCGTGGGGCGTACGGCCGAGACGCTGGACGCGGTGGCGAAGGACATCGCGGCGGCGGGCGGGCACGCCGAGACCGCGGTGCTGGACGCCCTGGACGAGACGGCGGTCGACGCGCACATCGGCTCCCTGGACGCCGTCGACATCTCCTTCAACCTCGTCACGCGCGGCGACGTGCAGGGCGTTCCCCTGGTCGACATGCCGGTCGAGGACTTCGTCCGACCCGTCGAGACCGGCCTCCGCACCGCTTTCATCACCGCCCGGGCCGCCGCCCGGCGCATGGCCGAGGCGGGCTCCGGCGTGGTGCTCACGCTCAACAGCGGCTCCGCGCACGGCAGTCCGATGATGGGCGGCACCGGACCCGCGGACGCGGCCATCGACACGCTGGTGCGGAACCTGGCGGCGGAACTGGGGCCGCGCGGACTGCGGGTCGTGGGTCTGTGGGCGGCCGGGGTGCCCGAGACACTGACCCGGGAGAAGCTTCTCGCGGTCGACAGCGCCATGGACCTCGACGAAGCGGCCCTCCAGGGGCTGCTCGCGAACCTCGCGGGGATGCGCATGACCCGCCGCAACCCCACCCTGGCCGAGATCGCCGCCACCGCCGCCTTCCTCGCCTCCGACCTGGCGGGCGGCATCACCGGCACGTTCGTCAACGTCACGGGCGGGATGGTCCCCCACTGAGCACGCGCCGCCACCACGGGCGCCCGCAGCAGGGCCGCTTCCCGACGCCGGGCATCGCCGCGGGCGCTCCCACGGCATACGACGGCGGGGGGGGCCCCCGGGGGGGGGCCCCCCCCCCCGGCGGGGGGCCCCCCCCCCGCCCCCGCGCCCCCCGGGGGGGGGGGCCGGGGGGGGCCCCGGGGGGGGGGCCCGCGCCGGCCCCCCCCCGGGCCGCCCGGGGCGCGCC